>NZ_JAMKBZ010000021.1:0-91176 GCF_053772255.1 Rhodopseudomonas parapalustris | reverse complement strand
ATTGTTCACGGACGACTTTTGAAATCCTGCTGGTGCCCCGAACGGCGAGATTCCGGGTTCGCTCGCGTTCGCGAGCGCCCCGGAATGACCGACGTGGGGGTTTCTAACGAAACGCGAGCCGCCTCAGCGGAACGCCGAGAACCGGTTGTCGAACGAATTCGACGACACCACCGGCGCGCCGCCGGAGATCGTCCCGGACGGTTTGGCCGCGGCAGACGAGGTGGTCTCGGCCGTATCGACGCTCGGCTTCAGCGACGGCCGCTGTTTCGCTTCGTTGACCTTCGGCACCGACGCATGCGGACGCAGCGCCGGTTCGTGCCGGCCGGAGCCGCTGGGCGCAGAGGCGGCCCGACGGGTCGAGGCCGTGACTTCGCCGCTCCGATGGGTCGGGCTGGACAGCAGCCCGCCGATTTCGTCCTTCGCGGCCGAGGCGACGTGCGCGCGCGGCGGGGTCGAAGCCACCGCGACGCTGGGCTCGGCCGGCGCGGCGCGCAGCAGGTTGTCGGACGGCCGCGGCGGATTGACGGTCGGCGGGATGGTGCCCGGTGCGCGGTCGAACGAGGCGACCGACAGCGACTTGTCCTCGACGGCATCCGACAGCCCGGTCGAGGCATCAGGGATCTTCGAGGCGAACACATGGTTCATGCCGCCGTCGATGCCGGTGTTGAGGCGCGCCACCGGCGTTCCCTTGGCGATCAGCTCGGCGATCTTGATGTTGTCCTGCTTGTCCTTCTCGCGCACCGCTTCGGCGATGTCGGGCCGGACCTCGTAGGCTGGGCATTTGGCCGAAGCGTTGAACTGCAGCGGCCGGGTCGCGCCGGGCAGCGGTGCGGCGTCGAACACGTATTTATGCTCGCAGAAGTCGACCTTCGGCTCCTGCCTGGTGACTTCGAAATGATCGTAGCCTTGCTTCAGCATCTTCCAGAACGGCATGTTCGGGTTGTTGCGGTGCTTGGCGAAGTTCACCGGCGTCATCTTGAAGGGGTACGCCTGGAGCTGGAAGGCGCGCTGGCCGCCGAAGAACGACTCGCGCCCGAGCGCATAGATCTCGGCGATCTGTTCGTCCGTCATCGCGTAGCAGCCGCGCGACGAGCAGTCGCCGTGCACCATCAGCTGCGAGCCGGTGCGACCGAGCGACTTGTCGAACGCGTTGGGATAGCCGGTGTTGAACGACAGATAATACGACGATTGCGGATTCATCTGGCCGGGGGAGATCGAATAGAACCCCTCCGGCGCCTGCCGGTCGCCTTCACGGATCTTCGGACCCAAGTCGCCGGACCAGCGGCAGATCGGATAGGACTTCAGCAGTTGGAAGACGCCGGTGCGGTCCTGCTTCCAGACCTCGAGCACGGCTTCCTGCTTGAACAGCCGCACCAGGATCGGCGACTGCAGGTCCATGTTCTTTTCCTGAATCGCCGCAACCAGCTTCGGCGGCACCGGCTGGTTGGCCTTGGCGTTGGTGGCGAGCGCCATCTGATCGCTGTTGCAGCCGGCGAGCATCGGCATCGTGGCCAGCGCGGCAGTCAGCATCAGCGCGCGTACAAGCGGGCTTTTCGTCACAACGAAGCTCCCCCGACGACCGGCAAACCCGCACCCCACATTCGAGCAGCCCGTCGTCCAGCTTCCGCGCGGCCTTTCCGGCACCGGATCTTGCAGGATCCGGCGGATTCGACCGCTCTCATTTACCAAACTCTGCACCACGTCCGCGCCAACGCATTGGTGCCGTGTGCAGTCCGACAAGATTATCCTTAAGCCCTTGGGGTCGCAAGCCGATCAGGCCGGCGGCAGGGCGGTCCAGAGATCATGGTCAAGGAACATTGAATCGCCGGCGCGCGGCGAAACTGCGGCCGAACGCCAAATCCCGGAGCAGCGGTGCGGATTTGGTTAAGATTTGATCAATTCGTCGCGCCGGCCTCAGGCTGGCCCGATCAGGCCAGCTTGCGGCCGATATCGAGGAATTTCTGCCGGCGCTGCGCCCGGATGGCGTCGCGGCCCTGGCCCTTCAGCTCGGCGAAGGCGGCAGCGACTGCGTCGCCGGCGGTGGCGATCATCGCCTCCGGATCACGATGCGCACCGCCCTTGGGCTCGGCCAGAATCTGGTCGATCACCCCGAATTTCAGCAGGTCCTGGGCGGTGATCTTCATCGAATTCGCCGCTTCCTGCGCCTTGGTGCCGTCGCGCCACAGGATCGAGGACGCCGCTTCCGGCGAGATCACGCTATAGACCGCGTGCTCCAGCATCAGAACCTTGTTGGCTGTGGCGATCGCGATCGCGCCGCCGGAGCCGCCTTCGCCGATCACCAGCGCCACGTTGGGAACACCGAGCTGCAGGCAGGCGTCGGTCGAACGGGCGATCGCCTCGGCCTGGCCGCGTTCTTCGGCGCCGATGCCCGGATAGGCGCCCGCGGTGTCGACCAGCGACAGCACCGGCAGATCGAAGCGATCGGCCATTTCCATCAGCCGGACCGCCTTGCGATAGCCTTCCGGCCGCGCCATGCCGAAATTGTGCCGCAGCCGGGTCTCGGTGGTCGAGCCCTTTTCCTGGCCAATGACGCAGACGCTCTCGCCGCGGAACCGACCAAAGCCGCCGACCAGCGCCTCGTCGTCGCCGAACTTGCGGTCGCCCGCCAAAGGCGTGAACTCGGTGATCAGCCCTTCGATATAATCGACGCAATGCGGCCGCTGCGGATGACGCGCGACCTGGGTCTTCTGCCACGGCGTCAGCGCCGCATAGAGATCTTGCAGCGCCTGCTGCGCCTTCTCTTCGATTTTCTCGATTTCCTCGTGGATGTCGCTGCCGGAAGCCGCGAGCGTGCGCAATTCGTCGATCTTGGAATCGAGTTCCGCCACCGGCTTTTCGAAGTCGAGATAGCTGCGCATGGGCCCGGACATGACTAGAGCGATATGGGGAGGAAAGCTGCGGCCGATAGGGCCGCCCGGCTTTTCAAGCCATCCGGGAGCCAAGTCAAGCGGCTGGGACAAGTGCCGCAGCGCCGCATCCACCACAGCCGACGAAGCCCTTGGGCCGGGGCGCCAGAAGTCGGCTGCCCGAACCGGCGCGATCGCTGCCTGCTGCCGGCTGAACCGATCACGCGTCGGTAATTTGATTTTCAGCCGCCGATCTGATGGCTCGGCGCCGCCCCTGCTCTGGCCAGAAAGTCCAACATGACTGCATCAGACGACGCCCCCATCTCGACCGATCGCTTCATGTTCGGGCGCGCCCAACGCTGGCTGCACTGGTCGATGGCTATCCTGATCTTCGCAGCAATCGGGCTCGGCATCGTCGCGGCCTACTATCCGTCAGGCCAGCAGCCGCGTCAGGGCCTGCTCGAACTGCACAAATCGCTCGGCTTCACCATCCTGGCCCTGCTGGTCATCCGCATCGCGTTCCGGCTGATCGGCGGCGAGCCGCCGTACCGACGGCCGCTCGGGCACCTGACGGAGCTGGCGGCCCGCGCCGGCCATCTGGCGCTTTATGGCCTGATGCTGTTCATGCCGCTCAGCGGCTATTTGTTCTCCGGCGCCGGCGGCTACTCGCTGCCGTGGTTCGGGCTGTTTCAATGGCCGCGGCTGGTGCCGCGCGACCATGCCCTCTCCGAATGGGGCCAGATGCTGCACGACCGCGGCGCCTGGGTGCTGGGGGCGGTGCTGGCGCTGCATCTCGCCGCGGTGTGCTGGCATCAGTTCGTCAAGCGCGACGAAGTGCTGTCGCGAATGACCGGCCGCTAACGGCCTTCGCCGAGCGGGTGCAGATCGCGCACCAGGCTCTTCAGGCGCTCCTCGACCACATGGGTGTAGATCTGGGTGGTCGAGATGTCGCTGTGGCCGAGTAGCGTCTGCACGATCCGCAGATCAGCGCCGTTGTGCAGCAGATGGCTGGCGAAGGCGTGGCGCAGCACATGCGGGCTGACGAGCCGCGGCGACAGTCCGGCGCGCGCTGCCAAATCCTTCAGATCCCGGGCAAAATGCTGCCGGGTGAGATACCCGCTCTCGCCGAAGGACGGGAACAGCCATTTCGGCGCAGGGCCGTCTTTGGGGACCTTGGCGGCTGCGACCTCTTCCAGATAGCGCGCCATCGCCTGTTTGGCGCCGGCGTTGAGCGGCACCAGCCGCTCTTTGTCGCCCTTGCCGCGCACCACGATCATCCGGGCATCGCGCCGGGCCGCCGACAGCGGCAGCGACACCAGCTCCGAGACGCGAAGGCCGGTAGCGTAGAGCACTTCGAGCAGACAATTCAGTCGGGCCGCCCGCAGCCGCGCTGGCCCTTCTGCGGCGTCGGCCTCCTGTCGGGCGCAAGCGAGCAACCGGTCGACATCGGCAATCGACAGCACCTTCGGCAGGCTGCGGCCGCGCTTCGGCCCGGCCAGGATCGCGGCCGGATCATCGGCGCGAATCCGCTCGCTGAGCAGAAACCGGAATAAATGGCGCAGCGCCGACAGCCGCCGGGCAACGCTGGAAGTGGCGAAGCCGCGCTTGTCGAGATCGGCCAGATAGCCGCGCAACGCCGCAGTGTCGGCGGAGCCGATGCTGAGCCGGCGGCGGGAGAGAAAGTGTGACAGGTCGGCCAGATCGCGCCGATAGGCGTCCAGCGTGTTGACGGAGGCGCCTTGCTCGGCCGCGATCATGTCGAGAAAAAGCTCGGTCAGCCCGGCGTCCGAATAGGAAGCAGGGCGCAGCGGCGCGGCCTGAGCTTCAGGCTCCCGCAGCGGGGCGGCTCTGGATATGGTTCGCGGTCGACGCATGCGACCAGCCTAGCGGCTATTTCTTGAGAAATTTGTCCGGACCGATCGTCACGGTCATTTCGCGGCTGTTCGGCCCGACGAAATTGGCCAGCGCGAAAATCGTCCCGTAGATGATACCGCCCACCACACCGATCACCGTCAGGAACCGAAACAGGGTGGGCATTCGACAATCTCGGCGGCAGCGAACAGGCGGGCGTTTGGGCGAGGACGGTCGACTACGACCATGTTCGCCCTTCCCTTGCAAGAGACTCTGGCAAGCTCGGCGACGGGGGTAGTATAGCTTGGCCTTTCTATCCCACGGATGCCGCGAATGTCTGAAACCGTACCGACGGCTGCTGCCGGCAGGTCGCCCCAGGAAGCCGAGATCGTCGCGGCGCTGGGCGATCGCCCGGTCGTGCTCATCGGCATGATGGGCGCCGGCAAATCCACCGTCGGACGCCGGCTGGCGCTGCGGCTCGGGCTGCCGTTTCTCGACGCCGACACCGAGATCGAATCGGCCGCCGCGATGACCATCCCGGAGATCTTCGAGACCCATGGCGAGCCGCATTTCCGCGACGGCGAGGCCCGGGTGATCGCGCGACTGCTCGATGGCGGCACCAAGGTGCTGGCGACCGGCGGCGGCGCCTTCATGCGCGAGGAGACCCGTGACCGGATTCGCGAAAAGGCGATCTCGATGTGGCTGGAGGCCGAGGCGGATGTGATCCTGCGCCGGGTCAAGCGCCGCGCCGACCGCCCGCTGCTGAAGACGCCCGATCCGGCCGGCACCATCGCCCGGCTGATCGCCGAACGCTATCCGACGTATCGCGAGGCCGACATCACCATCGCGTCGCGCGACGTGCCGCACGAGAAGATCGTCGACGAATGCGTCGCGGCGTTGCATCACTATCTGTGCGGCGCGTCCGCCCCAACCTTGAGCGAGACTTCATGAACGCCCCGCAAAAACACTCCGCCCCGATCACCGTCGAGGTCGCGCTCGGCGACCGCGCCTATGAGATCGTGATCGGCCGTGACGTGCTCGCCTCGCTGGGCGCCCGAATCGCCAAGCTGCGCCCCGGCGCCCGCACCGCGATCGTCACCGATCGCACCGTCGCGAAGACCTGGCTGCAGCGCACCGAGGAGGTGCTGGACGAGGCCGGCATCGCACATGCGTCGGTGATCGTCGGCGAAGGCGAGAGTTCCAAAAGCTATGCGGGGCTCCAACAGGTGTGCGAGGCGCTGATCGCCGCCAAGATCGAGCGCAACGACCTGGTGATCGCGCTCGGTGGCGGCGTGATCGGCGATCTCGCCGGCTTCTCGGCCTCGCTGCTGCGCCGCGGCGTCGATTTCGTGCAGGTGCCGACCTCGCTGCTGGCTCAGGTCGACTCCTCGGTCGGCGGCAAGACCGGCATCAACTCGCCCCAGGGCAAGAACCTGATCGGCACGTTCCACCAGCCGGTGCTGGTGCTGGCCGATACCGCGATCCTCGACACGCTGTCGCAGCGGCAGTTCCGCGCCGGCTATGCCGAAGTTGCGAAATACGGCGCGCTCGGCGACGAAGCGTTCTTCGCCTGGCTCGAAGCCAACCACGCCGAGCTGTTCAGCGGCGGCGCTGCGCGCGAGCACGCAGTCGCCACCTCGTGCCGGGCGAAGGCCGCGATCGTGGCGCGCGACGAACGCGAGACCGGCGACCGGGCGCTGCTCAATCTCGGCCACACATTCGGCCATGCGCTGGAAGCGGCGACGGGATTCTCCGATCGGCTGTTCCATGGCGAAGGCGTCGCGATCGGCATGGTGCTGGCGGCGGAGTTCTCCGCAGAACGCGGCATGATGCCGGCGGCCGATGCGCAGCGGCTCGCCAAGCATCTTGCCGAGGTCGGGCTGCCGACACGGCTGCAGGACATCGCCGGCTTCACCCAGGAAGGCCTCGCCGATGCCGACAGGCTGATGGCCCTGATGGCGCAGGACAAGAAGGTCAAGCGCGGCGAGCTCACCTTCATCCTGATGGAAGGCATCGGTCGCGCGGTGATCGCGAGCAAGGTCGAGCCGGCACCGGTGCGCGATTTCCTGCAGCGGAAGCTGGCGGAAGCCTAAACGCCGCTGCGGCGCCCCGCGGTCACGCAGGCGAACCCAAGAGCATCATGAACTCGACTCTGAGCAACGTCCTGATCGCGGTCCTGCTGCTGATCGCCAACGCCTTCTACGTCGCGGCGGAATTCGCGCTGGTGCGAAGCCGCGGCTTCCGCATCAAGGCGATGGTCGAGAAGCAGCGGTTCGGCGCCGAACTGGTGCAGCAGATCCTCGGCAACGTCGAGGCGTATCTGGCCTGCTGCCAGCTCGGCATCACCATGGCGTCGCTTGGGCTCGGCTGGGTCGGCGAGCCGACCGTATCGGCGCTGCTCGCGCCGGTGTTGCAGCCGATGGGCCTGTCGGAGTCGGCGCAACATCTGATCGCGTTCATCGGCGGCTTCCTGTTCTTCTCGTCGCTGCACATCGTGATCGGCGAACAGGTGCCCAAGACGCTGGCGATCCGCCAGCCGGAGCCTGTGTCGCAGTGGATCGCCTATCCGCTGCACGTCTCGTTCATTCTGCTGTATCCGCTGAACTGGCTGCTGAACCAGGCCTCGCGAGGCGTGCTGAAGCTGCTCGGCGTCGAGGAAAACTCCGAGCACGAGATCCTTACCGACGTCGAGATCGAAGGGCTGGTCGGCGAATCCGCCGAGCACGGCAAGATCGAAAGCGGCGAGGCCGAATACATCCAGAACGTGTTCCGGTTCGGCGAACTGGTGGTGTCGGACGTGATGGTGCATCGGACCTCGATGGTCACCATCAACGCCGATCAGCCGACCGAACAGTTGGTGAAGGAAGTTCTGGCCACCGAGTACACCCGCGTGCCGCTGTGGCGGGACAAGCCGGAAAACATCGTCGGCGTGCTGCACGCCAAGGATCTGCTACGAGCGCTGCGAGCTTCGGACGGCGATGCCTCCAAGCTCGACATCGGCAAGATCGCGCTACAGCCTTGGTTCGTGCCGGAAATGCGCCCGGTGTCGGAACAGCTCAAGGCGTTCCGCACCCGCAAGACTCACTTCGCTCTGGTGGTCGACGAATACGGCGAAGTCGAAGGCATGGTGACGCTCGAGGACATTCTCGAGGAGATCGTCGGCGACATTTCCGACGAGCACGACGTCGTGGTCGCCGGCGTTCGAACCCAGCCCGACGGCTCGGTGGTCGTCGACGGCTCGGTGCCGATCCGCGACCTCAACCGCGCGATGGATTGGGAGCTTCCGGACGAGGAGGCGACGACGGTAGCCGGCCTGGTGATTCACGAAGCCCGGTCGATCCCGGAGCGCGGCCAGAACTTCACCTTCCACGGCTTCCGCTTCCGCGTTTTGCGCCGGGAGCGCAACCGCATCACCACGCTGCGGATCTCTCCGGTGCCGCGCGACGGCGAGGCCGATCTGATTCAGAAGAAAAGTCGGAAGTCGCGCGCCGGATCGGTCTGACCGAATCTTCGCTCAGGCTTCGCCCGGCGCCTTGGCCTTGATGGCCAACGCGTGGACGCCGCCCTTCAGTTCCGTTTCCAGCAGGTCGTTGACCATGCGATGGCGATCGATCCGGCTCTTGCCGGAGAAGGCGGCCGACACGATATTCACGCGAAAATGAGTCTCGCTGCGGCCGGAATGGCCGGCATGACCTTCATGCAGATTAGATTCGTCGATCACATCGAGGCTTTCCGGGGTGAAAGCTTCGCGCAACTTCTTCGTGATAGTGTCTTGCGTGCCCATGCCTTGATGCCCACCCTCGGCCGTTATTCCGTCAAATCCGTCTGCGACGCATCAACCGGGGCACTACTCCGAATGTCAAGACTTGAAGCCCGGAACGTTGCGTAGTCAAAGTCCGCTCATGCCAATCGACTCGTCCAAATTCTTCGACAAGATCCGCGTCAAGCCGCGGGCCGCAGAGGCGGCGCGGGAGGCCGCGCGCGAGCAGGTGCGGATGTGCGATGCGCCGGGCTGCACCAGCCGCGCAGCGCACCGCGCGCCGAAAGGCCGCGGCCACGAGAAGGACTATTGGCACTTCTGCCTCAATCACGTCCGCGAATTCAATCAAGGCTACAATTTCTTCCAAGGAATGGATCCCGACGACGTCGCGCGCTATCAGAAGGACGCGCTGACCGGACATCGGCCGACCTGGAAGATGGGACAGAACGGCGCGCGCAGCCGCGCCCGCAGCCCCGAGGATCTCGAAGGCGCCGCCGATCCGTTCAACGTCTTCAATGAATTCACCGGCAGCCGTCGCCGGCGTCGCGGGCCGGATCCGGCCGACGAGGTGCGCGCCGAGCCGCGCAAGGTATTCAACGCCGAGCGCAAGGCGCTGCAGGTGATGGGCCTCGACAGCGACGCCACGCTCGAAGTGGTCAAGGCCAAGTACAAGGCCCTGGTGAAGCAGCATCACCCCGACGCCAATGGCGGCGACCGCTCGACCGAAGATCGCCTGATCGAAATCATCAAGGCGTACAATTATCTGAAAACGGTGGTCCGAAGCTGAGCTGTCGTCTCGTCGCCACGAGACGACGATCTCGACCGCTCAGGGGCTAACTGGTCGGCTCGACGCCCTTCCAGCGGCGATATGCCCAGAGTGCCACCGCCAGCGTTCCGACCACGCCGGCCAGCACCGGCAGCCAATGGTGCAATGACGCGTGGCTGCGCTCCAGAGCGGTGGCCGCCAGCACCCCCGGCAGCACATGCGCCGGCGCCCACAGCAAAATCGCCGGCACGTCGACCGCGAAGAACCGCGCCGGCTTCATTTGCAGCGCCCCGGCGGTGACCGGCACGAAGGCGCGGATCGGCGGCACGAACCGGCCGAACAGCACCGCCCAGGTGCCATAGCGCAGGAAAAAGGCCTCCGCGCGCGCCACGACATCCGGATAGATCGACAGCGGCCAGGCGCTCAGGATGCGGCGCTGCGCGCGGTGGCCGGTCCAATACGCTGCGCCATCGCCGATCAATGCACCGGCGACCGCCGATGCAAGAGCGCCGGCCAGACTGATCTCACCGCCGGGAATCAGCGCACTGAGCGCCAGGATCACGGTCGAACCCGGCACCAGCGATCCGAGCACCGGAACGGCTTCGAGCAACGCGGCCAGGAACAGCGCCAGATAGGCGAGTCCGGGATGCGACGCGGCAAAATGAACCAGCGAGTCGAGCAGTGAACTCAAGGCGGTAGGAACTCCGCGTCAGGACGAACCGGCAAGTGCGACAGCTTACGACCTCTGCCCTGCCGAAAGGTTGCACGCCGATTCGGCATCGCCCACCGAATTCGCAACACAGCCTTCACAAAACCGCGTCATGCCCCTATCTCAATGAAACATCGACGGAACTTTGATCGCGCCGCGGGCTTCTGCGGATCGCAGCTCTCTGCTAGGTTCAATTCCGCACTCAACCGCATCCACCAACGAAGATCGGGTTTCGGGCGCGTCCGGGACCACGGAGGATTGATGACCGCCGCTACGACCACCGCTCCGGAGATCACTGGGTTACCTGACATGAAGGTGTCGGTCCGGCAGGTCTTCGGCATCGACAGTGACCTTGAAGTTCCCGCCTATTCCGAGGTCGACCCTCACGTTCCGGATGTCGATCCGGATTACCGTTTCGACCGCGCCACCACTCTCGCGATTTTGGCAGGCTTCGCCAAGAATCGGCGCGTGATGGTGACCGGCTTCCACGGCACCGGCAAATCGACCCATATCGAGCAGGTCGCCGCAAGGCTCAACTGGCCGTGCGTGCGGGTCAACCTCGACAGCCACATCAGCCGCATCGATCTGGTCGGCAAGGACGCCATCGTGGTTCGCGACGGCAAGCAGGTCACCGAATTCCGTGACGGCATCCTGCCCTGGGCGCTTCAGCACAACGTCGCGCTGGTGTTCGACGAATACGATGCCGGCCGCCCGGACGTGATGTTCGTGATCCAGCGCGTGCTGGAAGTCTCCGGCCGGCTGACGCTGCTCGACCAGAACAAGGTGATCAAGCCGCATCCGGCGTTCCGGCTGTTCGCGACCGCCAACACCATCGGCCTCGGCGACACCTCGGGCCTGTATCACGGCACGCAGCAGATCAATCAGGGCCAGATGGACCGCTGGTCGATCGTCACCACGCTGAACTATCTGCCGCACGACGAGGAAGTCGAGATCGTGCTCGCCAAGGCCAAGCACTATCGCAACGCCGAGGGCCGCGACATCGTCAACAAGATGGTCCGCCTCGCCGACCTCACCCGCAACGCCTTCGCCAACGGCGATCTGTCGACGGTGATGAGCCCGCGCACGGTGATCACCTGGTCGGAGAACGCCGAGATCTTCGGCGACATCGGCTTCGCGTTCCGCGTCACCTTCCTCAACAAATGCGACGAGCTGGAGCGCCCGCTGGTAGCCGAATTCTATCAGCGCTGCTTCAACGCCGAGCTGCCGGAGAGCTCGGTCAACATCGCGATGAGCTGATCCCAACAGCCTCTCCTTGCGCGCGGGGAGAGGCGGAAGGCAGGCGATGACAACGACCAAGTCGAAGCTGCGCAGTGATCCGATCGAGCCGGCGACACCCAAGGTGTCGCGTGGCCATCGGGAGGATTTGTACGGCTGGGTCCAGGACCAAGTCGCACTGCTCAAAGCGGGACGGCTGTCTGAAATCGACGCGGTCAACATCGCGGACGAGTTGGGCGACGTGGGCAAGACAGAGTACGACAAGCTGCAAAGCGCCATCCGAATCGTCTTGCTGCATCTGCTGAAGTGGGACCATCAACCGGAGCGGCGGTCACGTAGCTGGGTGCTGTCAATCCGGGAGCATCGCAGACGGATCGGGCGCCTGCTGCGCGAGAACCCCAGCCTGCAGCCACGCATATCCGACGGTGTGGCCGAGGGCTATGAGGACGCTGTGGACGATGCCGTGAACGAGACAGGATTGGCGGAAACGGCTTTTCCCGCGACTTGTCCTTACGATTGGCCGGCTATCGTAGAACGCGTGATCGAATACGACGAACTGCAATCACCACGCCGGCGTTGATCAGCATGACCACCCAGAACACCAAACTCCGCACCGGATCGAAGGAAGCGCCGACCGAGCCGTTCAAGCGCGCGGTGACGTCGTGCCTGCGCGCGATCGCGAAGGCGCCGGAGCTGGAAGTGAGTTTCGCGGCCGAACGCCCCGGCCTCGCGCCGGGCAAGGCGCGGCTCCCCGAGCCGGCGCGGAAGATGAGCAAGCGCGACGCCGCGATCGTGCGCGGCCATGCCGACTCGATCGCGCTCAAACTCGCCTGCCACGACCCGAAAGTGCATCGCAAGCTGATGCCCGGCAATCCGCAGGCGCGCGGCGTGTTCGAGGCGGTCGAGCAGGCCCGGGTCGAGGCGCTCGGTGCGCGGCGGATGGCCGGCGTCGCCAAGAACCTCACCGCGATGCTCGACGACCATTTCCATCGCGGCAAATTCGACGAGATCACCGACCGCGCCGACGCGCCGCTGTCCGATGCGCTGGCGATGCTGGTGCGCGAGCGCCTGACCGGGCTGGCGCCGCCGACGGCGGCCAAGAAGCTGGTCGACCTGTGGCGCCCGGTGCTGGAAGACAAGCTCGGGCCGCGGCTCGATCAGCTCGAACGCTTCGCCGACAATCAGGCGAAGTTCGGCGACGTGATCCACGACATGCTCGACGCGCTCGAGCTCGGCGACGATCGCGACACCGATACTGACGAGGAAGACAACCAGGACGACAAGCAGGAAGGCGAGAACGACCAGGGCGGTGCCGAAGGGCAGCCGGAAGGCGAATCGGCGCAGGAAATGAGCGCCGAGCAGGCCGAGTCGACCACCGACGAGGTCAGCGACAGCCAGATGGAAAGCGCTCAGGCGTCCACTTCCGACGCCTTCGACGATTCCGAGCTCGGCGAGGACGACACTCCGGGCGAAGCCACCCGGCCGCACAATCGCGGCGCCAACGAACCGCGCGGGCCGGAGTATCACGCCTTCGCGCCAAAGTTCGACGAGATCGTCGCCGCCGAAGATCTCTGCGATCACGACGAACTGGAGCGGCTGCGCAGCTATCTCGACAAGCAGCTCGCGCATCTGCAGGGCATCGTTGCGCGCCTCGCCAACCGGCTGCAGCGCCGGCTGATGGCGCAGCAGAATCGCGCCTGGGACTTCGACCTCGAAGAGGGCATCCTCGACCCGGCTCGTCTGTCTCGTGTGGTGATCGACCCGTTCCATCCGCTGTCGTTCATGAGCGAGAAGGAAGCGACCTTCCGCGACACCGTGGTGACTCTGCTGCTCGACAATTCCGGCTCGATGCGCGGCCGCCCGATCACGGTGGCGGCGACCTGCGCGGACATTCTGGCACGCACGCTGGAGCGCTGCGGCGTCAAGGTCGAGATTCTCGGCTTCACCACCCGCGCCTGGAAGGGCGGACAGTCGCGCGAGGCGTGGCTGGCGGCAGGCAAGCCGGCCAATCCGGGCCGGCTCAACGATCTGCGCCACATCATCTACAAATCCGCCGACGCCCCGTGGCGCCGCGCGCGCAAGAATCTTGGGCTGATGATGCGCGAGGGACTGCTCAAGGAGAACATCGACGGCGAGGCGCTCGACTGGGCGCACAAGCGCCTGCTCGGCCGGCCCGAACAGCGCAAGATCCTGATGATGATCTCGGACGGCGCGCCGGTCGACGACTCGACGCTGTCGGTCAATCCCGGCAACTACCTCGAACGGCACCTGCGCCACATCATCGAGGAGATCGAGACCCGCTCGCCGGTGGAATTGATCGTGATCGGCATCGGCCACGACGTCACGCGCTATTATCGCCGCGCCGTGACCATCGTCGACGCCGAAGAGCTCGGCGGTGCCATCACCGAAAAGCTCGCCGAACTGTTCAGCGAGACCGCCGCGCCCGCCGCTGCGCCGGGACCGCGCCGCCGCCGGCTGCATTCGTGAGTGCATCAGGCTGAGATGAGCCGATGAGCGCTCCGCGGGGCGAGGCTGAGCAGCGGAGCGACTCCCCGGCGACAGCCGACGCGCGCGCGTCCGCCTGCCCATCGGACTTCAGCGCGACGACGCGCCGCCACCTGATCGCGGGCGGCCTGTCGTTCGGCGGCGCCGTGGCGCTGGCATCGCTTGCGCCCACGACCGCGCGGGCGCAGGCCAAACCGGCCGAAGCCGACGAACTGACACCGCCGGCGCCGCGCTCGATCGAGGTGCGGACCCGCCCCATCGACCATTTCGATCTTCGCGATCGGGCCCATCGCCAGTTCGGTTCGCTGCAGTTTCGCAGCGGCCTGATCCTGACCTCGGGCTTCCGCGGCTTCGGCGGATTGTCCGGCCTGCGGCTCGATCCGCACGGCGAGCGGTTCGTCGCGATCAGCGACAAGGCCACCTGGTTCACTGGCCGTATCGTCTATGACGGCACCGCGATGAGCGGTCTCGCCGATGTCGAAGCGGCACCACTGCTCGGCCCCGACGGCACGCCGCTGCGGTCGCGCAAATGGTACGACAGCGAGTCGCTCGCGTTCGACGGTGGCACGGCCTATGTGGGCTTCGAGCGCGTCAATCAGATCGTCAAATTCGATTTCGGCCGCGACGGCGTCCGCGCCCGCGGCCATCCGATCGCGGTGCCGCCGGCACTGCGCAAGCTGCCCAACAACAAGGGCATCGAATCGCTGGTGGTGGTGCCGAAACCGCTTCCCCTGGCCGGAACGCTGATCGCGCTGTCCGAACGCGGCCTCGATGCCGAGCGCAACATCATCGGCTTCCTGATCGGCGGCAAGACGCCCGGTCAATTCTCGGTCCGCCGGACCGAAAACTACGACATCGCCGACGCGGCGCTGCTACCGGGCGGCGAGCTGCTGATTCTGGAGCGCAAGTTCTCCTGGTTCGAAGGCGTGCACATCCGCATTCGGCGGATCGCGCTCGGCACCATCGGCCCCGGCGCGACGGTGGACGGACCGGCGATCTTCGAGGCCGATCTCGGCAACGAGATCGACAATATGGAAGGGCTCAACGTCCATATCGACGCCGGCGGCGCGACCGTGCTGACGATGGTGTCGGACGATAATTTCTCGATGCTACAGCGAACCCTGCTGCTGCAATTCACCCTCGAGCCGGACTGAGCTGCGGCGCCGCTTGCCGTTGCGTCGGCGACGCAGCTACACCGTCCACGCTGCGGCCGCCCTGCCGGTTCGGGCCGGTTCGGCTGCCGCGGGAATCGAGCGCCCTGCCTCGAACTCATGCCCCGCTGTCAGCGCCCGACGGATCATCCGCGCCAGATCGCTGCGCCGATACGGCTTCGACAGCAGCAGCACGTCGGAATCGATCCTGTCGTTGTGAATCAGCGCATTCTCCGAATAGCCGCTGGTGTACAGCACCTTCAGGCCCGGGCGGAGCTTGGCCATTTCGACCGCAAGCTGAACGCCGTTCATCGCGCCGGGCATCACCACGTCGGTGAACAGCAGGTCGAACGCGGTGTCGCTCTCCCCGATCGACAGCGCCGCGGCAGCGTTGCTGACCGACAGCGTGGTATAGCCGAGACTCTTGAGCTGGGCGTTGACGTAGCTGCGGACCATGGCGTCGTCCTCGACCACCAAGATCGTCTCGGTGCCGCCGACGGGATTCGACTCGATCGCCGGCGCAGGATCGACATCGGCCTGCGCCTGGGCGCGCGGCAGATACAGCCGGAACGTCGTGCCCTGTCCCTCTTCGCTGTCCAGCGTGATGTGCCCGCCGGATTGCTTGATGAAGCCGTACACCATGCTGAGGCCGAGGCCGGTGCCCTTGCCGACTTCCTTGGTGGTGAAGAACGGATCGAACACCTTGTTGCGGATCGCCTCCGGGATGCCGCTGCCGGAATCGGTGATGGCGACCATCACGTAGTCGCCCGGGGCCAGATCGCCGAACCGTTTGCCGAGATCCTGATCGACCACGACGTTGCAGGTCTCGATCGTGAGTTTACCGCCCTTCGGCATCGCGTCGCGCGCGTTCACGGCGAGATTGACCAGCGCCGATTCGAGCTGTCCGCGGTCGACATAGATCGGCCAGGTGTCGGGCGCGAGCACGGTTTCGACTTCGATCGGCTCTCCCAGCGTCGGTCGCAGCAGGCTCTGCAACCCCGACAGCAGCGCGTTGACTCCGGTTTCGTCCGGTCGCAGCGGCTGCTTGCGGGCGAAGGCGAGCAGCAGCCTGGTCAGCTCGGAGCCGCGGTCGGCGGCTTCGCTGATCAGCTTGGCGATCGCCGCGAGCTGCGGCTGGTCGGCGACGCCGTCGCTGATGATGTCGATGGTGCCGGTGATCACCGTCAGCATGTTGTTGAAGTCGTGCGCGATGCCTCCGGTGAGCTGCCCGATCGACTCCATCTTCTGCGACTGCCGGAGCTGTTCTTCGAAGGCGATCTTCTCGGTCAGGTCGCGCATGAACGCGTTCACCACGAACCGACCCTCGACCGGCAGCGCCGTCATCGACACTTCCAGCGCGATCGGCGAACCATCGCGCCGGACCGCCTCGACCTCGATGCGGTGGCCCTGGATGACGCTCATGTCGTGCTCGATCGCCTCGATGAAGCGTCGATAGCCGGTCTTGATATCTCTGTTGTGATCCGGCGCGATCGCCAGTTCGCCGAAATCCTGTCCGATCGCTTCCTCCCGGCTCCAGCCGAGCATCGATTCGGCGTGCGGGCTCCAGTCGGTGATCCGGCCCTGAGCGTCGAGCTGCACGAAGGCATCGAGCGCAGTGTCGATGATCGCGCGCGACATCTGCTCGCTGCGACGGAGCGCCTCCTCGGCCTTCTTGGTCTTGGTGATGTCGTGATACACCATCACCGCGCCCTGGATCTCGCCGGCCTCGTTCCGGAGCGGGCGACCGTTGGCAATCAGATACGAGCGGCGATCGAAGCCGATCGGTTGCACCGCGAACTCGAAATTGACGATCGTCTCGCCGCGAAAGGCGCGCAACAACGGCGACTGATCTTGCACCATCGGATTGCCGTTCGCGTCGAACCGGTGGAACGATCGGGTAGTGTTGAGCATGCCGACGCCGGATAGTTGCCCGAAGGTCTCCCGCGCCGCAGGGTTGGTCAGGATCACCATGCCCCCGGCATCGGCGACCAGCACCGGATCGACCATGTTGTCGATGGTGTTTTGTAGCACTTCGGCGATCCGCGAACGCTGCTCGACTTCGGAGGCAAGCGCGACGGCCTTGCGCTGGGATTCCGACGCCATCCGCGTGAAGGCCTCGGCCAGCATGTTGATTTCGTGGCCGCCGCCGGTCTTCACCTCGACCGGCACGCCGCTCGAGGCAAACGCCACGATCGAATCGGTGATCCGCACCAAGGGGCGGGTCAGCGAGCGCGCCAGCGGAAACGCCATCAGCATCGCCACAAGGATCGCCACCGTTCCACCCAGCACGGTGGAATTCCTGACCGCCGTTTGCACCGACGTCAGCGACGCATACGGCCGCGTCTCGACCACCGCGAGCCGTGGGCCGTTCGGCAGTTCGGTCCAGTCCCATCCCACGCCGAACCGAGCGCCGGCCCGATCTGTGACCAGCGTCGGCTGGATCTCGCCGGCGTTTCCGGCGAGCAGCAGATCGGCCAGGCGCGGGAAGTCGTCCTGGATCCGGCTGGGTTGGCCGAGATCGAAACCGAACTCGCGCGACCGTTCGGGGTGCAACAGGTAATCGCCGTCCGCGTTGACGACATAAATCGTACTGCTGCCATCGGTGCTCTCGCGGACTCTGTCGAACAGTCTGCGCAGATCGGTATTGATCACGAAGATCCCGAGCCGGGTGCCGTCGGCGGCGTCGATCGGCACCATCGTCCGTATCGTCGGCACGCGAGGCGCCTCCGGCGTCGGCGCGGTCTTGTTGAGCTCGATCTTCGAAATCGCCACCCGGTTCGGTGGCAGCGCCATTGCCTCTTTGAAGTAGGAGCGATCCCCGCGCCGGTTCAGTTCAGAGGGCGCCACCGCCTGACTGCTGCCGTTCGGGCCGCGCCGATCGACCCGTACCAATTCGCGGCCGCCATCCTCCGGACCGATGATGCGCAGAACCGCGCAGCTCGGCTTGGCGGCCATTTCGGCGAGAAAGCGCTCCTCGATTCGTTTGCGCCAATTCGCGGGTTCGGCGCCGGTGCTTTGGATGCTGTCGCGCCGGGCGATCAGAAGATCGCGCAACGCCGCCGAAGACTGCGCGCCGACAGCATCCGCATGGGTACTCTTGAGCGACGTCTCGATCAGCAGAGCATTGAGCTCCGCGTGCGTTTGCAGCCGCAGCAGCGCTCGCGGCATCACCAGGTCGACGACGTTTTGGTAGTTCAGAAATCCGAGGACCGCGGTGGTCACCAAGACCAGCGCTACCATGGCGAGGGTCAGCCGGGTCGACAGTTTCATGAAGGCCCCTGCAATGGTGACCAAACCGGCACTCACCGTGACGCCGGCGACGGCTTCTGCTGCGGTACGCAATCCATTGAGCGATCCCACTGAAGGAGAGAAGTTGTGCGATCGGCCGCCCGCTCCGTCACCTCGGGAAAATACGTGATTCGAACAAATGTATATTCCTGGTAGTGATACGGGGGCGTCACACCCCAGTCTCTGACATTCAGTCGCCCTTGAGGCCGCCCCTTGCCTGGATAGCGCGCACGACAAAACGGCCGGGTCGAACGACCCGGCCGCCTAAATCTAGATCAGTCCAGTTGGCGAAGCGGCGATCAGCTCGCCGCAGCAACCGGCGCGCCTGCCGTCTTCTTGGCGATCGCGCGCTTCAGCTCCACCGCCTTCGGCGACAGCTCGGCTTCGCGAGCCTTGAGCAGATAGGCGTCGAGACCACCGCGATGGTCGACGCTCTTCAGCGCGTGGGTCGAAACCCGCAGCCGCACCGCGCGACCGAGCGCGTCCGACAGGAAAGTGACGTTGACCAGGTTGGGCAGGAACCGCCGCTTGGTCTTGATGTTCGAATGGCTGACCTTGTGGCCGACCTGGGCACCCTTGGCGGTCAGTTCGCAGCGCCGAGACATGGCGAAAATCCTCTGTCATCCCCCGCCGGCCCACCAGCAGGCACGGGGCTTCATCATTCGTCCGTTTTCAGGAACCGCGGACCTATAAAAGGGCTCGGGCGCAGCGTCAAGCGACGGCTGCGCCGGAACCCGAAATTGGCGAATCGGGAACTGCCGAGCGGTGCTCGGCGATACGCGGAATTGTCCGCGCCATCAAGCATCTGACACCATATAAAGGACGTAATCGGTTCCGACATCAACTGATCGGCCCGGTGCGCGTTGACCCATCGACAGCGCGCCCGGCGCCAGGCAGGACATCGTTTGTGAGCACCAGCATCCGCCGCGACGCCACCCAAACCACTTCCGCGCTGATCCGGCATGCCGGTCTGGCCGGGCTGTTGGCCGGCGCCGCCGTTCTGACGACGGCGCCTGCGGTTGCGCAGGGCAAGCTCGACGCCCGTTACGAAGCCTCGCTCGCCGGCATCGAGGTCGGCAAGGGCGCCTGGGTGATCCAGATCGACGACGATTTCTATTCGGCGTCAGCCACCGGCGCCACATCGGGCGTCATGCAGGCCTTCTCCAGTGGCCATGGCCGCGGCGAAGCCCAGGGCCGGGTGATCAACGGCCAGTTGGTGCCAGGCAACTACATGGCGAGCATCACCGGCGGCAAAAAGACCGAGACCATCCGGATCACGCTCGCCAACGGAAACGTCAAGGATTCGAGCATCGAGCCCGAGCCGCCCCCGGACGATGACCGCATTCCGGTGACCGATGCGCACCGCCGCGGCGTGATTGATCCTATGACAGCGTCGTTTCTGCGCGTGCCCGGCACAGGAGATCTGCTCAGCCCGGATTCGTGCCGGGTGTCGTCACCGATCTTCGATGGCCGGATGCGCTACGATCTGCGGATGGAATACAAGCGCACCGAAACGGTGAAAGCCGAAAAGGGCTATCGCGGACCGGCTCTTGTCTGTGCGGTGTATTTCAATCCGGTCTCCGGCTACATCCCGGACCGCGCCGCGATCAAATATCTGACCAAGCAGCGCGACATGGAAGTCTGGCTTGCGCCGATCGCCGGCACCCGCGTGCTGGCGCCCTACAAGCTGAAGATCCCGACGCCACTCGGCAATGCGGTGCTGGAAGCGACGCAATTTATCACCCAGGCGTCTCCGCCGAAATCGGCCTCCCGGACGCAATAACGCGTGGCGCCCCGCTTTCCTGCCGACGGCTTTGAATCGTGTTGACTCCCGGCGGAATCCCGGAACGCATGAGTCGCCGCGGGCTCATCCCGGCCAAGAGGATTTCGGCCTGTCTTTTCACCTGATCTTGAGCGCGCGCCCGACTTCGGTACGAGATATTGGGGCAACCGCGCCCGACTTCGAGCGAGTCAGCGATTCGGCCGCGTTTCGTTCCGGACTCGTTCCAGCCCTTAATCGGCGATTGCTGCGGCGTCGCAATGTGACACACATCTGACCGCGACCACGCAGAAATCCAGTCGAAATGCCCAATCTGTATCCTGAAGCGTTTACCAATGACCGCGTCCCCGGCGCAGGTGTGACCGCGGTGCTGGGGCCGACCAATACCGGCAAGACCCATCTGGCGATTGAACGGATGGTCGCGCACCCCTCCGGCCTGATCGGCCTGCCGCTGCGGCTGCTGGCGCGCGAGGTCTACAACAAGATCGTCGACAAGGTCGGCGCCCATGCGGTGGCGCTGGTGACCGGCGAGGAGAAGATCAAACCCTCCAAACCGCGTTACTGGGTTTCGACCGTCGAGGCGATGCCGCGCGATCTCGATGTGTCGTTTCTCGCCGTGGACGAAATCCAGATCGCGGCCGATCTCGAGCGCGGCCACGTCTTCACCGACCGCATCCTGCGCCGGCGCGGCCGCGATGAAACGCTGCTGCTCGGCGCCGCAACGATGCGGCCGATGATCGAGCGGCTGCTGCCCGGCGCCAGCATTGTCACCCGGCCGCGGCTGTCGCAGCTCGAATATGCCGGCGACCGCAAGTTGACCCGGCAGCCGCGCCGGACCGCGATCGTGGCGTTCTCGGCCGACGAGGTCTACGCGATCGCTGAGCTGATCAAGCGCCAGCACGGCGGCGCCGCGGTCGTGCTCGGCTCGCTGAGCCCGCGCACCCGCAACGCCCAGGTGGCGATGTTTCAGTCCGGCGATGTCGATTACCTGATCGCCACGGACGCGATCGGCATGGGACTCAACCTCGACGTCGACCACGTCGCCTTCGCGTCGGACCGCAAATTCGACGGCTATCAGTTTCGCCGCCTCACCCCGGCGGAGTTCGCACAGATCGCCGGACGCGCCGGACGCGCCACCCGGGACGGCACGTTCGGCACCACCGGGCGCTGCGCACCGTTCGAGCCCGAGCTGGTCAATGCCCTGCAGAACCACAGCTTCGAGCCGGTGAAGATGCTGCAATGGCGCAACGCCGAGCTGGATTTCGCCTCGATCGGCGCGCTGCAGGTCTCGCTGGCCGAGTCGCCACGGCACGAAGCTTTGACCCGCGCGCCGGTCGCCGAGGATCTCCGCGTGCTCGACCACGTCGCCCGCGACGGCGAGGTGCGTGAAATCGCGCAGGGAAAAGCGGCCGTAGAACGGCTATGGGATGTCTGTCAGGTCCCGGATTACCGTAAGATCGCACCGGCAGCCCATGCCGAGCTGGTGATGACGCTGTACGGTTTCTTGATGCAAAAGGGGCGGATTCCGGATAGCTGGTTCGCCGCACAGATCGATCAGGCGGATCGCACCGACGGCGGGATCGACACGCTTTCGGCCCGAATTGCGCAAATCCGCACCTGGACTTTCGTGGCCAACCGCCCCGATTGGCTCACCGACCCCGAGCATTGGCAGGGATTATCGCGCGAAATCGAAAATAAATTGTCAGATGCGTTACACGAACGGCTCACGGAACGTTTCGTCGATCGTCGGACCAGTGTATTGATGCGCCGCCTGCGGGAAAACACGATGTTGAATACGGAAATTGGCAAGACTGGTGAGGTGATCGTCGAGGGCCACGTAATCGGTCGGCTCGACGGCTTCACCTTTGCGCCCGATGCGGCCGAGGCCGGCTCGGATGCGAAGGCGTTGCAGGCGACGGCGCAAAAGGCGCTGGCCGGCGAAATCGACGCGCGCGCCGAAAAGCTGTCGAACGCACCCGACGATCAGTTCATCCTGACCTCCGACGGGACCATTCGCTGGACCGGCGATGCGGTCGCGCGGCTGGTCGGCTCCGACGACGTGCTGCGACCGCGGCTGCGGATCATCGCGGACGACCGGCTCGCCGGAGCGCCGCGCGAGGCGGTGCAGACCCGTCTCGACCTGTGGCTCAACACTCATGTCGAGAAGATTCTCGGGCCGCTGTTCGAACTCGGCAAGGCCGAGGATGTCAGCGGGATCGCCCGCGGCATCGCGTTCCAACTGATCGAGTCGCTCGGCGTGCTGGAGCGCGCCAAGATCGCGGCCGAGATGAAGGATCTGGACCAGCCGTCGCGCGCGACGCTGCGCAAATACGGCGTGCGGTTCGGCGCCTACCACATCTACTTCCCGTCGCTGCTGAAGCCGGCGGCGCGGGCGCTGGCCTCGCTGCTGTGGGCGCAGAAGCAAGACAATGTCGACCTCGCCGCCCTCTCCAGCGCACAGCATCTGGCCGGCAGCGGTCGCACGTCGTTTCCGGCCGACAAGGCGCTCGATCGCGACGCCTACCGCACGCTGGGTTATCGGCTGTGCGGCGAGCGCGCTGTTCGCGTCGACATTCTCGAACGTCTCGCCGATCTGATCAGGCCTGCCCTCGCCTGGCGCGAAGGCGCCCCCGGCGAAAAGCCGGCCGGTGCATTCGACGGTCGCAGCTTCGTCGTCACCCAGGCGATGACGTCGCTGACCGGCTCGGCCGGCGAAGACTTCGCGTCGATCCTGAAAGCGCTCGGCTACCGCATGGAGCGGCGTCCGGCACCGCCGCCGGCCCCGAAGGCTGCCGAGGCCGCGGCTCCCGCTCCGGCGGAGGTTGCGGGCGCGACCGAGATGTCGGCCGAAGATCAGGCCATCCTGGCCGGCGCGATTGCATTCGAGCCGTCCGCCGCCGAGGGCGAGGCTGCCGAAGCCGCGCCGAGCGTCGACGAACAGCCCACAGCCGACGAGCCGGTTGTCGACCAGTCGGAGGCTGCCGCGGCCGAACCCGCAGCGGCTTCGGATACCGAGACCGCGGAGCAGCCCGCTGAGGCGAGCGCTGCGAGCGAAGGCTCGACCGCTGAAGCGCCGACGACCGAAGCACCCGCCGCAGAGGCCACGTCCGAAGCCACCGGTGCAGAAGCTGAGCCGGTCGCCAAGGCGGAGCCGGAGCTGGTCGAAGTCTGGCGTCCGGGCGGGCGCTCCGACGAGCATCGGCCGCGCCACGACCGCAACCGTCATCGCAATCGCCCGCAGCACGGCGCCCCCGCCGGCGCGAACGAGGGCGAGAGCGCCGATGCCAAGGGCGACCGCAACGGCGGGCGTCGCGGCAAGGGTGATTTCCGTCGCGACCGCCAAAATCAGGAAGGCGACCGACGCGAGTCCTCCGGTGAAGGGCGGCCGCCGCGCGAGCGCTTCAAGGGCCGCGACAAATTCCAGGACAAGCGTCAGGGCGGGCCGAAGGGCGGCCGCGACAATCAGGGCGGCGGCTCGCATCGGCAGGTGCACTCCAGCGCCCCGCGTGAGCGCGACCGGCCGATGGATCCGAATTCGCCGTTCGCCAAGCTCGCCGCGCTGAAGGAGCAACTCACTGCCGGTCGCAAGGACTAAGCCCGCGCCGGCACTGCCGATGGTTCAGCTTGGAGCGTCAGCGTCTCGATAAATGGCTGTGGCACGCGCGCGTGGTGCGCGCGCGCAGCAGCGCTGCCGCTCTTGTCGAACGCGGCCACGTCCGCATCAACGGCATACGCGAGACGTCGCCGGGACACGGCATCAAGGCCGGCGACGTGCTGACGATTGCGCTGGATCGTAGCGTGCGGGTGTTGAAGGTGATTGGATTTACAGAGCGCCGCGGCGACGCCGAGTCGGCTACTGGACTTTATGCCGATCTCGGAATGCCACGGGAATAGGCATCTTCACTTGCGGCTGCGGAGCTCCTGCGGTACGCAAACACTCAAAATTAGAACCGTTCCGGAGCGTTGGGATGACTTACGTCGTCACTGAAAACTGCATCAAGTGCAAATACACCGACTGCGTTGAAGTCTGCCCCGTGGATTGTTTCTACGAAGGCGACAACATGCTGGTCATCCATCCGGACGAATGCATCGACTGCGGCGTGTGTGAGCCGGAATGCCCGGCCGAGGCGATCAAGCCGGACACCGAGCCGGGCCTCGAGAAGTGGCTGGCGCTGAATTCGGAATACGCCAAGACTTGGCCGAACCTGACCCAGAAGAAGGACGCTCCTGCGGACGCCAAGGAGTTCGACGGTCAGGCAGGCAAGTTCGACAAGTACTTCTCTGCGGAGCCGGGTTCGGGCGACTGAACCGAAGTCTGCTGTAGGTCTTGAGAGGCCGGCGCAGCCGGCCGACCAGCTTAACCCTGTTGACGAGATGCGCCCCGGAGCACCGCTCCGAATGGGCTGGAATCGTCATAAATCATTGATTTTTGCGGGAAATGTGCTATATTTAGCACATTCGTCAACTCCGGCATGCCGTTTTGCGGCCGGGAGAGGGTTCCCCGTCAAAAGCAACGAACAGGGGCGTGGCGGTTCCACGCGCAGGCTGTGTCACAGAAAACGCGTAAAACGAGTGTTTCTTCAAAGGGTGCCAAGCAGGCATCTGCGGCCAGCCGCGGAGCCACAAAGAGCCGTTCGAAGGCTTCTGTCAAGGACACCCGGACAGCCGCCAAAGCGACCGCCGCAAAGGCTTCTGTTTCCAAGACCCAGACCAAGGCGGGCGCCGGCAAGGCGAGCGCCACCAAACACGCTACCGCAAAGGGGTCTGCTGCAAAGGCTTCGGCCTCCAAAGCTCCGGCCTTCAAGTCCTCGAAAATTAAAAGAAGTGAAATGCCAACCAAGTCTGCGAAAACTCCCGCCAAGCCGGCGACCTCCAAGCCCGCCGCAGCAACCAAGCCGGCGGCGAAGCCTGCCAAGGCTGCCGTCGCTCCGAAGGCGGAGGTGAAGGCCGAGGTCAGGACCGAGGTGAAGGCGCCGGTTGCCAAGGCGCCGGTCAAGCCGGAAGTGAAGCAGCCGGTGGCGGCGTCCAAGCCGGCGGCTCCTGCGCCGGCGCGCGTCGAGGAGCCGAAGAAGGCCGTGACCCAGCGTCAGGGCTTCAAGGCCAACGAGTTCGTGGTCTATCCGGCTCACGGCGTCGGCCAGATTCTCGCGATCGAGGAGCAGGAAATCGCGGGCGCCAAGCTCGAGCTGTTCGTCATCAACTTCATCAAGGACAAGATGACGCTGCGCGTGCCCACCGCGAAGGTCGGCAATGTCGGCATGCGCAAGCTGTCCGATCCGGCACTGGTGAAGAAGGCGCTGGAGACGCTGAAGGGCCGTGCTCGCGTCAAGCGCACGATGTGGTCGCGTCGCGCGCAGGAGTACGAAGCGAAGATCAACTCGGGCGACATCGTCGCGATCGCCGAGGTGGTCCGCGATCTGTATCGCTCGGAATCGCAGCCGGAGCAGTCCTACAGCGAACGTCAGCTTTATGAAGCCGCGCTCGACCGTCTGTCGCGCGAGATCGCGGTGGTGCAGCACATCACCGAGACCGAAGCCGTCAAGGAAGTCGAGAGCCAGCTCGCCAAGAGCCCGCGCCGCGGCGCCAAGGCCGAGGCGGAAAGCGATGCCGAGGCCGATACGGATGCCGACGGCGATTCCGACGACGAGGCGGTGACCGACGAGGCCGCGTAAGCGATCATCTTCGGTTCGTGAGATCTTAGGCCCGGCTACCCAGCCGGGCCTTTTTCGTGGGCGCAACCCCGCCCTCGTGGGCTCAATCGACGACGATCTTCACCAGCTCGCGCGGCTTGACCTGGGCGTGAGCGTCGAGACCGTTCAGCACCCGGAAACGCTCGAGCGGCCGGTCGACGCCGGACATCCGATGCGACAGCGATTCGACGGTGTCGCCGGGCTGCACAGTGATCACCTTGATGCGCAGCGGTCGCGCCGCCTGGATTTCGTCGAGCGACAGCCGCCGGAACGAATTCACCGTGTCGCGGGCATTGCGGTCGCTTTCGGCGGAGCGCTGCCGGGTCGCGAAGATGAAGCGATAGACGTCGCTGCCGAACCGCAACGCGTACACCCTGAATTGCCATTGCTCGCCGCGCGCCGTCACCGACGCGGCTGGAAAACCGTTGACGGTCAGCTCTTCGGTCGAACTCTTGTCGACGTTCTCCATCCAGCCGGAATTCAGATAATCGGCGAGCGACTGCTCCGCCGGCACCCGAACGACGTCGAACCGCATCGCCTGATTGCCGCCTTCGCGCAGTCCGATCACCGCTTGGGCCGTGTTATCGAGCGTGAACGAGTCCGGCACCTGGAAGGTAAAGCCGAGCTTGGGATGCAGGAAGCGTCGGCCGCGGACGAAGCCTTCGCTCGGGTCCTCGCCATAGACGAGGTTGTCGATCGCGTTGAGGTAGGTTTCGCGGTCGCGCTCGCCGCGTTCGCCGCGCCAGCCGCCTTGCGGAGCGGTGTATTGCCGGGCGTTGTTCTGTGCGTTGGCGACCCGTTCCGGCGTCGCCGGATGCGACGACAGAAAGTCGGTGCGTCCATCGCTGGTGCCACGATTGGCTTTCAGCGCCGCGTTGCGCTCCATCGCGGTCAGGAATCGCGCCGCGCCGTAGGGATCGAACTGCGCCCGCGCCGAGATGCCGATGCCGATGCCGTCGGCCTCCAGCTCCTGCTGCCGCGAGAAGCTCGCCATCGACAGCTTGGTTTTGGCCAGCGCCAACGCGGTCATGCCGGGGTCGTTGCCCATGTCGGTGACCACGCGCGCCACCAGCGCCGCCTGCCGCGCCTGGTCCTCGCGGATCGCGGCGTGCTTGGCGAGGACATGGGCCATCTCGTGCGACAGCACCGACGACAATTCGGACGTATCGGTGGCGAGCGCGATCAGGCCGCGGGTGACGTAGAGCTGTCCGGTCGGCAGCGCAAAGGCGTTGACGGCGCCGGAATTCAGGATGGTCACCTTGTAGGCGAGGTCCGGACGGTCCGAGGCTGCGACCAGCCGGTCGACGATGCCGGAGATCAACGCTTCCAGCTTGGGATCGTCATAGGCGCCCCCATAGGTCGCCAGAATGCGCTCGTGCTCGCGTTCCGCCGCGGGCGACTGCACCGCCGGGCGCACGGGCTTGGCCGCTGGCACCGCCGCAACCGGCCCGGTCTCGAACCGGCTCGGGTCGCCGCACCCCGAAAGCACCAGCGCAGCGCTCAGCAGCAGCCACGCCGCTACCGGGCGGCGGCCCTTTCGGAAGTTGCGCCGTGCTTCACCGCAATTCACGCGACAGCTCTCTTTCGGGCCCTTCAGTCCCCGCCCGCCCGTTCCATCTGCGCCAGATCGCGCACGACGATAACCGGCCCGGCTCTGTTCTCGATCCAGCCACGCACCCGAATTCGTTGTCCTGTCAGAGACTTGAGTGCGAGCCCGGCGGCCTCGATCGCCCCCGCGATACGTCTTGAAATAGTCACCGCGAAGCCACGAGTCCAGCGACCGGAGAAGTTCAGATACACCGTCGAACCGACCTCCCGCACCGACACTACCCGGCCCTCGACCACGGTGAATCGCCCCGTCCGAGCCACCATATCGCCCGAATTTGCGGCGTTTTTTATGACGCTCCCCTTCACCCAGATACCGGACGCTGCCGCCCGCGCGGCAGCTTCGACGGCCAGCAATTCCTTCCGGCAATCCGCCGGCACGCGGTCAATGCCGACCAGAGCACGGCCTTCGGCCAACAGCCGGCGCTGCACGAGATCGCTGCCGGGCTCCATCGCCACAAAAGCCCATTGCCGCCCATAGCGGTCCGGCACGTCGTCGGCGCCGTGCAGCACGACCCGGCGCCCGAGCGTCAGCGACGTCAGCAACGCCACTGCGGCCGCCGGTTGTTCGCCAGCCGATTCGATTCCGGCGAGCCGGACTTCTGCGCCGTCAGCAAGCCGCAGCGTTCGCCCATCGACCACCGCCGTGACCACGCCCTCGCCCTGCACCGGCAGTTCGGTGCAGCCCGCTGCAGCGGCGCGATCGAACTGCGCCAGTACCACAGCGCCGCCGCAGATCGCGGCCAGCCACCGAGCGCTGTCTCGCCAGAATGCCATCAAGCCCGCCGTGTCGATTCGGATTGCCGCCACTAAGCAAGACTAGCTGTCGGACTGATTGTGGCGAAGTGAAATACACCTCGACTCTCGCCATAAAGTTCGGAGCCGTATTCGGGGACTCGCGCGCGATGCGCGGCATGCAACGTGTGACGCACTTTGACGTCGCACTGATTGCAGACAGGCTCGGATTGCACTTCACTAACTAAGCGTCGGTCGAGTGGACCGAGCACCGTGTGGCCACACGCTACGAGGCGGCACAGCAGTCCATTCCATCACTCGGAAAAACCGCATTGCTTGCCGCACGACAAACGATGCGGCATGATCGCGCGCAATCAAAAATGGCGTCGTGATTACAATCGGCGCTCGTCAGGGGAGAACGTCTTGAAGCCATTCCGCACAGCTCTACTCGCATGTCTGTCGATCGCGGCAATCACGGCCGCGAACGCGCAGACGCAGCCGCCGCTGAAGCTCGGCGCGATCCTCGACATGTCGGGCCTCTATGCCGACATCACCGGAACGGGCAGCGAGACTGCGGCCAAGATGGCCGCGGAAGACTTCGGCGGCACGGTGCTCGGCCGCAAGATCGAGATCATCGCCGCCGATCATCTTAACAAGGCCGACAACGCCGCCAACATCGCGCGCGACATGCTCGACAATCAGGGTGTCGAAGCGATCATCGACGTCGCCGCCTCGGCAACGGCCCTCGCCGCCGGCGAGATCGCCAAGGCCCGCAACAAGATCATCATGTTCTCCGGCCCGGGCTCGATCCGGCTCAGCAACGAAGCCTGCGGCCCCTACACGGTGCACTACGTGTTCGACACCTTCGCGCAGGCCAACACCACCGGCCTTGCCGCGGTGAAGCAGGGACTCGACACCTGGTTCTTCCTGTCGGCCGACTACGCGTTCGGCCAGGATCTCGAGCGCGACACCACCAACGTCATCAAGGCGTCGGGCGGCAAGGTGCTGGGCAGCGTCAAGCATCCGCTCAACACCTCCGACTTCTCCTCATTCCTGCTGCAGGCGCAAAGCTCGAAGGCGAAGGTGATCGGCCTTGCCAATGCCGGCGGCGACACGATCACTGCGATCAAGCAGGGCGCCGAATTCGGCATCACCAAGGGCGGACAGAAGATCTCGCCGCTGCTCGCCTTCATCTCCGACATCGACAGCGTCGGGCTGGAGACCGCACAGGGTCTGATCCTGGCGGAAGCGTTCTATTGGGACTTGAACGACGAGACCCGCGCGTTCTCCAAGCGTTTCATGGAGCGCACCAAGCGAATGCCGACCTCGGCGCAGGCGGGCCTGTACTCCGAAACGATGCACTATCTGCAGGCAGTCAAGGCGGCCGGCACGACCGACGCGGCCGCGGTGACCAAGAAGATGAAGGAAATGCCGATCAACGACTTCTTCGCCAAGAACGGCAAGATCCGTGAGGATGGCCGGATGGTGCATGACATGTACCTGTTCGAGGTCAAGAAGCCGTCGGAATCGAAGGGCCGCTGGGACTACTACAAGCTGCTCGCGACGGTGCCGGGCGATCAGGCGTTCCAGTCGCTCGCCGATTCCCGCTGCCCGCTGGTGAAGAAGTAGCCCGATCAACACCGTCATTGCGAGGAGCGCGGCGACGAAGCAATCCAGCTCAGTGCACGGCGCTGGATTGCTTCGCCTTCGGCTCGCAATGACGGACTACCCATACTCCGAGACGGCGCCGAGACGCGCGTCATCCAGACAGTCGCTGGGGCACAACGAACAACAACAAGGATCCGCCATGACCGACATCGTCCTGCAAGATCTCGACCGCGGCCTGCTCACCATCACGATGAACCGTCCCGATCGGCGCAACGCGCTCAATCAGGACATGATCCGTGGCCTGGTCGAGGCGGCGCATCGCGCCAAGGACGATCCGGAGGTGCGGGCGGTGCTGCTGAAGGGCGCCGGCGGCACGTTCTGCGTCGGCGGTGACGTCAAGTCGATGGCGGCGGCGGGCGCCCCGCCGCCGCTCGAACAGAAGGTGGCGAACCTGCGCCGCGGCATGGAGGTGTCTCGCATCCTGCATCAGATGCCCAAGCCGGTGGTAGCGCAGATCGACGGCGCGGCGGCCGGCGCTGGCCTGTCGATGGCGCTGGCCTGCGATCTGCGGGTGGCGGGCGCCTCGGCCAAGATCACCACCGCCTTCGCCAAGGTCGGTCTCTCCGGTGACTTCGGCGGCACCTACTTCCTGACGCATCTGATCGGCGCCGCCAAAGCGCGCGAGCTGTATCTGACCTCGCCGGTGTTGACGGCCGAGCAGGCGCAGGCGCTCGGCATCGTCAGCCGCGTAGTCCCCAACGCCGAAGTCGAATCCGCCACGCGCGAGCTTGCGCTGTCGCTGGCGCAAGGCCCGACCGTGACGCTCGGCTACATCAAGACCAACATCAACAACGCCGAAACCCTGTCGCTCGAAGCCTGCTTCGACGCCGAAGCGCTGCATCACTCGCGCTGCGCCGAGACCGCGGACCACAAGGAAGCCGCCGCCGCCTTCGTCGAGAAGCGCGCGCCGGTGTTTCAGGGCCGCTGACGATGGCGCCGTTCCTCCGCCTGCGCCAGATCTGCCTCGTTACTGAGCCGATCGAACCCGCCGCCTCGCGCGTCGCAACGATCCTCGGGCTGAACATCTGCTACCGCGATCCCCACGTTGGCAAATATGGCCTCGAGAACGTGCTGTTGCCGGTCGACGCGACGCTCTTGGAAATCGTTGCACCGACCCAGCCGGGCACCGCGGCGGGCCGCTTCCTGGAGAAGACCCAAGGCCGCGGCGGCTACATGGCGATCTTCTGTTGCGACGATCCCGATGCCCGCGGCCGCCACGCCGCAAGCCTCGGCGTGCGCACCGCCAATGTGATCGACCATGCGCCGTATCACGGCGTCCAGCTCCACCCGCGCGACTGCCGCGCCGCCTTCATCGAGCTCAACCACACCGCAGGCAGCGACAACATTCGCGGGCCCTACCCGCCGGCGGGTCCGGATTGGGCCAAGGCGATCCGCACCGACACCACGCAGGCGCTGACCGCAGTCGAGATGCAAAGCCCCGATTCGGCCGATCTCGCCGCGCATTGGGGCCGGATTCTCGAACTGCCGGTGAAAACGGATGCAGATGGCGTCGCCGAACTGCGCCTGCCGAACGCCACGTTCCGGTTCGTGCAGGGCGCCAGCGAAGCAATGACGGCGCTGACGTTCAAGGTGGCGGATGCGGAGAAGGTTCGCGCAGCTGCACAGGCGGAGGGCGTGCCGCTCACCGCCAACGGCTTCAGCCTGGCAGGCGTCGAGTTCAGGCTGACCAACTAACAACCTGCATGGCCTCATCCTGAGGAGCCCGGCTAAGCCGGGCGTCTCGAAGGATGGCTGCAAGCACGCCGTGCACCACAACCTCATGGTTCGAGACGGCGCTACGCGCCTCCTCACCATGAGGGCCGATGACTTGGAGGAACAACTTCGGGATTCCGGGTTCACGCGCTGGCGCGCGTGCCCCGGAATGACGTGCCAATGAGCAAAGTTAGCGTCCCTTGAAATGCGCGACGCGGCGCTCTTCAGTGGCTTTGACGCCTTCCTTGAAGTCTTCGGTGGCGCGCAGGCGGGTCTGTTCGGCGAGTTCGTGCTTGGTGGCCGCCATCACCCGGTCCGCGAGGTTCGCGCGCATTGTGGCGCGGGTCGACAACAGGCCGAGCGGCGAGCATTCGGCGATCTCGCGCGCCAGCTTCAGCGCGCCGCTGCGCACCTCGTTGATCGGCACCAGCACGTTGGCGAGGCCCATCTGCACCGCTTCTTCGCCGGTGACGCGGCGCGAGGTGTAGAACATCAGCTCGGCGTTGTTCTTGCCGATCAGCTCCGGCAGCGTCACGGTGAGGCCGAAGCCGGGATGGAAACCGAGCTTGGTGAAGTTGGCCGAGAACCGTGCCTCGGCGCAGGTGACGCGGAAGTCGGCCGACACCGCGAGGCCGAGTCCGCCGCCGATCGCGGCGCCATGAACCGCCGCGATGATCGGCTTCTTGGCGCGGAAGATCCGCACCGCCTCGTAGTACAGATGACCGATCTCGCCGAGGCTGTCGGCCGGATCGCCCTTCGCTGCGGCCGGGTCGGCTTCCTGCCGGGCCGGATCACCGAAATTGGCGCCGGCGCAGAACGCCTTGCCCTGCGCCGCCAGCACGGTGGCGCGCACTTGCGGATCGGCGTCGATCTCATCCAGCGCGTTGGCGATCTGCCGGATCAGCGAGATGTCGAAGAAGTTCAGCGGCGGCCGCTGGATTTCGATGGTGGCGACGTGGCCGGTCTTCTCGACCGCGATATCGGTGTAGCTGCTCATGATTGTCCTCGATCGTTCGATGCGCGCCGGCGTCAGCGCAGGCCGAGCCCGCGGGCGATGATGCCGCGCAGCACCTCGGTGGTACCCCCCTGGATGGTGAGCTTCGGCGCCAGCTTGGTGGCGAACGCCGTCAGCTCGTCGAGCGTGGCATGATTCGATGCCTCGCCGTCGACAAAGGCGGCGAGTTCACGCACCCGGTGCGGCAGTTGCTGCTCCCAGATCGTGCCGATGTCCTTGACGATCGAGGCCTCCACCACCGGCTCCTTGCCGGCCTGCAGCATGCCGGCGACCGACACCGACATCCGCCGCATGGTGTGCAGTTGCGCCACCAGCCGGCCGATGCCCTCGGCGCCGCGGGTGTCCGGATCGGGACCGAGCGCGCGCACCAGTTCGGTGAGCACGTAGTAGGTCTCGAGGAAGCGTTCCGGCCCCGACCGCTCATAGGCGAGTTCGGACGTCGCCTGTTTCCAGGCGCCGTCGACCTCGCCGAGCAGATGATCGTCCGGCACGAACACGTCGGTGAACACCACCTCGTTGAATTCGTACTGACCGGTGATCTGCGCGATCGGGTTCACCTTGATGCCGGGCGACTTCATGTCGACCAGGAATTGAGTGAGCCCGTGGCGGCGGTTTTCCTTGGTCGGCGGCGAGGTGCGGAAGATCGCGATCATGTAGTCGGCGATGTGCGCCGAGGTGGTCCAGATCTTCGAGCCGTTGATCAGATAGCCGCCGTCGGTCTTGGTCGCCTTGGTCTTGGCGGCGAACAGGTCGGAGCCGGAATTCGGCTCGCTCATGCCGATCGCAAAGCACAGTTCGCCGCGGCAGATCCGCGGCAGGATGTCCATCTTGATGTGTTCGGGCGCGTATTTCAGCAGCACCGGGCCGCTCTGGCGATCGGCCACGAAGAAGCGCCGGGTCGGCGCATTGGCGATGCGCATTTCTTCGGTGACGACGTAGCGCTCCAGAAAGGTGCGCTCGTGGCCGCCGTATTGCTTCGGCCAGGTCATCCCGAGCCAGCCGCGTTCCCCGACGCGGCGGGAGAACTCAGGCGCGTCGGAATCTTCGCGCTGCGGCTTGTGCGGATCGAAGGTGCCGGCGGCGATTTCCTCGGCGAGGAAGGCGCGGACTTCCTTGCGCAGCTCTTCACAGACGGGCGGCAGGCGAATCGGATCGAAACGGAGGGCGGCGGTCATCGCATAATCTCGCTACGTTGAGGCGGTCAGCGCGAAGCGACCAGCGGCCACAAATCATCGGCACCACGCTTGGCCACCATGCGGCCGAGCTCGACCGCCCAATGGCTCTCGTTGCCGAAATCGTCGCGCCAGGCGAGCGCGCGCAGGCTGAATCGATGCAGGACGTGCTCGGCCGTGAAGCCGATCGCACCGTGCACCTGATGGGCGATCGCCGCGCCCTTCTCGGCCGCCTCGGCGCAACGGATCTTGGCCGCGGCGGCTTCGAGAAACAGCGCGTCATCGAAGCCATCGGCGCTGCTGATCGCGTCGGCCGCGGAGGTCGCGGCCGCGAGTGCAGCCGAGGTCTCGCCGGCGAGCTTTGCCAGATTGTGCTGCACCGCCTGGAATTTGCCGATCTTCTTTTCGAACGCGACGCGCTCGTTGGCGTAAGTCACGCTGCGGTCGAGCAGCGTTTCCAGCGCGCCGGCGATTTGCAGGCTGCGCGCGACGGCGCCCATCAGCAGCAAAGAGGTCTGATCCAGCCCCTCAGGCGCGGGCGCCGTGGCGATCGGCGCGACCTTGTCCAAAGTAACGACGTCCGACGCATCACCGCCGACGCCGAGACCTTTGTCGATCCGGCAGGCCGATGCCGGCACCAGCGCGATCGTTGCGCCGGCGGCGCTTTGCGCCAGCACGGCGATGTGCTGCGCGCCTTGCGCGAACGGCACGCTGCGCGCGCGGCCCGACAACTTGCCGTCCGCATCCAGCGCAATGCGGTCTTTCGGATGAGCCGGCGCGATCGTCATCGCGCCTTCGGGCGCCGCGATCTTGCCCTGGGCGAGCAGCCAGCCGGCCAGCATGGTTTCGGCGAGCGGCACCGCGAGGCCGGCGCGGCCGGCGGCGTTGAGGACGCCGAAGCCTTCGGCAACGCTGGCGCCCGAGCCACCGAACTCCTCCGGCACCCAGGACAGCAGCAGCCCGGACTCGCTCAGCGCCTGCCACAGCGGCGCCTTCCAGGTCTCGGCTTTGTCGGCATTGATGGTTTGCGCATCGGCGAGGTCGGCGAAGATCTTCTCCGCAGTCTCGACGACGATGTTGTCAGTCTCCGTCACGGCGTTTCCCGGTTGCGCACTCAGCACCCGGCGGATCGCCAAGCATGCGTGCTGGTCTTGTTGTTGCGCGGCATGATGCTGAAAAGCCGATACGAAGACAAGCGCGGCCGGCACGGGGCGGACTGCGCAGCGGACATGGTCGAAACCGACGAACGCGACAGACTTATTCCGCATCATGGGTTTTGCCGGCTTGCCCTCGATGTCGCAGCCGATATGGTGGCGGCCACGCGGCGAAGCCGGTTCGATGCAGAGGGAGTGAAGATGTCGGAAGGACTGAACGTAATCGTCACCGGGTCGGCTTCGGGGCTCGGCGCCGCCACCGCCAAGATCCTGGCGAAAGACGGCGCACGATTGGTGATCAACTACGCATCGAGCAAAGACGACGCAGAAAAGACCGCCGAAGAGTGCCGCAAGCTCGGCGCCGCCGAGGTGATCGTGGTGCAGGGCGACGTCTCCAAGGACGACGACTGCAAACGAATCGTCGAAGCCGCGGCGGGTTGGGGCAAGCTCGACGCCCTGGTGAACAATGCCGGCACCACCAAGCATGTCGCGCATCATCTGCTCGATCAGTTGTCGGCCGATGATTTCCAGCGGATCTATGCGATCAATACGATCGGCCCGTATCAGATGGTTCGCGCGGCGCGCGAACTGCTGGTCGCCGGCGCCAAGGCGGCGGGGCGCGCCTCTGCGGTGGTCAACGTCTCGTCGGTCGCAGGGATCAGCGGTATCGGCTCGTCGATCGCCTATGCGGCCAGCAAGGGCGCGCTGAACACCATGACGCTGTCGCTGTCGCGCGCACTGGCGCCGAACATCCGGGTCAACGCGATCTGCCCCGGCTACATCGACACGCCGTGGTTCACCAAGGGCCGCGGCGCGGAGGAGGCCAAGCAGGTACGCGACATGGTGGTGTCGCGCGTGCCGCTGAAGATTGCCTCCAGCGCCGAAGACATCGCCGAGTTGGCGTGCTTTCTGGCGACGCCAAAGTCCAGCAGCATGACCGGCGAGCTGGTCCGGATGGACGCGGGGATGCATCTGGCGGGCTGATCACGCTTCGACTCGAAACGACAGCGGCCCGGAAAACCGGGCCGCTCCGTGTTATCGCAGATCGTTACGGATACCGATTGCCGGGGTCGGAAATCACCCGCCGCGCCACCAGCCTGTTCCAGATGAACAGCACCGCCACCGCTCCGATCGTCGCAGTGATGAACCCAGCGCCCTGATTGGGACCGTAGTGTCCGATCATCTGCCCGACCGCGGTGGCGAGAAAAGCGCCGGCAATGCCAAGCACCGTGGTGAGAATGAAGCCTTGCGGATTGTTGGGTCCCGGCGACAACACCCGCGCGATGATTCCGGCAACGAAGCCGACCAGCAAAATCCAGAGTAAGCCGCTCATACCCGGTGTCCTTTCTCGAGGTCCTTCCGACCGCTCAGTCTCGAAGGGCAACAACTCGGTCGTGGCCGATCAGATCCAGCGCGAGGCTTCGTCGTCGGTCGGCAGCCGGCCGTCCGGCGTGAGCTGGTCGACGACGTCAGGCAGGTAACGGCTGAGGCCGTCGAGCAGCTCGTCGCGGGACATACCGGTCTGATGTGTCATCAGATCGATCTGATCGGCGCCGAGCGCGTTGGCGAGATCGTTCGGGCCGATCTGCTGATTCGGACCGGGGCCGACCCAGGAATTGGCCGCATCACCGAGCCCGTTGTGCTGAAATTGCCGAAGCAGGTCGCCGAGGCCGCCCGACAGCACGCTGCCGGCAGCGCCACCGAGAACCAAGCCGCCGAGGCCACCTTTGAGGAGGTCGCCCCAACCGCCGCCGGTATTCGACGACGGTGCCGGCGTTGGCATCGGGCGCGGCTGATTGACCGGCGCCTGCTGCTGGCCGCCGGTCATGTGCTTGTAGGCCTTCCACGCCAGCAGCGCGAGAATCGCCATGGTGAACTTGGACATGCCGCCGCTTTGGTCCTGCGGATCGGCCGGGCCCCGAGGGCCGTTCTGCATGCCGTTGAGGATGTCGAGCAAACCCATCGAGACCTCCTGAGTGGTGCCGGCGCAGCGCGTCGGCCGGCATCACAACGTAGGAAGGGCCGATCGGGTTTCCAAGGCGAGCCCGGCGATCGCACGCGACCAAAAAAATGCACCAGCCGCTCAACTGGTGATGCGCGCGTCGGCGACAGCCTTCTTGAACAACGCGTCCATCGCCTCGGCGATGCCCTGCGTCGGACTGACCTCGAAGTAGAAGCCAGGCGACGCACAGGCTTGCATTTTCTGGGCGATCTCGCTGTTCGGCGACGGTCCATAAGGACCGGCGTTGAACGGTGCGATCCACTGCTTGTACCAGCCGTTGCTCGGCAGATCGAGGTAGGTGGTGTAGAGCACCGCAACCTTGATCCCACGGTCCTTGAGCGCCTGGCACAGCCGCGGATTGATCGGCGATTGGCAACGGTTGCCGGTCTTCGGCTTCAGGCAGCCCGGATTGTACTCGTCGGCGACGCCGTCGGAGACGAAGAACAGATATTTCATCGGCGCATCGACGCTGCCAGGACCGGGCGTGCTGATCATCGTGTCGATCGCCGGCAAGATGGTGGTGAATTGAGTGTCCTGGTCGTTGTTGTCGTTCTGCCCCTTCACCGACATCAGATCGATCGCTCCGGCAGCCGTCTTGGCGCTCGACAGGCTCGCCGACAGCGCGAACAGGTTGCGCAAGCCGGCGGTGTGCGCCGAGGCGCCGAAGTCGTAGATCGCCATTCGGAACTGGTTCGAGTAGGTCGCGGTCGAGGCGGCCGTGTCCATGAGTTGTTGTGTGGCGCTGCGCAGCACGTCGATCCGAGTGGTGATGCCGAGCGACTTCGCCAGATTGTAGTAGTTGTTCTTGTTATTGACGTCGTGGCAGGCGAACGCACAGTGATCGTCGGACGATTTGTTGGCGGTCGCCGACACCATCGCGGCGACGTCGGCCGGCGTGGCGCCGACCCCCATCGACGGCGAATTGTCGAGCAGCAGATAGAAGTCGATGTACTTCGGCATGGTGGCGCTGGCCGTCGAAGTGCCGCCGACGGTCATGCTGGGAATGCCGACCACCTTCATGAACATCGTGGAGATCTGCGCGGAGAACGTGACCTTGGAGGTGACGACATCGGCCACCTTGCTCACCGTCGCCGACACGTTGCCGAGCGTATATCCGGTCTCACCGCTCAGATTGCCGTTGAAGATCCGCAGCGCATCGTCGGAGCCCGATGTGATCACCCCGTCGGTCGGCATCGACCCGGCCGCCACATAGGCCGGCGCCGTCCTTGACACCGCACCGACCGACGCAGCATCGGCCGCAGCCTGAAGCTTGCTGCGCAGCGCGCTGGCGCGGCTGTAATCGACCGCGCAACCGACGGCCGAAATCAGCGGGATCAGCACAATCGCAAAGATCACCGCGATGTTGCCCCGCCGGTCGCGACTAAAGCGAGCTATCGATCCCGAGAACGCCATGAGAACGCCCGACTGAAACTGCCGGACCGAGAGCGTAGCCGGAGGCGCCTAAGCAAGATTTAAAGTCAGCACCAAAACACCCCACAGAACGTCAGCCGGCTTCCCGCACCCCGCCGGAGTGCCCGGCAGGGCCATGGATGCCGACTTCCGGGTGGCGATCGGACGGTCGCTCTGCTATGGGAGGCTCGTGCTCGCGGCTCTGATCCGCAGCCGGACGGTCCCGTAGCTCAGCCGGATAGAGCGGCGGTTTCCTAAACCGTAGGTCGGAAGTTCGAGTCTTCCCGGGATCGCCAGCTTCACCCTTGCCGCCCATGGAACGTGGCTGGCCGGGACAAGCCCGGCCAGTTTTCCTGTGCGGCCAAGCCGGCTCAGCTCACACCCGCACCATCCGTTTGCCACGGTTCTCGCCGGCCAGCAGACCGATCAGCGCGGCGGGGGTGTTTTCCAGGCCGTCGATGACGTCCTCCTGGACCTTGAGCTTACCGCTCGCGACCCATTCCTGCATCTTGGCGACCGCTTCGTCGCGCTGATCCATGTAGTCCATCACGATGAAGCCCTGCATGATCAGCCGCTTCACCACGATCAGTCCGGGGATGCCGCGCGGGCCGGTGGCCGAGGGGGTGCGGTCGTATTGCGAGACCGCGCCGCAGCAGGCGATCCGGCCCTTCAGGTTCATCTGCGGCAGGCAGGCTTCGAGAATGTCGCCGCCGACATTGTCGAAATACACGTCGATGCCGTTCGGCGCGGCGGCCCGCAGCGCCTTGAACAGCGCGCCGTCCTTGTAGTCGACCGCCGCATCGAAGCCGAGTTCGTTGACCAGCCAGTCGCACTTCTGTTTGCCGCCGGCGATGCCGACGACGCGGCAGCCCTTGATCTTCGCGATTTGCCCGACGATCGAGCCGACCGATCCCGCGGCGGCCGACACCACCACGGTTTCGCCGGCGCGCGGCTTACCGATGTCGAGCAGGCCGAAGTAAGCGGTCAGGCCGGCGATGCCGTAGACGCTGAGCAGATGCGTCATCGGCTCGACCTTCGGCAGCTTGGCGAGATGCTTGGCGGGCAGCGCCGCATAGTCCTGCCAGCCGGTATCGGCGAACACGAGATCGCCGGCGGACAGCCCCGGCGCTTTTGAGCTCACCACCTCGGCGACGCTGCCGCCCGGCATCACGCTGTCGGTCTCGACCGCGGCCCGATAGGTGGCGCCCTGCATCCAGGCACGGTTGGCGGCATCGAGCGAGATGTAGCGGACCTTGACCAGCGCCTCGCCGTCCTTCGGTTCCGGCATCGGCGATTCCGCCAGACGGAAATGCTCCAGGCCGAGTTTCTCCTTCGGCTTCTCGATCAGCAGGATCTGGCGGTTGATGGTCGCGGTCATGAGTTTCCTTCGTGTCTGATGAACATGCGGATGCGGCGCGATCTTAGTCGATCCGCAGCGAAAGGAAATCTGCGGCGCGTCAGGCCGGTAGCGCCTGCATCACGCGATCGAGCGCGCGGCTGTAGACCTGCTCGGCAATGCCCGGAAACCGCCGACTGAGCGATTCGATCATCACGCCGGAGTTGATCTCGAGCACCTGCGGGCCATGAACGGTCCAGACCACATCGACTGCACCGAAGCTGAGTCCGATCGCGCGGGCCGCCTCCGCGGCAAGCGTCACGCAGGCGTCGCGCAGCGCCCCATCGTCGATCAGTTCCGGCACCGCACCGAATTCAAGATTGTGCCGCCAATCGAGCGGGATCCGTGTGCCAGCCGGCACGATTGCATCCAGCGCAACGTGTCCCGCCGGCAGGTTTGACAGCACGGCGCCGAGACGGTCTGCAGGGACCGCATCGAGCAGAAGCTGCAGGAGGCTGCGCACGCCATCGCCGGTGATCGCCGGCCGCTTCTTCTCGTAGACCACCAGCGGCGCCCGATCGAGCAGGATGACGCGGACTTCGCGGGCGATGTCGAAATACGGCGCGATCGCCAGATTCTGGTTAGCGGCCAAGATGGCGGTCGCGGCGCGCTCGAGCTCGAGCTCGGTGGTCGCTTTGAAGACCAGATGTCCGCAGGTGCCTTCGTTCGGCTTCAGCACGAGTCCTGCGGGATTGGCACGCAGCATCTCGAGCATTGCCGACCAGTGGCCGCTGCTCGGTACGTATTTGAAGTGCTCGTGATTCATGAACAGCCGGTGCGGCACGCAGGCCATGCCGGCCGCGGCGAGGATATCGGCGGTCGCCGCCTTGTCATTGGCGAGGCGGTGCGTGACCGAGCTGTTCAGCCCGAAATCATACCCATAGATAAAATGCCGGGCGTCGCCTTTGCTCAGCACGATCAACCAGCCGTCGAGCCCGAGCGTGACGCCGACGCCGCGCGCACCGCAATAGTCTTTGACGATCCGGACGATCACGCGGTCGGCATATTGCATCGGGACTCTCGTCAACAGGCAGTGACCGGCGCGGTCATCCCCGGCCGGCGGGCGCGGTGGGATCGCTTTGCGACGGCGAAATGTCAAGCCGAACCCGGCCGCGAGGTCTGGTCCGGGCTGCATCACGGAATTGCGACGACGCCGTGACCAAGCCGATCGAGGAAGCCACCGAGGTTATCGGGGCCGGGTGGCCGTGCTATACAGCGCCACGATCAGCGCCCTCGGCCGCACCAGGCTTCCCACCGCGGCGGCTGATCGAATGTCCATCCTGCCGCTTCCGCGGGGACTCCATGGCAACGCTGCTGCTTCCTCTCTCGCCGCGCTACATCGCACTCACCGTCTGCGTCGTACTTACAGCACTCCTCGCCACGCTCGCGGCATTCGATGCACACACGCCGCTGTTCGGCGTGGTGCTGGTGCCGCTGCTGGTGTTCGGCGCGCTGACCCTGCTCGGCATCCACGACCTGCTGCAGAGCAGCCACGCGGTGCTGCGCAACTATCCGATCTCGGCGCATCTGCGCTTCCTGCTCGAAGAGATCCGCCCGGAGATGCGGCAGTACTTCTTCGAGAGCGAAAAGGACGGCAAGCCGTTCAGCCGCGACACCCGCGCGCTGATCTATCAGCGCGCCAAGATGGAACTCGACAAACGTCCGTTCGGCACCCAGAAGGACGTCTATGACGACGGCTACGAGTGGATGCACCATTCGGTCGCGCCGCGGCCGCACGCCGAGGAACCATTCCGCATCGAGATCGGCGGGCCGGACTGCGCCAAGCCGTATTCGGCTTCGGTGTTCAACATCTCGGCGATGAGTTACGGCGCGCTGAGTCCGAATGCGATCCGCGCCCTCAATGCCGGCGCCAGAAAAGGAGGCTTTGCGCACGACACCGGCGAAGGCGGCGTCAGTCCGTATCACCGCGAGCACGGCGGCGATCTGATCTGGGAAATCGGGTCCGGTTACTTCGGCTGCCGCACCCGCGACGGCCGGTTCGATCCCGAGGCGTTCGCCCGCGTCGCCGCCGACGACCAGATCAAGATGGTGGAGCTGAAGGTCAGCCAGGGCGCCAAGCCCGGCCACGGCGGCGTGCTGCCGATGGCCAAGATCTCCGAAGAGATTGCGCAGATCCGCGGCGTCGGCATGGACGAGGATTGCGTCTCGCCGCCTTATCACAAGGCGTTTTCGACGCCGATCGAGATGATGCGGTTCATCGCCGAGATGCGGCGCCTCGCTGGCGGCAAGCCGGCCGGCTTCAAGCTCTGCATCGGCCATCCGTGGGAGTTTCTGGCAATCTGCAAGGCGATGCTCGCCACCGGGATCTATCCGGACTTCATCGTGGTTGACGGCAAGGAGGGCGGCACCGGTGCTGCGCCGCTCGAATTCATGGACCACCTCGGCATGCCGATGCGCGACGGCGTCAGCTTCGTGCACAACGCGCTGATCGGGATCGGCGCCCGCGATCGCATCAAGCTCGGCGCTTCGGGCAAGATCGCTACCGGCTTCGACGTCGCCCGCGCCATGGCGCTCGGCGCCGACTGGTGCAATTCGGCCCGCGGTTTCATGTTCGCGCTCGGCTGCATCCAGTCGCTGAGCTGCCACACCGACCGCTGCCCGACCGGCGTGACCACACAGGAGCCGACCCGCTACCGCGCGCTGGCGGTGCCGCACAAGCTGGAGCGGGTTTACAACTATCATCGGGCGACGCTGCAGGCACTGGCGGAGCTGGTCGCAGCGGCGGGGCTCGATCATCCGCGCGACATCCGCCCGTATCACTTCTCGCAGCGCACCTCGTCGTCGGACGTATTGTCGCTGGCGCAGCTCTACCCGGAACTGCAGCCGGGCGAGCTGCTGAAAGGCACTGATGATTCCCGCTTCAAGCAAGCCTGGGCGATGGCCCGCGCCGAGAGTTTTGCGCCGTTAGTTTAAGCGGCGTCACTGCGGGCAAAGCAAAACGGTCCAGCGTCGTGCGCTGAGCTGGATCGCTTGGTCGCTCTGCTTCGCTCGATAGCAGCCAGGGACGCGTCAGAACTCCCCATGCAACCGTCCTGAGAACACCGACACCGGACCCCGATCGGCATTATAGGCGGGATTGACGATGAGCTGATAGTCGGCGGTCGCGGTCCAGGCCTGATTGAACGCCAGCGCGTAATAGCTTTCGAACACCCGCTCGCGGCGATAGTTCAGGGCGCCGTCGCCGATCAGGGGGCCGAGGCCGCCGGCGGCGAGGAAATCGCGGTGATCGCGTGACAATCCGTTGAGCGCACCGGCGATGCCGATCACGTCGTCCGGGCGGCCCCAGCGCTGGCCGCGGATCGACACGCCGCCCGACAGACTCTCGTCGATGTCGGTGAACGCCATGATTTCGTTCCGGCCGTCGTTCCAGCTCCAGCGGCCGAATACGCCGATGTCGTCAGTGACCGCCTGTTCCAGATTGAACGCGTAACCATATTTGATCCGGCCACGTCGCGTCTGGGTGATGTCGAGATTCAGCGACGGGTCATCGAGCGTTTCGCGATAGCTGCCCGAATAGGTGCTGTTGATGAATCCCAGCGTGCGCAGCTTGCCGGGCAGGCCGAACAGCGAGTAGCGGGTCTCGAGCTCGGCGACATATTCGCCGCGCCTCAGCAGCTTCATGTCGTAATTGTTCGAATTGGACTCGGCGTCGACCAGGAAGTAACCGGCGCGAATCGCCCATTGCTTCTGGTTGAGTTCGGCGGTGGCGCCGTAGCCGAGGCCGAGCTTGTCCGCCGCATAGTCGAACGCGCCGGACGCCCAGATCGACCAGTTCATGAAGTCGCGGCGCGGATCGTGCGCGTAGGCGTTGCCGTCGAACACGTCGATCACGCTGAACCGGCCGACCTGCAGGGTCAGCCGCGAGATATCAGCCTTGCCGGAGAGCTGCGAGCTGCTCGAAGCGAGCTGCTCCTGCTCGCCGCCGAGCCCGAAGGTCTGGCGCAAATAGAAGCGCGACGGGCTGAAATGCGGATAGGCGAAGCCGGACTTCTGGGCTTCGCCGTTCGGAAACCCTGCGGCGCCAACGGTGTCGCTGAGCCCGTAGCCCTGCAGGAATTCAGGGTTGAAGTAGAACTCGCCGCCGTCCCACAGCCGGACGTTGACGAACAGGCTGGTGCTCCAGGTGTTCTTGAACTGGGCGCCAGGAAACAGGCTGTTGGTGCCACTGTAGGGCGCCCGGAAAGCCGGATAGCCCTGCCCGATGAAGGTGGTCTGGCCGTGGATCTCCCAGCGATCGGACTCGGGATCGGCAACTGCGGCGAGCGACGGGGAGGCATCTGGGCCGCCGGCTCCAAACCAGTCGATCTTGCGGTTCACGCCGACCCGGACGGTCTGCAGGTTGAGCGACGTCGCGTAATTCGCTCCGGTCGGCAGGGCGACGGTCGCGTTCTGATACTGGCTGTAGAGATACTCGACCCGCGCGCTCCAGTTCGGGGTGAAACCGTATTCGAGGCCGCCCCCCGCAACCCAGCCGAGCCGGCTGTTCATCACGCTGCCGGTGTCGGGGTTGGTGAGATAGCGCTCGTGGTCGAACGCAAGGCCGCCGGTGACGTACCCCAGCCAACGGCCGGCAATGACGCCGAACCGGGCGCGGACAGAGCCGTAATAGTCGAGGTGTTGCAGCGCGCCGGCGGTGCCGTTGTTGAACTCCGACAGCACCGCGTTCTGCGGCAAATAGCTCGGAAACGAGATGTCGGCTTCGACGCCGAGCAGCAGGTTCGATCCGGTGACGAAATTGTATCCCACCTGCGCGCCCGCGGTGACGCCTCCGGCCCCGTTGCTGTTCTGCGCGGCCGATGTCGCATCCTGCAGCGTCGCGCCGGCATGACCGCGGACGTACCCCGCGTGGGCGCCGACATAGAATCCACCCCAATCGTAAGCCGGGTCCGGCCGCTGCCTGCCGATGCCGCCCGCGGCCGCGGCCTGCGGCAGCAGCAGTGCGCCAGCCGCCACGCCGGCGATCAGCGTCGAAGCGGAGCGGCCCCGCGACATCCGATTGTGGGGTTCGCAATTTTCGCGTGGAACGCGGGCGGGGCGGCGTCGAACAGTCATCAAGCTCACCTGGAACACATGCGGTCGCGCGACGTTTCGTCGCGCCCCTGACCCCGAGGGCATCTGAATAGCGTTCGCAAGCTGACGAAAGTCGGAAGCAGTATCAGCGCCTTGGGGCCTGTGACACGCAAAAGAGCTATCTGGCGCACACAACTCGATGCCCGGCCCACGCGACAGCGACAGTCTGGAATTCCTCCAAGTCCAGAGTGCGCGGTAATTCATTGCCGCTCTGCCAGATTCGCCGCCAAAGGCTCGCGTCTCGGGGGCAACAGGCCGAGCGGGATCACAGGCGGACGGGCCGCATGGAGACGGAGGTGAAGCGCACGCGACCCGGCGTCGGGACGGCAGCGATACGCCCGGAGGAAATACCGGTCAGACCGAAGGCGTGGTCGCCAGCGCGGCGAGATCGAAGCGGTGGACATCGTCCAGCAGCTCGCAGAATGCGCCCGCACCGTAATCGAGCAGTCGTCGTCCCTTCTCGGCGCTCGCGGCGGTGGCGTCACCGATCGCGCCGCTCGGATGCAGGTCTTCAGCCGCCCAGGCGAACGGCGCCGGCCGCTGCGCCGATAAACGCAGATAGGTCTGCTCCATCGCCACACTCGCGGGACGGAAGTCTGCAATCCGATCTGCACGGACCAGCTCCGGCGCGTGCGCCAGCATGATCGAGGTCTCGACCGCCCCGCCGTGGATGCCGTGGCGCAGCTCGTCCGCAGCGAACAGCCCGTCCGGCACACCAAACCGCGACCAGCCGGTGGTCACCACCAGCATTCGGTGCCGCGCACGCAGCTCCTGCGCCACCAAGCCCATCGCGGCGCTGTTGCCGCCGTGGCTCGTCACCATCACCAGCCTGCGCACCCCCGCGCGCGCGACGCTGTCCCCGATCTCGGTCCACTGCTTCAGCGCGGTCTCGGTCGACACCGTCAGCGTGCCCGGAAACGACAGATGTTCGGTCGACAGGCCGATCGTCTGCACCGGCAGGAAGGTGGCGGGAATGTCGGCCGGCAGCCGCTCACGCACCTTTGCCAGATAGGCCTCCGCGATGGTGACGTCGGTCGATAGCGGCAGATGCGGCCCGTGCTGCTCGGTCGCGGCGAGCGGCAGCACCGCGATCCAACGCGCAGGTTCGGCGCTGGCGATCTCGGGCCAGTAGATCGCGCTCCAGTCGCGAGGCGGCAGCTTGGTCATCGGCGATAGGCGGGCTGACGGAGAAGTGGTTCAAATGCCGGCATTGTTTCGCTATCAATCCTGAAACGCTCGAATCCGCGCCGCCCATGATGCTTCATCATGGGCCAAAATGAACGACGGAGTCCAACCATGAGCCCCGCTTTCCTGCTGCGAGCGTTAACCGGGGTGCTGCTGGCCGTCGCACTGGCGTCCCCCGTCCATGCCTCCGGCCATGGGGCGGAAAAGCCCGCAGCCGAAAAGCCGCCGGAACCGCCGCCGCGCCCGCCGATGCCCAAGAAGCCGCCGCCTCCGAAGGTGCAGCCGGTGCGCAAGGTGCCGGAAGGCGGCTTCGACAAGCTGTCGTTCGGCACCAACTGGGTGGCCGAAGCCGAGCACGGCGGTTTCTTTCAGGCGGTCGCCGACGGCACCTACAAGGCCTACGGCCTCGACGTCAGCATCGTGCCGGGCGGTCCGAACGTCAACAATCGCGCGCTGCTGATCGCCGGCAAGCTCGACTTCTTCATGACCGCCAACACGCTGCAATCGTTCGACGCCGTGGCCAACAACGTGCCGGTGGTGGCGATCGCCGCGATCTTCCAGAAAGACCCGCAGGTGTTCCTGTCGCATCCGGAGTCGAAGGTCGAGACGTTGGACGATTTGAAGCCGCTGACGCTGTTCGTCTCCAAGGAAGGTATCGCCAGCTACTTCCAGTGGCTGAAGTCCGAATACGGTTTCAGCGAAGCCAAGGTGAAGCCCTACACCTTCAACCCGCAGCCGTTCATCATCGATCGCCGCAGTGCGATGCAAGGCTACGTCACCTCGGAGCCGTTCACCGTCGAGCAGGCCGCCAAGTTCAAACCGAACGTGCTGCTGTTGGCCGACTACGGCCTGGACGGCTACTCGACCCTGATCGAAACCCGCCGCGATCTGATCGATAAGAACCCCGACATGATCCAGCGCTTCGTCGACGCTTCGATCGTCGGCTGGAATAACTATTTGTACGGCGACAATTCCGCCGGCAATGCGATGATCAAGAAGCTCAATCCGGAAATGACCGACGGCATGCTGGCGTATTCGGTCGACAAGATGAAGCAATACGGCATCGTCGATTCCGGCGACGCCATCAAGAACGGCATCGGCGCGATGAACGACGACCGCTACGCCTCGTTCTTCGACAAGATGGCGCGGGCCGGCGTAGTGTCACGCGGGCTAGATTTCCGCAAAGCCTACACGCTGCAATTCATCAACAAGGGCGTCGGCGTCGACCTGCGTCCGAAGCAGCAGTAACCGGCTACATGGCCCCGTCGCCGCGACCGTCCGCTGCGGATGCCGACGCCACCGGGCCGGCAATCGAACTGCGCGCCGTCACCAAAGCCTACCGGAGCGGCACGCTAGCACTCGGCCCGGTCGATCTCGACATCGACCGCGGCGAGTTCGTGTCGCTGCTCGGGCCGTCCGGATGCGGCAAATCGACGGCACTGCGAATGATCGCCGGACTCGCGGCCCCATCCTCCGGGCGGATCGAGGTCGGCACCGCGCCGCCGCGCGGCCGCGGCGAACATCCGATCGGCTTCGTGTTCCAGGAGCCGACGCTGATGCCGTGGGCGAGCATCCGCCACAACGTCGCATTGCCGCTGAAGCTCGCGCGCGTCGCTGGTGCCGAAATCGACCGCCGCGTCGACGGAGTGCTGGCGCGCGTCGACCTCGCCGACTTCGCCAATGCGTTTCCGCGCGAACTGTCCGGCGGCATGAAGATGCGGGCGTCGCTGGCCCGCGCGCTGGTGACGCGGCCGGACGTCCTGCTGATGGACGAGCCGTTCGCCGCGCTCGACGAGATCACACGCTTCCGCCTCAACGACGATCTGCTGGCGCTGTGGCGCGAGCTGCAGATGACCGTGGTCTTCGTCACCCATTCGGTGTTCGAGTCGGTGTATCTGTCGCAGCGGGTGGTGGTGATGACCCCGCGCCCGGGGCGGATCGCTGCCACCTTCAACATCGACGCACCGAGGGTGCGCGGCGACGAGTTCCGGCTGTCCGCCGATTATGCGGCGCAGTGCCGGGAGGTTTCGCGCGCGCTGGCGTCAGCCAGCGAAACCGGCTCCGCCTCCAGCAAGGCCCGCGCATGAGCACCTTGCCCACCCCACATGACCAGGCACGACCGCTCGGCACACGCGCCGGACTGCGAGTCGCACTGCCGATCGTCGTGCTGATTGCCGCCATCCTGGCATGGGATCTGGTGGTGCGGCTCAATCAGATCCCGCCTTATGTGCTGCCGGGACCTTTCCTGGTCGCTTCGACGCTGATCCACGATTGGCCGGTGCTGTTCGGCTCGCTGCTGACCACGCTATGGACGACGCTCGAAGGCTTCCTCGCCGCCGCGGTCGGCGGCATCGCGCTGGCGCTGTTGTTCAACCAGTCGCGGCTGCTCGAATACTCGCTGTTTCCCTATGCGGTGGTGCTGCAGGTGACCCCGGTGATCGCGATCGCACCGTTGCTGCTGATCTATCTGCCGCAGGAAACAGCCGTCATCGTCTGCGCCTGGATCGTCGCGTTCTTTCCGGTGCTGTCCAACACCACGCTGGGGCTCAACTCGGTCGACCGCAATCTCGCCGGCCTATTCCGGCTGTACGGCGCCTCGCGCTGGCAGACGCTGCTGCGGCTGAAGCTGCCGGCAGCACTGCCTTACATCCTCGGCGGCCTGCGCATCGCCGGCGGATTGTCGCTGATCGGTGCGGTGGTGGCGGAGATCGCCGCGGGCTCCGCCGGCGCCGGCTCCGGACTCGCGTACCGGATCGCCGAATCCGGATACCGGCTCAACATTCCGCGGATGTTCGCCGCATTGCTGTTGCTGTCGACGGCGGGCATTGTGATCTATCTGCTGCTGGCCCTGCTGTCGCATCTGCTGCTGCGGCGCTGGCACGAAAGCGCGTTGGGAAAGGATAATTGATGCCGGGGGAAACGGGCGCGTCCGAGCTGATCGATCTGTTGATCTATGGCCCGCGCAAACAGGTAATCGATGAGGGCTTTCCGGACGGCTATGCGCTGCACCGATGCGAACGCGCGAACGACCTGGAAAGCCTGAGCGACGACGTCCGTGGCCGCATCCGCGGCATCGCCGTCACCGGCCTGGTGCCGACCGGCGCCGCAATGCTGGGGCGCTTTCCGAAACTCGAGATCATATCGAGCTTTGGCGTCGGCTACGACCATGTCGACGCCGCCTGGGCGGCCCAGCATGGCGTGATCGTCACCAACACCCCCGACGTTCTCACCGAGGAAGTCGCCGATACCGCGCTGGGGCTGCTGATCGCCACGTTGCGCGAGTTCATCCGCGCCGACAAATACGTCCGCGACGGCCTGTGGCAAACGCAGGATTATCCGCTCAGCACCGGCTCGCTGCGCGACCGCAAGGTCGGCATGGTCGGGATGGGGCGGATCGGTCAGGCGATCGCCCGGCGGCTCGACGCCTCGCTGGTGCCGGTGGTGTATCACTCGCGTAATACGGCGCCCGGCGTCGCCTACCAGCACTATCCGAACCTGATCGAGATGGCCGAGGAGGTCGACACCCTGGTGGTGATCACGCCGGGCGGCCCCAGCACTGCCAAGCTGATCAACGCCGAGGTGCTCGATGCGCTCGGGCCGCGCGGCGTGGTGATCAACGTCGCGCGCGGCTCGGTGATCGACGAAGCGGCCCTGATTGACGCACTGAGATCCGGCAAGATTCTCGCCGCTGGCCTCGATGTGTTCGCGGCCGAGCCGACCGTTCCCGAGGAGCTGCGCGCGATGGACAACGTCGTCCTGCTACCACATATCGGCTCGGCCTCGGTGGTGACGCGCAATGCCATGAATCAGCTCGTCGTCGATAATCTGAAAGCTTGGTTCTCAGGCCGGCCGCCGCTGACGCCGGTGGCCGAAACACCGGTGAAAGGCCGCTGACCATGTGGCGCGCGTTCGGCACGGCGATCCTCGCAGCGCTGCTGGCGACCGCCGCGGCAGCACAGGACGCAGCGACGATGAAGAAGGACATGGTCGGCCAGTGGGAATTGTCGACCACCGAACGCAGCAAAACCTGCGTCGTTACGCTGTCGTCCGAACCGGCGCCCCAGGGACTGAAACTGACGCTGGAGCCCGACTGCGCCAATTCCCTGCCCTTCACCAAGGCGATCGTGGCCTGGGACGTCAAGGGTCTCGATATCATACGGTTCGAGACCGCCGAAGGCGGCTCGGTGATCGACTTCACCGAGGTCGAGAGCGGCATCTTCGAAGGCCACCGCGACGGCGAAGGGATCTACATCCTGCAGAATCTGGTGGCGGCCCGCTCGCTCGCCAAATCGATGGAGCAGATGATCGGCGACTGGACCATGGTGCGCGGCAACGGTCGCCAAGTCTGCGGCCTGACGCTGACCAACACCGAAGCGGGGAACGATAACTTCCAGGCGTTCCTGAAACCACGCTGCGACCCGCAGGTGGCCAGTTTCGGACCGACGATGTGGCGGCTCGAACACGGCGCGATGCTGCTGGTCGCACCGAACGGCGACACATGGCGATTCGAAGCCGACGACAATGCGCAATGGCGCAAGATCCCCGACAGCACCGATCCGCTGATCATGCTGCGGCAGTGACCTTTTCGATCCTCGCCATGCCGTGAGTCCCGCGAGGGGCCCGCTGACTGCCGGCGGCCGTCACGCCGCCGGAGCCGGCCGCATCAACCGGTGCGCCTCAGATCCCCGCCATCATCACGTATTTGATCTCGACATATTCTTCGATGCCGTGATGTGAGCCTTCGCGGCCGAGGCCGGATTCCTTGACGCCGCCAAACGGAGCGACCTCGGTGGTGATCAGGCCGGTGTTGACGCCGACCATGCCGCTCTCCAGCGCCTCCGCGACTCGCCAGACGCGGCCGAGGTCGCGGGCATAGAAGTAGCTGGCGAGGCCGAAGGGCGAGGCGTTGGCGAGCTTGATGACTTCGGCTTCGTCCTTGAAGCGGAACACCGGCGCCAGCGGGCCGAAGGTTTCTTCGTGCGCCACCAGCGCGTCGGGCCGCACATCGGCCAGTACGGTCGGCTCGAAGAAGGTGCCGCCGAGCGTGTGGCGCTTGCCGCCGGTGATCACCTTGGCGCCGTGCGCCAGCGCGTCCGCAATGTGCCGCTCGGTCTTCTCGACCGCGGCATCGTTGATCAGCGGCCCTTGGGTCACGCCCTGCTCGGTGCCGTTGCCGACCTTCATCGCCTTGACCTTGGCGGCGAGCTTCTCGACGAAGGCGTCATAGACGCCGTCCTGGACGTAGAGCCGATTGGCGCAGACGCAGGTCTGACCCATGTTGCGATATTTCGACACCATCGCGCCGTCGACCGCGGCGTCGATGTCGGCATCGTCGAACACGATGAACGGCGCGTTACCGCCGAGCTCGAGACCGAGCTTCTTCACCCCGGCGGCGGACTGCTTGTAGAGGATCTTGCCGACCTCGGTGGAACCGGTGAAGCCGACGAACCGCACCGCCGGATGCTCGCAGAACACCTTGCCGATCGGCGGCGCATCGCCGGTGACGATGTTGAACACGCCTTTCGGGATGCCGGCCTTCTCGGCCAGCGCCGCCAGCGCCAGCGCCGAGAACGGCGTCTCTTCGGCCGGTTTCAGCACCACGGTGCAGCCCGCCGCCAGTGCCGGCGACACCTTGCGGGTGATCATCGAGTTCGGAAAATTCCACGGCGTGATCGCGGCGCAGACGCCGATCGGCTGCTTGATGGCGATCAGCCGCGCGTCGGGGCGCTGGGTCGGAATGGTTTCGCCATAGACGCGCCGCGCCTCCTCGGCGAAGAACTCGATATAGGCGGCGCCGATATCGACCTCGCCGAGCGCTTCCGTGAGCGGCTTGCCCTGTTCGCTGGTGAGAATCAGCGCCAGATCCTCGCGATTGGCGACGATCAGCTCGAACCATTTACGTAAGATGTTGGAGCGCTGCTTGGCGGTGAACTTGGCCCAGGCCGGAAACGCGCGTTCGGCGGCTTCGATCGCCGCGGTCGCTTCAGCAGCGCCGAGGCTCGGAATGCGGCCGATTTCGCCGCCCGTCGCCGGATTGGTGACGGCAATCGACCCGCCGCCGGTCCAGCCACCGTCGATGTAGCACTGCTCACGCAGCAAGGACGGGTCGTTCAGACGATCGCGCAGCGATGCGGATTGAGCGGCAGTGCGGGCGGCGGCGGTGGGGGACATCGAAGGCTCCGGCGTGGCTGGTGAATCGCAGGCGGGACCGCGATGGCCCCTGTCGCCGGTTAATATAGGAGGAGATCGCTCCGAGCACAGGGCCGGGCCACTATCATGCGCCGCGTCGTCAAGCAGCTTCGCCCTTGCGAAGGCCCGTATGCGCCATCAGGCGCCCCGCACAACGGCTAGGCAGCGCCAGCGATCCAGGTGCTGCGCAGATTGATCATGCGCTCGGCAGCGGTGCGGGCATGGGCCCGGGACGTGGTGGCGCAGACGCGATATTCGAGCTCCGGGAACGGCTGCACCCCGCGCCGACCGAACCACGACCCGATTCGGCCCGATTTGGCCGAAAGCTGCGCCAGCGCGACGGCGAGATTGTCGACCGCCTCGAACCCGTACAGCGCACCGGTCTGCGCATAGCGCACTTCATAGATCCCGGGACTGATCGGCGCCTCGATGTTCCCGCCGCGGCCGGGCTGCGGATAGCGCTTCCAGTCACTCCAGGTCGGGATCATCTCGGTGCTCCGGGCGGGGGCTTCGTAACGTTGAGTTGGACGATGGCGGACGCCGCGAGGTTCAACACTGCGGCGACTTTGTGAACGCCATGCACTCCCGTTCGTTCCCGGCGCGCGCCCGCGGTCGCGGCCGCCCACAAATGCGAGACTTTGTCGCCGCCCCGCCTTGCCGCTTGCCGGGCGAGATCGGCCGGTGAACAATCCGGCCGCTTTCAAAAGACTGCCAAACAGAAAGGGAGGGCAACAATGCAGAGCAATAATCAGATCGATCAGAGCTTGCGGCAGATGAGCGAGAGCGGCGCTATCCCCGGCGTCGTGGCGATCGCCGGCAATTCGCAGGAGACGTTATACCAGGGCGCGTTCGGCAAGCGCGATCTGTCGAAGCCGCAGGCGATGACGGCCGACAGCGTGTTCTGGATCGCATCGATGACCAAGGCGATCACCGCCGCTGCCGCGATGCAGCTCGTCGAACAGGGCAAATTGTCGCTGGACGAGCCGATCGGCAAGGTCCTGCCCGACCTCGCCGAGCCTTTGGTGCTCGACGGCTTCGACGCCGACGGTACGCCAAAGACGCGCCCCGCCAAGACGCCGATCACGCTGCGCCGCTTGCTCACCCACACCGCCGGCTTCTGCTACGACATGTGGAATGCCGACATGGTGAAGTACATGGAGCGGCACGGCATCCCCGGCATCATCGGCTGCCAGGAAGCCGCGCTGAAGACGCCGCTCACCTCCGATCCTGGGACACGCTGGGAATACGGCATCAACATCGACTTCGCCGGCAAGGCGGTGGAAGCGGCGAGCGGCGTCAAGCTCGACGATTACTTGCGCGACAACATCTTCGCACCGCTCGGCATGACCGACACCGGCTTCAAGATCAGCGACGCTCAGCGCCAGCGGCTGGTGGCGGTGCACGCCCGCGGCGAGGACGGCTCGCTGTCGCCGATCCCGTTCGAGGTCGCACAGGAGCCGGAATTCCACATGGGTGGCGGCGGCCTGTACGGCACCGCGGCGGATTATCTCAAGTTCACCCAGATGATCCTCAACAACGGCCGCGCCGGCGGCAATCAGGTGCTGAAGCCCGAGACGGTGGCCCTGATGGGCCAGAATCATATCGGCGATCTCAACGTCACCAAATTGAATTCGGCAATCGCCTTCGCCACCAACGACGTCGACCTCTATCCCAGCATGACCAAGAAGTGGGGCCTCAGCTTCCTGATCAACACCGAGACGACCCCGGAAGGCCGCAGCCCCAACAGTCTCGCCTGGGCCGGCCTCGCCAACACCTATTTCTGGATCGATCCGGCCCGTGACGTCTGCGGCGTGATCCTGATGCAGGTGTTGCCGTTCGCCGACGCCAAGTGCTTGGAAGCGTTCGCTGCGTTCGAGCGCGATGTCTATGCCGGCCTCGCCGCCGGACAGCAGGCGGCCTGACAGGCTCTCGCGCCGCCGGCGGGGTCGCAATGCCTCGCCGGCGGCGCTATGCTTCGTGAAAGAGGCGAAAAGCCCAGACGATGACGACCCGGCACTCCAGATCGGCCGGGCGCTAAGGCGAGGACCAAGGATCGTGACCAGCTCGACCCCCAGCTATGTCTGCGGCGTCTCCGACGCGCCGCTACTTGGAATCACCATCGGCCAGGCTCTCGACCGCGCGGCGGAGCTGTGGCCGGATCGCGAAGCGCTGGTCTCCCCCAGCCATGACACCCGTTGGACGTGGCGCGACTTTGCCGCGCGGGTCGACGCGCTGGCGGCCGGCTTTCTGGCGCTCGGGTTGGAACGCGGCGCCCGCATCGGCATCTGGTCGATGAACCGGCCGGAATGGACGCTGACGCAGTTCGCCGCCGCCAAGGCCGGACTGATCCTGGTCACCATCAATCCGGCTTACCGGTTGAGCGAACTGGAATTCGCGCTCGCCAAGGTCGGCTGCGCCGCGCTGGTGACCGCCACCGCGTTCAAGACCTCGCACTACATGGAGATGCTCAACACGCTGATCCCGGAGCTGGCGACCTCGCCGCCCGGCGCGCTGCAGTCTGCCAAACTGCCGAAGCTGCGGACCGTGATCCAGATCGGCGGACCGAAAGCGCCGGGCACGATCGCATTCGACGAAGTCGCGGCCATGGGCGGCGCGCGGCACCGCGATCAGATCGCCGCCTTCGCAAGCGAGCTGCAGTTCGATGATGCGGTCAACATTCAATTCACCAGCGGCACCACCGGTTCGCCCAAGGGCGTGACGCTGACGCATCACAACATCCTCAACAACGGTTACTTCGTCGGCCGCGCGATGAAGCTGACCGAGCAGGATCGCATCTGCATCCCGGTGCCGCTGTATCACTGCTTCGGCATGGTGATGGGCAATCTCGCCTCGGTGACCTCCGGCGCCACGATGGTGTACCCGGGCGAAGGCTTCGATCCGCTGGTGACGCTGCAGACGGCATCGATCGAGAAGTGCACCGCGCTGTATGGCGTGCCGACGATGTTCATCGCCGAACTCGATCATCCGGAATTCGCCGGCTTCGATTTGTCGTCGCTGCGCACCGGCATCATGGCCGGCGCGCCGTGCCCGGTCGAAGTGATGCGCCGCGTCAACGATCAGATGAACATGCGCGAAGTGACGATCGCCTATGGCATGACCGAGACCAGCCCGGTCAGTTTCCAGAGCGCGGTCGACGATCCGGAAGAGCGGCGTGTCTCGACGGTCGGTCGCATTCACCCGCATGTCGAAGTGAAAGTCATCGATCTCGAAGGCCGCATCGTGCCGCGTGGCACCCGCGGCGAACTTTGCACCCGCGGCTACAGCGTCATGCTCGGCTACTGGGACGAGGCGGAAAAGACCGCCGACGTGCTCGACGACGCCGGCTGGATGCACACCGGCGATCTTGCGGTGATCGACGAGGAAGGCTTCTGCAACATCGTCGGCCGCATCAAGGACATGGTGATCCGTGGCGGCGAGAACCTGTATCCGCGCGAGATCGAGGAATTCCTGTATCGTCATCCGAAGATCCAGGACGTCCAGATCTTCGGCGTCGCCGATGATCGCTACGGCGAAGAACTGTGCGCCTGGGTCCGCCCGCGCCCCGGCGAAACCCTGAGCGCCGACGACGTCCGCGCGTTCTGCCAGGGCCAGATCGCCCACAACAAGATCCCGCGCTACATCGAGTTCGTCGACGAATTCCCGATGACGGTCACCGGCAAGATCCAGAAGTTCATCATGCGCGAGAAAGTCGAGGCCAAGCTTGGCCTGAAGGCGGCGAAGACGGCGTAGTTAGCTCGATGATGTCTCGTTCGTCATTCCGGGGCGCGCGGAGCGCGAGCCCGGAATCCATACTCCCTGGACTCTCGGTGAGGCACCGTGGTGCCGGCACTTTGCAGAACTAACAACAAACAGGGGTTATGGATTCCGGGCTCGCGACCTGCGCTCGCGCCCCGGAATGACAAAAGAGAGGTGGGGGTTCAAAGGCCCGCTGTGTCGCCTCGACCTACACCGCCAGCCCGCGCTGCTGCGCCAATTCCTTCAGCGAAACCTGCGGGCGGGCGCCGATGTGCTGGATCACTTCGGCTGCCGCCAGTGCGCCGAGGCGGCCGGCGTTCTCGTAGCCGAGATTACGGACCAGGCCGAACAGGAAGCCGGCCGCGAACAGGTCGCCGGCGCCGGTGGTGTCGACCAGTTGATCGATCGCGGTCGCCGGCACCAAAGTCACGCCTTCCTTGTCGACCACCGCGCAGCCCTTTTCGCTGCGAGTGACGACGCCGAGCGCGACGTCCTGAGCCAGCAGAGTCAGCGCCGCATCGAAATCCGAGGTCTGGTACAGCGAGTGCAGCTCGGCCTCGTTGGCGAAGATCAGGTCGACGGTCTTGGAGCGCATCAGCTCAAGGAATTCGCTGCGGTAGCGGTCGACGCAGAACGCATCCGACAGCGTCAGCGCCACCTTGCGGCCGGCACCGTGGGCGATCTTCGAAGCCTTCAGGAACGCTTCCTTGGCCTGCGGCGGATCCCACAGATAACCTTCGAGATAAGTGATCGCCGAGGCGGCGATCTTGGCCTCGTCGATATCGGCCGGCGACAGATCCTGCGCGGCGCCGAGGTAAGTGTTCATGGTGCGCTGGCCGTCCGGCGTCACCAAAATGTAGGAACAGCCGGTCGCCGGGCCGTCCGTCGCCGGCTTGGTGTCGAAGGTGACTCCCGCGGCGCGGATGTCGTGGCTGTACAGCTTGCCGATCTGGTCGTCCTTGACCTTGCCGAGATAGGCGGTGCGGGCACCGAACGAGGCCAGGCCGACGATGGTATTGGCGGCCGAGCCGCCGGACATTTCGGTGGCCTGCCCCATGTCGGCGTAGATCGCCGCAGCACGGGCTTCGTCGATCAGCGCCATGCCGCCCTTGGCCATGCCGTGCTTGACCAGAAAGTCCTCTTCGGTGCGGACCAGCACGTCGAAGATCGCATTGCCGATGGCGAGGACGTCGTATTGGGCTGAGCTCATCGAATTCGATCCATAGCGGGGGAGAAACGACAAAAATCCCGCGATTGTGCGGGTCGGGCCGGTGCATCGCCGGCCGCGCGAAAGGCGAGCCGGCCTATCATGTTCGGGTCGGCAGCGGCAAGCGAACCGGCCCGGACAGCGGTGACCTCGGGGTCTGCCCGCGGCATCAGCCCCATCGACGAAGCAGCGGGTGGTCTGGCCCCTCTTTACCAAATGGATCAAAAGCCCATCGGCCCAGGCGCTTGAGCGCGCAACCGGGCTATAACCCGGCTCATGCTTCGCCCGCTGCTCACCGTCTCCGCCGGAACGCTGTCGTCACGCTTATTAGGATTCGTTCGCGACGCACTCGTCGCGGCACTGCTTGGCGCCGGCGTGGTGGCGGATGCGTTCCTTCTGGCGTTTCAGCTCGTCAACGTGACGCGGCGACTGCTGACCGAAGGCGCGCTCAATGCCGCGCTGGTGCCGGCCTGGCTGAAAGTGCGCGAACACAATGGTCCCACCGCAGCCGCCGCATTCGCGGGGCGCCTGCTCGGAACTATTGCGCTGGCGACGCTGCTGCTGGCGATCCTGCTCGGCGTGTTCATGCCGCTGCTGATCGCGGTGCTGGCGCCGGGCTTCGTCGGCCAGCCGGCGCTACTGATGGCGACGCGCGATGCCCGGCTGATGCTGCCGTATCTGGCCTTCGCCGGTCCGGTCGCGGTGATGATGGGACTGTTCAACGCGCAGGGCAAAGTCGGTCTCACGGCGTTCTCGCCGCTACTGTTCAACGTCTCGCTGATCGTCGTCACGACGGTCCTGCTGCTGGACCACGATGATGCGACCACCGCGGCACTGATCCTGTCGGGCACCGTCGGCGTCGCCGGGCTGTTGCAGCTCTCGATCCTGGCGGTGAACGGGCGCGGCGAGCGGCTGGCGACGCCGCTGCGCGCCGGCTTCGACGCCGCGATGCGAACGTTCTTCGCCAAGGCGATTCCGGGCATGATCGCCAATTCCGGGCCGCAGCTCCTGATCGTCGCCGGCGCGATCATCGCCTCGGCCCAGCCGGCGGCGGTGTCTTGGCTGTATTTCGCCAACCGGCTGATCGAGCTGCCGCTCGGCATCGTCGGCGTGGCGATGGGCGCGGTGCTGGTGCCGGAACTGGCGCGCGCGGTGCGGGGCGGCGACGACGCTGCGCTGTCGGAAGCCGCTTCCCGCGGGCTGGAACTGGCGATCGGTGTGGCGCTGCCTGCGACTTTCGGACTGATCGTACTGGCCGAACCGATCGTGCGGCTGTTGTTCGAGCACGGCGCGTTCAGTGCCGCGGACTCCGCCGCAACCGCTCAGGCGCTGGCCTTACTGGCGGTCGGCCTGCCGGCACAGGTGCTGGCCAAGAACTGGTCGGCGGCCTTCTTCGCCCGCGAAGACACCCGCACGCCGCTGATGGCGACGCTGATCGCGGTCGCGGTCGCGCTTGCAGCAGCCGTTCTGCTCGGACGGCTATTTGGGGCTGCGGGAGTTGCGGCTGCGATCAGCCTCGGTGCCTGGAGCAACGCAGCTCTGCTGCTGGCGCGCGGCGTGCAACGCTTCGGCGTCACCATCGATGCGTCGGCGCGGAGCCGTCTGGTGCTGATCATGATCGCGGCCGGCGCGATGGGCGGCCTGCTGTGGCTGACGGCCGACCTGCTGCACCCGCTGGCGGCGGCAGACTCCACTTTGGTCCAAGCCGCGGCGATCGGCGTGCTGATTGCGGGGGGCCTGACGGTCTATGCGGCAGCGTTGATCCTGTTCGGCGTGGTCCGGCCAAATGCGGCGCTCCGCGCGCTGCGGCGGCCGTGCAGCTTGCGCGACTAGCGGAGCTGTGCCACTTCACGGCGCCTTTTCCAGACCAAGCGCGGGAATCACGATCATGGCCATCACGCAGCGGGTATTTTCCGGCATCCAGCCGACCGGCAATCTGCATCTCGGCAATTACCTCGGCGCGATCGTGAACTTCGTGAAGATGCAGGAGACGCACAATTGCGTCTATTGCGTCGTCGATCTGCACGCCATCACCGTCCCGGTGACGGTGTGGGGCGGACCGGACGAGCTGCGCAAGAACATCCGCGAAGTGACGGCGGCGTTCATCGCGGCCGGCATCGACCCGAAGAAGCAGATCATCTTCAACCAGAGTCAGGTCGCCGAACATTCGGAACTGGCTTGGGTGCTGAACTGCATCGCGCGGCTCGGCTGGCTGAACCGCATGACCCAGTTCAAGGAGAAGGCCGGCAAGGATCGCGAGAACGTCTCGGTGGGGCTCTACGACTATCCGGTGCTGATGGCGGCCGACATTCTGGTATATCGCGCCACCCATGTTCCGGTCGGCGAGGATCAGAAGCAGCATGTCGAGCTGACCCGCGACATCGCCCAGAAGTTCAACAACGACTTCGGAGCCTCGATCGCGGCGCAGGGCTTTGGCGATGCTTACTTCCCGTTGCCCGAGCCGGTGATCACCGGCCCAGCGACCCGGGTGATGAGCCTGCGCGACGGCACCAAGAAGATGTCGAAGTCGGATCCGTCCGATTACTCGCGCATCAACCTGACCGACGATGCCGACGCGATCGCGCAGAAGATCAAGAAGGCCAAAACCGATCCGGAACCGCTGCCCGGCGAGGAGAAGGGTCTGGAAAGCCGCCCCGAGGCTGACAATCTGGTCGGCATCTACGCGGCGCTCTCCGGCAAACCGAAGGCCGACGTGCTGACCGAGTTCGGCGGTGCGCAGTTCTCTTCGTTCAAGTCGAACCTGGTCGATCTCGCCGTCGCCAAGCTGTCGCCGATCTCCGGCGAAATGAAGCGGCTCTCTGCCGACCACGCTTATGTCGATGCCGTGCTGGCCGACGGCAGCGACCGCGCCCGCGCGATCGCCGCCGAAACCATGCAGGCGGTCAAAGACATCGTGGGCATGGTGCGGAAGAAGGGCTGAGATTCGGCCCCCTCGTCCTGAAAGCCCGACTGGAAATGCGTGCAATGACAGCGCTTTCGTTTCAACCCGTCATTCCCGGCCTCGTGCCGGGCATCCACGCCTTGCAGCGAACGCAGCAAGAAAGGCGTGGATGGCCGGGACAAGCCCGGCCATGACGAAACTAATCGTCAATTGAACGACTTACAAAAGCCCCTGAGCTTGTTGCCCGCATTTCCAGCCGGGCTCTGAGGAGCCCGGCGTAGCCAGGCGTCTCGAAGGACGAGCTTGTATCGCCATGGTTCGTGACGCGCAGCTTCGCTGCGCTCCTCACCATGATGCCCCTGCCCTTGTCCTTCCCGCTGCCGCCATGGCAGCATCGCATCGTTCCCCGGGCGGGCGCTCGGGAATCGTGGGGGACACCATGAGCAGCCAGCGACGGAGCTATGAATCCGGCCACAAGCCGAAGTGTCTGGTGATCGTCGACGACACCGCCGAATGGGACCGCGCGGTGTATTACGGCAGCCGCTGGGCGGTGCGGGTCGGCGGCAGCGTCGTGATGCTGCGGGTGATCGAGATTCTCGACAAGAACCAGCAATGGCTCGGGGTCGCCGAGGTGATGCGTGCCGAAGCTATCGAAACCGCCGAGCTCGCGCTCGATCGCGCCTCGGGCCGCGCCAACGGCGTCGCCGGGATCACGCCGGAGCGGGTGATCCGCGAGGGCGACACCATTGCGCAGGTCCGCAAGGTGATCGAGCAGGACGTCGACATCGTCATGCTGGTGCTGGCGGCGGACGACGGGCCGGATGGGCCCGGCCCCATCGTCACCTCGATGGTACGCCATCTCGGCACTTTTCCTGTGCCGGTGATGATCGTCGCATCGAGCCTGACCGACGACGACATCGACGCACTAGCCTGACGCCTGAATTCCTGGAAAATGTGAGCCTGATCAGCGACTTTCTGCAACCTCGGGGAGAGCCCGCGGGTTGACCGTGCTTTCCCGAGCGCTATTTGCTAGGAGAAACCCACGCACCGGCCTTGAACCGGCGACGACGGAGACATTCGATGTTCATTCAGACCGAACCGACCCCCAATCCGGCCACGTTGAAGTTCATTCCCGGCCGGAGCGTGCTCGACAGCGGAACGCTGGAATTCACCGATGCGGCCCAGGCGGCGCGTTCGCCCCTCGCGGCGCGGCTGTTCGACATCGACGGCGTCAGCGGCGTGTTCTACGGCACCGACTTCGTGACCGTCACCAAGGACAAAGGCGAGTGGCAACATCTCAAGCCGGCAATCCTCGGCGCCATCATGGAGCACTTCATGTCGGGCGCGCCGATCCTGGCGGACGGCCAGTCGGACGGTGAGGATGGCGACGACGACGAGTTCTACGCCGATGATGACGCCGAGACGGTCGAGATCATCAAGGATCTAATCGAAACGCGGGTCCGTCCGGCCGTCGCCAACGACGGCGGCGACATCACCTTCCGCGGCTTCAAGGACGGCATCGTCTATCTGAACATGCGCGGCGCCTGCGCCGGCTGCCCGTCTTCGACCGCGACGTTGCAGCACGGCATCCAGAATCTGCTCAAGCACTTCGTGCCCGAAGTGGTCGAGGTACGCCCGGTGACCTGACGGGCGACTGCTGCAGCAACAGGCAGGCACGCCAAACAGGCATGGTGCAGCGCGCCATGCCTCACGTCCCAATAATTGTCGATCGATCCGGCAGGACATGACGCAACTGTCGCATTGCTGATATGTTAGCCGGATGCTGATCCTCGCCATCGACACCGCTCTCGACGCCTGCGCAGCCGCGGTGCTGGACACCGAAGCCAATCGACTGCTCGCCGGCGAATCGCAGGCGATGAAGCGCGGCCATGCCGAGGCGCTGATGCCGCTGCTCGGCCGGGTGATGAACGCGTCCGGGATCGGTTTCCTCGATATCGACCGCATCGCAGTGACCACCGGACCTGGTAGTTTCACGGGGCTCCGGGTCGGCCTGTCGGCTGCGCGCGGCATTGCGCTCGCCGCAGCCAAGCCGGTCGTCGGACTGACGACGCTGTCGGCTTTCGCGGCGCCGCTCGTGAGCGAGACCGACGACACCCCGATTCTGTCGGTGATCGACGCCCGTCACGACCACGTCTACTACCAGCTCGTCGCCGGCAACGGCACGATGATCGTGCGCCCGCGGGTCGCGCCGATTGCCGAAGCGCTGGAAGCTGCGCGTTACGGCGCGCCGCGCGTGGTCGGCAATGCGGCGGAGCTCCTGGCAGATCGATGGCCGGCGCTGACCCCGCCTCCGCTCGCGGTCGATCAGCGCCCCGCTCCCGATATCGGTTGGCTCGCCTGGCTCGGCGCAGCCGCAACGCCGGAATCCGCACCCGCCAAGCCGTTCTATCTGCGTCCGCCCGACGCCACCCCCAAGATTGATCCGATCGCTCAATCGGCGCAGCCCGCCGCATGACGCGCCGCGAAGTGTGCCATCGATGATGACTTGGCTGGCCGAGTTCTGGGGTTACGCCGACGCAGTGGTCGAAACGGCGACGCTGCGCGACGCGCCGAAGCTCGCTGAACTGCACTCCGCGTCGTTTCATCGCGGCTGGGACGAGCAGGAATTCGCCGACCTTTTGAGCGAGCGCAATACGCTGGTGCACCGCCTGCGGGTCGGGCGGCGAATCATCGGCTTCGTCGCCTCACGAATCGGCGCGGACGAAGCCGAGATCCTGTCGATCGCCATCACAGCGTCATATCGCGGTCGCGGTCTGTCTCGCGAAATGCTGCTCACTCACCTCGGTCACCTGGCCGGCCGCGGCGTCGCCACGGTGTTTCTCGAAGTAGAGGAGAATAATCAGCCGGCGCGCCGACTCTACGATCGTACCGGCTTTCAGGTGGTCGGGCGGCGCGAGCGCTATTACCGGCAGCCCAATGGGGAGCAATTGAACGCATTGATAATGCGTCGCGACTTGTCCTGACCGCTGCGCGGTGGCAGAACACTGTCTAAGATATCATTCACAATCACATGCGTTGACGCCGATGTCCGAACCCAAGGCAACCGAAATCGAAGCGCGCTGTGCCGCCACCGGCATGCGCATGACGGAGCAGCGCCGCGTCATCGCACGCGTCCTCGCGGAGTCGCAGGATCATCCCGACGTCGAGGAACTCTATACCCGCTGCGTCGCGATCGATGACAAGATCTCGATCTCCACGGTGTACCGAACGGTGAAGCTGTTCGAGGATGCTGGCATCATCGAACGTCACGATTTTCGTGAAGGACGTGCGCGCTACGAACAGATGCGCGACAGCCATCACGACCATCTGATCAACCTGCGCGACGGCAAGGTGATCGAGTTCACCAACGAAGAGATCGAGAAGCTGCAGGCCGAGATCGCACGCAAACTCGGCTACAAGCTGGTCGATCACCGGCTCGAACTGTATTGCGTGCCGCTGGAAGACGACAAATCCTGAGCCCGCAGCGCATTTCCTTCGCTGCCGATCCGCCGCGAGCTGCGCAGCTCGCGGCGTTGTTAGTTTAGCTTGCGGCAGGTCCCACGCGTGTCTTTCGACCTCGTCATCTTCGACTGCGACGGCGTGCTGGTCGACAGCGAGGTGATTTCCTGCCGGGTCCACGCCGAGACACTGACGCGCTACGGCTATCCGATCGCCACCGAACAGGTTGCAGCCCGGTTTCTCGGCCGTTCGGGACGCGAGGCGCGGCGCGAGATCGAGGCCGAGATCGGCCGCCGCTTCGCCGACGACCTCGAAACGCATCTGCTCGACGAACTGCTCCGTGCCTTCACTGAGACGTTGCAGCCGATCCCCTACGTGACCGAGGCGCTCGACGCACTGACATTGCCGTTCTGCGTCGCTTCGAGCGGCACCTTGGATCGGATTCGGGTGGCGCTGACGCAGGCGGGCCTGCATGCGCGGTTCGCGCCGCATCTGTTCTCGGCCGAGCAGGTGGTGCACGGCAAGCCGGCGCCGGACCTGTTTCTGTACGCAGCGGCACAAATGGGGCCGCCGCGGAGCGCTGTGTGGTGATCGAGGACAGCGTGCCGGGCGTATTGGGCGCGAAAGCGGCCGGAATGACCGTGCTCGGCTTTGGCGGCGGCAGCCATTGCACCGGCGCCACGGCCGCGGCGCTGCTCTCCGCAGGAGCCGATCGCAGCTTTGCCGATATGCGCCAACTCACGAAGATCATTGACGAAATTTAGCCACGCGGGACGCCGCCAGCGGCAAATCGGCGGTCGCGGCTGGATTTCGCCCGGTTTCAGCTATAAGTGACGGCAACGCGCTGGAAAACGCGCGTTTTTGTTCCGGGCCCCCACACGCAATGTCTCCGCCGCGTAAGCTGCACATCAAGTCATACGGCTGTCAGATGAATGTCTACGATGCCCAGCGCATGGTGGACGCATTGGCACCGGAAGGCTTCGTCGAGACCGCGAACGTGGATGACGCCGATCTGGTGATCCTCAACACTTGCCACATCCGCGAGAAGGCGTCCGAGAAGGTCTATTCCGAGCTCGGCCGGCTGCGGGTCGCGCGCGACGAGGCCGCCAGCCATGGCCGGCGGATGCAGATCGCGGTCGCCGGATGCGTGGCGCAGGCCGAGGGCGAGGAAATCATCCGCCGCGCACCGGTCGTCGACGTCGTGGTCGGACCGCAGAGCTATCACAACCTGCCGCAATTACTGGCGCGGGCGGACCGCGACGGCCGAGCCCTGGAAACCGAGTTCCCGATCGACGACAAATTCGGCGTGTTGCCGCAGCCGGCGCCGGATGCGATCCGCGCCCGCGGGATCTCCGCGTTCGTGACGGTCCAGGAAGGCTGCGACAAATTCTGCACCTTCTGCGTGGTGCCCTATACCCGCGGCGCCGAGATGTCGCGCCCGGTCGCGGCGATCGTCGAGGACGTCAAGCGGCTTGCCGAGAATGGGGTCCGCGAGGTCACGCTGATCGGTCAGAACGTCAATGCCTATCACGGCGAGGGACCGGACGGCCGCGCCTGGCAGCTCGGCCGCCTGGTGCGACGGCTGGCCGAGATCCCCGGTATCGTTCGGCTGCGTTATTCCACCAGCCATCCGAACGATGTCGACGACGATCTCTTGGCCGCGCACCGCGATCTGCCGGCGCTGATGCCGTTCGTACATCTGCCGGTGCAATCGGGCTCGGACCGGATCCTGGCGGCGATGAATCGCAAGCACACCGCCGACGATTATCGCCGGGTGATCGACCGGTTCCGCAGCGCCGCGGATGGAATCGCGTTCTCCTCGGACTTCATCGTCGGCTTCCCCGGTGAAAGCGAACGCGACTTCTCCGCAACCCTCGCGCTTGTCGCACAAATCGGCTACGCTGGGGCGTATTCGTTCAAATACTCGCCGCGACCCGGCACGCCCGCGGCGGAGATGGCGGAGATGGTGCCTGCAGCGGTCATGGACGAGCGGTTGGAGCGGCTCCAGCAATTGATCGACCAGCAGCAATCGGCCTTCAACCAGGCTGCGATCGGGCGGACCGTCGAGGTTCTGTTCGAGCGCGCCGGCCGCAAGCCGGGCCAGATCGTCGGCCGCACCACTTATCTGCAGCCGGCCCATGTGATGGCGCCGGACAGCATCATCGGACAGGTGCTACCCGTCCGCGTCGACAGCCTCGAACGCTACAGCCTGCTCGGCGAACTCGTATCGGCAACTGCCCGGCCGGCCGATGCGATGGCCCCCACTGGAGCCTGAGCCCCCTTGGTCAAAAGCGCACCGGAATCGTCTTCGTTCGTTTCCCGCCGCAAACCAGATCGCGACAGTTTGAACCCGCCCGAAACCCAGGTCGTAATCGATTTCGACGACAACCGCGCCGCCTCCTCCCTGGTCGGCCCCTACGGTCAGAACCTCGCTCAGATCGAGCGCAGGCTCAACGTGGTGGTGGACTCACGCGGCAACAACATCACCATCGGCGGCTCGCGGGAGGGCTGCGACGCGGCCAGGCGCGTGCTCGAAACGCTCTATGCGCAGGCGATGTCGGGGCACGACCTGGTCCAGGGCGACGTCGAAGGTGCAATCCGCGCCGTGATCGCGCAAGGTTCGTTGTTCGAGTTCGACACCAAGCAGCCGTCCGCGGCCGCGTTCGAAGCGATCAATTTGCGCAAGCGGCCGGTTCGCGCGCGCACTGCGGCGCAGGATTCCTACATCCGTGCGCTCAAGCGGCACGAGCTGGTGTTCGGCGTCGGCCCGGCCGGCACCGGCAAGACCTGGCTGGCGGTGGCGCATGCGGCGCAACTGTTCGAGCGCAAGGAAGTCGACCGCATCATCCTGTCCCGGCCAGCGGTCGAAGCCGGCGAACGGCTCGGCTTTCTGCCCGGCGACTTGCGCGAAAAGGTCGACCCTTACTTGCGACCGATCTACGACGCGCTGTACGACCTGATGGATGCGCGGATCGTCGAACGTGCCCTGCAATCCGGCGAGATCGAGATCGCACCGCTGGCGTTCATGCGCGGACGGACGCTGACCAACGCGGCGATTATTCTCGACGAAGCGCAGAATACCACGTCGATGCAGATGAAAATGTTTCTCACCAGGCTTGGTGAGAACAGCCGGATGATTATCACCGGCGATCCCAGTCAGGTCGACTTGCCGAACGGCCAGACCTCCGGCCTCTCCGAGGCCGTGCGGCTCTTGTCCGGGGTCGAGGGGATCGCACAGGTGCAATTCAGAGCTGAGGACGTGATCCGTCACGAATTGGTGGCGCGGATCGTCGCCGCCTATGAAGGATCGCCGCCGACGGCGAATGGTAAGTCGTGATGTCGCAGCCGCGCCCTGGGCGCCGACCCGATTGCAGCGCGATGCCCCCGGATATTAGCTTTGCTCCAATGACCCGCTCCAATCAGCCTTTCACCGAAGTCGTTATCGAAGCCGATTGCTGGCAGGCCGAAGCCGCCGCCGAAGCGATCGTGCTACGCGCCATCGAGACGGCCGCCGAAGTCATCGATGCAGACACCGGCGCCGCCGAACTGGCCGTGATGCTCACCGACGACGATCACATCCAGCAGCTCAACGCCTCGTTCCGCGGCAAGGACAAGCCGACCAACGTGCTGTCGTTTCCGGCCACGCAGCCGGACGTGCAGGGGGACGGCGCGCCGCGCGCGCTCGGCGACATCGCGATCGCGTACCAGACCGTCCGTCGCGAGGCCGACGACGAGGGTAAGCCGTTCGATCATCATCTCAGTCACCTCGCCGTGCACGGCTTCCTGCATCTCGTCGGCTACGATCACGAAACCGACCAGGAGGCCGACGAAATGGAAGACGCCGAGCGCGTCATTCTCGCCCGGCTCGGGATTCCGGATCCCTATGCCGGCCAGGATCGGGTGAACTGACATGCCCGACGGCGACAGAGCCCTGACGACGTCTCAGACGACACAGGAGGAGCCTCCGCCTGGCCAGTTACCTGCGGTGGTGCACCAAGGCGAAGTGCTGCAGCCGCCCGGCAGCAACTGGCTGATCCGTGCGATCCGTTCGCTGTTCGGCTGGAAGCCCGGCTCGGTGCGCGACGATCTGCAAGTCGTGCTCGACACCAGCTCGCCCGACGACGCCGGCTTCTCGACGCTCGAGCGCACGATGCTGCGCAACATCCTCGGGCTGCACGACCGCCGGATCGCCGACGTAATGGTCCACCGCGCCGACATCGTCGCGATCAAGCAGGACATTCAGGTCGGCGAACTGCTCAGCCTGTTTCAGGACGCGGCTCACTCGCGGCTCGTGGTCTACAACGAGACGCTCGACGATCCGGTCGGCATCGTTCACATCCGCGACTTGGTCGCGTTCATGACCGCCAAGGCCAAGGTGCCGCCGGCGACGGTCGCCAAGCGCAAGAAAGCATTGCCCGCCGGCCTCGACCTGCGCGCCATCGATCTGAAGATGCCGCTGACCGAAACCGGCATCATCCGCAAGCTGCTGTACGTGCCGCCGTCGATGCGGGCGATCGACCTGCTGGCGCAGATGCAGGCGGCACGCATCCATCTGGCGCTGGTGGTCGACGAATATGGCGGCACCGACGGGCTGGTATCGATCGAAGATATCGTCGAGCAGATCGTCGGCGAAATCGACGACGAGCACGACTCGACCGAGCCGCCCGCGATCGTTCGTCAGCCCGACGGATCGTTCATTGCAGACGCCAGGGCCAGCCTCGAAGACGTCCGCGCGATGATCGGCGATCAGTTCGTGACCGGCGAAGCGGGCGAGGACGTGGAAACGCTCGGCGGTTATCTCGTCAATCACGTCGGCCGGCTGCCGGTGCGCGGCGAAGTGATCGCCGGCCCCAGTAATTTCGAGTTCGAAGTTCTGGACGCCGATCCCCGACGGGTGAAACGACTCTGCATCGGCCCGCGCAAAGAGCGGCCGGCACCGCGCGCGCGCGACGGCCGACGCCGCGATGCCTCGACCGAGGGCACGACTCCCGCCTCGCTTCCACCGACCGGCGACGGGACCGGTTCGCCGTGACGCATCGTGGTGTGCTGAGCCGGATCGCCTCGGGCATCATCCTGGCGTGGGGTTGGAAGCGCGCCTTGATCGCGCTTCTCGCCGGCGCGGCGTCCTCGCTGGCGATGGCTCCGTTCAATGCCTGGCCGGTTCTCTTCATCACCTTCCCGATCGTGGTTTGGCTGATCGACGGCTCGGCGGCCGGAAAACGGCACGGCGTACCAGCCGCGGCGATGGCCGGCTGGTGGTTCGGCTTCGGCTATTTCGTCCCTGGCCTGTACTGGATCGGCTACGCGTTTCTAGTCGACGCCAACACCTTCGCCTGGCTGCTGCCGGTCGCCGTGTGCGGGTTGCCGGCCTATCTGGCGCTGTTCACGGCACTCGGCTTCGCACTGGCGCGACTGCTGTGGCGACCAGACAGTCTGCGCGTGCTGTCGCTCGCCGTCAGCTTGACGATCAGCGAGTGGCTGCGCGGCCATTTGCTCACCGGCTTCCCGTGGAACGCATTCGGCTACGCACTGACCGAACCGTTGGCGCTGGCGCAGAGTATCTCGCTGATCGGGATCTGGGGCCTGACGCTGCTGACGGTAGCGATCTTCGCGTCGCCGGCCGTACTGATCGACGGCGATACTCATGCGAAGCGGCGCTGGGCAGCGCCGATCATGGCGCTCGGCGTGCTCGCAGCAATGGCCGTGTATGGCGGCATTCGACTCAAATTGTCGCCGACCCAACTCGTCGACAATGTTCGGCTGCGGATCATGCAGCCCGACCTGCCGCAAGATGCGCGCTTCAATTATTCGGCCAAGGCCGACGTGATGCAGAAATATCTGTCGCTGTCGGACCGCTCGACCGGACCGAAGTCGACCGGCGTGCGCGACGTGTCTCTGCTGATATGGCCGGAGTCGGCGTTTCCGTTCTTTCTGTCGCGGGAACCGGACGCAATGGCGCAGATCGCCGATCTGCTGCCGAAGGGCACCATCCTGCTGACCGGGGCGGTCCGCCCACCCGAGTTACCGCCGGGGCGCAGGATTACCCGCGCGTACAATTCGATCTACGCGATCGATCACGACGGCAGCATCTTGTCAGTTTACGACAAGCTGCATCTGGTCCCATTCGGCGAGTTTCTGCCGTACCAGAATCTGATGGAGAGGATCGGCTTCGTCCAGCTCACCAAGGTGCAGGGCGGATTTTTATCCGGTGTCACGCGCCACAATCTCGAGCTGCCCAACGCACCGCCGGCGCTGCCGCTGATTTGTTACGAGGCGATCTTTCCTGACGAGATCAAGATCGACGGCGCGCGGCCGGGCTGGATCCTGAATCTCACAAACGACGGCTGGTTCGGGATTTCCAGCGGTCCGCACCAACATCTGCAGCAGGCGCGGATGCGCGCGATCGAGCAGGGTCTGCCATTGGTTCGCGCAGCGAACACGGGCGTTTCGGCGGTCATCGATCCGGTCGGGCGGATCGTCGCCAAGCTCGGGCTCGGGGTCGAAGGAGTGCTGGATTCGGGGCTCCCGGCCCCGGTCTCACCCACCGTCTATGCGCGGGTCGGCGAACTTCCTGCGGCCGTACTGGTTGCGTTAGTGATGATGCTTGTACTATTACGAAAGCGCCAGTCGGGTTCGTGATAATACGCGCTCGATGACGCAACCAGAGATTAAGTTCGAGAAAATTCGCACTTGTGTAGCCCGCGAGTTTTGCTCGGCGTAAATTAACGCCGAATCCCCATCGGATTCCAAAGACATTTGACGACTCCAATATTTGAGGCGTATTCCAACCCGCATACGCTAACTGTTGGCGTGTGCACTGTGCCTGAGGAGTAAGTGAGATGTCGACTAAAGCGCCCAATCCTGTTGACAAATACGTCGGCAGCCGTGTGCGCATGCGACGCATCATGCTGGGCATGAGTCAGGAAAAGCTCGGCGAAGCGCTGGGTCTGACGTTTCAGCAAGTGCAGAAATACGAGAAGGGGACCAACCGCGTCGGCGCCAGCCGTATTCAGCAGATCGCTGAAGTCCTGCAGGTCCCGGTGTCCTTCTTGTTCGAAGGCGGCCCGAGCGGCGGCCTCGCCAACGGCAACGGCTTCAGTGAGGCGCCGTCGCCTTCATACGTATCGGACTTCCTCGCGACTTCCGAAGGTCTGGCGCTCACCCGCGCTTTCACCAAGATCACCGATGCAAAGCTTCGTCGCAGCATCGTCGATCTCGTTGAACGGATCGCCGCGCGCGAAGTGGACGAGACGAACTGATCGATCGACCTGCAGTAGCGCCGGCCTCCGCTGTGATATAAGCGGGGCCGGTTTTTCGTTGTCGGTCGAACAGGCGGCGGCTCTGCGTGCAGAGCGGCCCACTGTAGAAGTGCGAGTGCGGCTGCTTGATGTTCAATATTGATCACCCAAACTCGACACCTGACACTGAAGATCACATCGACGATCACACTGACGATCACGACGGCGACATCGTCATGCACGGCCAAGGATCTTTCTTCGGCCGCCGCAAGGGCCACAAGCTGCGCGCCCATCAGGCTGATCTGATCGAGAATCTGCTGCCGCATCTGTCGCTGCGGATCGATCAACCCGCGCCCGAGCCGCTCACGACCCTGTTCGATCCGCCGGTCGAGCATGTGCGCCTCGAGATCGGATTCGGCGGCGGTGAACATCTGATCGCCGAAGCCCTGGCCCATCCGGACACGGGGTTCATCGGCGCGGAGCCTTATGTCAACGGCATGGCCAAGATCCTGGCGCGGATCGAGGCCGACAACATCCGCAACATCCGCCTGTTCGCGGGCGATGCCTCCGAGCTGCTGGCCTGGGTGCCGGCCGGCTCGCTGGCACGGGTCGATCTGATCCATCCCGACCCGTGGCCGAAGCGGCGTCACTGGAAGCGCCGCTTCGTACAGGACGCCACCGTCACGGCGATGGCGCGAGCGCTGGTGCCGCACGGCGAATTCCGCTTCGTCAGCGACATCGACGGCTACAACGCGTGGACGCTGGCGCATCTGCTGCGCGCGCCGAGTTTCGACTGGCTCGCCGAGCGTGCCGACGATTGGCGCAAGCCGTGGCCGAACTACACGATGACTCGCTACGGCCGCAAAGCCGAACGCGAGGGTCGGCGCGCCAACTATCTGCGTTTTGAACGTCTCTAATTTCTGAGCTGGCGATTAGTTGGCGAGCGGATCAGGCGTCGGCCTGCCGCATCCTCCAGAATCCGAGTACGCGCTGCGCTGTCGCCGACGTCAGCCGCTCGAAATTGTGCTGCGCTTCTTCGACGTCGGGGCACGCCACCGAGCGATCCGGTCCGAGCCGCAGCCTGATCAGCGCCCGCACCGTCGCCCATCCGAACCCGAGCGCCTTGCCGAGGATCAGCACCGGATCGTGCCGTTCGCCGGACATCATCTGATCGAGGGTCGAGATCCGCGTGCCGGTCATCGCCGACAGAGCCGCAACCGTCTCCTCGTATTGATGCGCTTGAGCGAAGCCGAGCACCGTGGCTTCGTTGAGTTCGCCCTTGTTGTGCAGACCCACCACCGAACGCTGCGCGGCCTCGAAATCACGCTGCACAGTCGGCTGCCGGGACTCGCCCGCCAGTTCGCGCATCGCGCGGTTGATGGCGATCCGGGCACTCGGCCGCGCGCTTTCGAACAGGCGGCGGCGCACCAGATCGGTCGAGCATGCCAGCAGATCCTTCAGCCGCGGCGGCGACAGATCATCCCGCGTGCCGACCGCGATCGCCAGCACGCCGTCCTCCGCGGCGCGGCGGATCAGGCCGTTGAACCCGGTTGCGGAGAATTCTGCGCCGGCATTGCCGGCGACTTTCCGCACCACGTCGCGGTCGCCGCGGCGCACGATCACGTCGGTGACCGGCGGCGAAATGCTCGCCCGCTCTGAGATCGCCAGAAGATGCGTCTGGCCGCGCTGCTTGGCGAGTTCGACCAGGGTCGGATCGTCGAGCATCACCGAGCGTCGCAGCAGAGGCCCGGCGATCCCGATGTCTTCGTCGTGCACGAGCTGCCGAACCAGCTCCGGCGGCGCGTTGGAAATTTCCGAAAACCGGCGCGCCAGCTCGCTGCGGACCTCGACGTCGATCTCCGGGACCAGCGTCAGCAGAATTCCGTCGAACAGCGCGACATGGGTGGGCTGGAAACTTTCGGCATCCCGAATGTACAGGTCCGCAATGCGGCGCACGGCGTCCGCACGCCGCACAGGATCGCCCTGCCTGACGATGTCATCGAGTTCAGGAAGAAGGGAGTTGGCAGCAGACATCCATCGTTCTCGCGGGCGGCCCGCACCGGTACGGCCGGAACCTAGAGGCCTGGCGTGAACGAAGGGTTGAACCGCCCGGTCGCATTTGTTCCAGCCGCGCGCCGGCCGCGCCCTTTCCGGAAGCTCTTGTCGCTGAGGCAGAAAAGCGCTATATTGGCGTCACTTCGAAATTCTCATACGATCCGTATCGAGAGTGGGCCCCTCGGGACCCGCTCTTTTTTATTACCTGGATCGTCGGACGTGGACCGGAGCGCCCTTGGGCGCGAGGCCTCATTCACCAGCTTGATACCGCTTATCGACGAGACACTGTAACGCTTTGACCCAGGACATGACCGAGCCGACGCCTGCCGCTCCGGAAACCGACGCTTTGGCCGAGCCACGCCTGGTGATCGAGCCGGGCGTCGCGGCACGGTTCGGCGCAGTCGCCGAGCCGGTCTTGGTGGCAATGGGGTACCGCCTCGTCCGGATCAAAGTGTCGGGCGAAGCCGGCTGTACGGTGCAGATCATGGCCGAGCGGCCGGACGGCACCATGCTGATCGACGACTGCGAGGCGGTCTCGCGGGCGCTGTCGCCGGTCCTCGACGTCGCCGACCCGATCGATCGCGCCTACCGGCTCGAGATTTCCTCGCCGGGGATCGACCGCCCGCTGGTGCGCCGCTCCGATTTCGCCCGCTATGCCGGGCACTTGGTGAAGATCGAGATGGCGGTGCCGCACCAGGGCCGGAAGCGGTTCCGCGGCCTGCTCGACGGCGTCGAAGGCGACGCGGTTCGGATCCAGCGGGAGGAAGCTCCCAAGGGTGAAGATCCGCTGGTGCTGCTGCCGATGCACGATATCGGCGACGCCCGCCTGGTGCTGACCGACGAGCTGATCGCGGAATCGATGCGGCGCGGCAAGCAGGCGGAACGGGACCTCAAGCAGAGCCTCGGGCTCGCGCCGGAGCCGCCGCCACACGCCAAGCGAAGCGATCCGGCCAAAAGCCACGCGCCAAAGCGCGTCGCAAAGGCCGCCAAGCCTCCGGCCAAGCCGAAGCCGCAGAACACCAAGCAACACCGCCTCGCCGCCGAAAAAGCGCGGCGCGGCGAGACCGACACCTCTGAGGGAGACTGACCATGGCCGTCAGCGCCAATAGGCTGGAACTGCTGCAGATCGCCGATGCGGTGGCTCGCGAAAAAACCATCGACCGCGGCATCGTGATCGCGGCCATGGAAGACGCGATCGCCAAGGCGGCGCGCGCCCGCTATGGCTCCGAGACCGACGTCCACGCCGAGATCGACCCGAAGAAGGGCGAGCTGCGGCTGTCGCGGCACATGCTGGTGGTCGAGCAGGTCGAAAACCCCGCTAACCAGATCTCGCTGAAGGACGCGCAGCGCGCCAATCCCGGGGCGCAGATCGGCGACACCATCGCCGACACCCTGCCGCCGCTGGAATACGGCCGCATCGCCGCCCAGTCGGCCAAGCAGGTGATCGTGCAAAAAGTGCGCGAGGCCGAGCGCGACCGCCAATACGCCGAGTTCAAGGACCGCATCGGCGACATCGTCAACGGCGTCGTCAAGCGCGTCGAATATGGCAGCGTGATCGTCGATCTCGGCCGCGGCGAGGCCATTATCCGCCGCGACGAAATGCTGCCGCGCGAGTCGTTCCGCAACGGCGATCGGGTTCGCGCCTATGTGTTCGACGTCCGCCGTGAAACCCGCGGCCCGCAGATCTTCCTGTCGCGCACCCATCCGCAGTTCATGGCGAAGCTGTTCGCGCAGGAAGTGCCGGAAATCTACGACGGCATAGTCGAGATCAAGGCGGTTGCCCGCGATCCGGGTTCCCGCGCCAAGATCGGCGTGGTGTCGCGCGACTCGTCGGTCGACCCGGTCGGCGCCTGCGTCGGTATGCGCGGCTCGCGCGTCCAGGCGGTGGTGAACGAACTGCAGGGCGAGAAGATCGACATCATTCCGTGGTCGCCGGACATTGCCACTTTCGTGGTCAACGCACTGGCCCCGGCCGAGGTCTCCAAGGTCGTGATCGACGAGGATCGCGAGCGGATCGAGGTTGTGGTTCCAGACACCAATAACCAACTGTCTCTTGCAATCGGCCGTCGCGGCCAGAACGTGCGGCTCGCCTCGCAGCTCACCGGCTGGGACATCGACATCCTGACCGAGAGCGAGGAATCCGAGCGCCGCCAGGCCGATTTCGAAAAGACGACCCGGGCGTTCATGGATGCGCTGAACGTCGACGAAGTCGTCGGTCAGTTGCTCGCCTCGGAAGGCTTCACGTCGGTCGAAGAGCTTGCGCTGGTCGATTCCCGGGAGCTGGCCTCGATCGAGGGCTTCGACGAAGAAACCGCCGGCGAACTGCAGACCCGTGCGCAGGAATATCTCGATCGGGTCGAATCGGAGATCGAGGCACGGCGCCTGGAGCTCGGTGTCGAAGACGCCCTCAAGGACGTCCCCGGCGTCACCTCGAAGATGCTGGTGAAGTTCGGCGAGAACGACGTCAAGACCGTCGAGGATCTGGCCGGCTGCGCCACCGACGATCTGGTCGGTTGGACCGAGCGCAAAGACGGGGCCGAGCCGGTGAAGTATCCGGGCATTCTCGACGGCATGGAGCTGTCGCGCGAGGAGGCCGAACACCTGATCATGCAGGCCCGCGTCAAGGCCGGCTGGATCGACGAGTCGGAGCTCGCCTCGAACGACGAACCTGCGGACGAAGCGTCCGAAGCCGAGGCGGATTGACCGCCGATGGCTCGCGACACGCATCCGCCCAGTATGTGAGATGAAAGGCCAACCGCACCCATGCTCGCTGCCGAACCTGGCGCAGATCTCGACGACGGACCGCGGACCAAAACGCCCGCGACCGAACGGATGTGCGCGGTTACGCGGCAGGTGCGGCCGACCGGAGAACTGATCCGGTTCGTGGTCGGCCCGACCGGCGAGGTAGTGGCCGACCTGAAGCGCAAGCTGCCGGGCCGCGGCCTGTGGGTCGCGGCTTCGCGGGAGATGGTGACGCAGGCGGTTCGCCGCCGCGTCTTCGCCAAAGGTTTCAAACGCGACGTCAAGGCGCCGGCGGATCTCGCCGACGCGATCGAACGGCTGCTGGCACGGTCGGCGCAGGATGCGCTGGCGATCGCCGCCAAGGCCGGCCAGGTGGTCTGCGGCTTCGGCAAGGTCGAAGCCGCACTGAAGAGCCGCGAAGCAGTCGCGGTGATCCACGCCACCGACGGCGCCGCCGATGGAATCCGCAAGCTGGACGGGCTTTGTCGGCAAATCGACGAAGATGCGACCGCGGGTCGCAAACTTCCTCGGATCGCTGCGCTCAGCTCTGCAGAATTGGATTTGGCATTAGGGCGGTCAAATGTGATACATGCTGCCCTGCTTGCGGGCACGGCCGGACAAACATTCCTGTCGCGCTGCCAGATCCTGGTCCGATACCGGCTGGCGGGCGATGGCAATGCCGATGCGGCCACGGCAGGAACGCCGATCGACACGCCGAAAGACGCTGCTGACCAAGACGCCGCTGACGAAGTCCGTGCGAACGCGCACAACGTTGAGAGATTGGGACTACTGAATGGTTGATACGAAAACTCCTGGCGACAAGACTCTGACGATGCCGACCAAGACCTTGACGCTGAAGCCGCGCGTCGAGCAGGGCGTCGTGCGCCAGAGCTTCAGCCACGGCCGTAGCAAGCAGGTGGTGGTCGAAAAGCGCGGCAAGCGTCGCGTTGGCGGCGACGAGCCGGCCGCACCGGCGGCTCCCGAAGTGGCGAAGAAGCCCGCGCCGGCCGCCCCGAGCCGGCAGCAGCAGTCGCGTCCAGCGCCGCAGCAGTCGCGCAGCGGTATGGTGCTGCGTACTTTGACCGAGGACGAGCGCACCGCTCGCGCCACCGCGCTGGCCGACGCCCGCGTGCGCGAGGTCGAGGAGCGCAAGCAGGCCGAGATCGAGGCTCAGCGCCGCGCCGAGCAGGAAAAGATCGAGAAGGCCGAGCGCGAAGCCGCCGAAGCCCGCCGCAAGGCCGAGGAAGAGCGTCACCGCCAGGAAGACGAAGCCAAGCGCAAGGCCGAGACCGAGGCCAAGAAGCGGTTCGGCGACGCCGAGCCGGCCAAGAAGCCTGCCGAGACCACCACTGCGTCGCCGGCACGGCCTGCGACGACCACCGCACGCACGCCGACCGCACCCGGCCGCCCGCCCGCCGTCGCAGCCGAAGCTGGCGACGACGATGAAGCGCCGCGAATGATCCGTCGTCCGGGCGGCCCCGCCCGTCCGGCCCCGCCGCCGAAGCAGCCGGCCGCCAAGCCGGGCGCGTCGAAGCAGCGCGGCCGTCTCACCGTCGTCACCGCGCTCAATGCCGACGACGTGCGCGAACGTTCGATCGCCTCGTTCCGTCGCCGCACCCAGCGGCTGAAGGGGCACGCCTCGAACGAGCCGAAAGAAAAGTTGGTGCGTGAAGTCGTTATTCCCGAAGTGATCGCGATCCAGGAACTCGCCAACCGCATGTCCGAACGTGCGGTCGACGTGATCCGCCTGCTGATGAAGCAGGGCGCGATGCACAAGATCACCGACGTCATCGACGCCGACACCGCCCAGCTGATTGCCGAAGAACTCGGCCACACCGTCAAGCGCGTCGCCGCTTCGGACGTGGAAGAGGGTCTGTTCGACGTCGTCGACGACACCACCGACACCGAACCGCGTTCGCCGGTGGTGACCGTGATGGGCCACGTCGACCACGGCAAGACCTCGCTGCTCGACGCGCTGCGCCACGCCAACGTGGTGTCGGGCGAAGCCGGCGGCATCACTCAGCACATCGGCGCCTATCAGGTGACCTCGCCGGAAACCGGCACCAAGATCACCTTCATCGACACTCCCGGCCACGCCGCGTTCACCGCGATGCGTGCCCGCGGCGCCAAGGTCACCGACATCGTGGTTCTGGTGGTCGCCGCCGACGACGGCGTGATGCCGCAGACGATCGAGGCGATCAATCACGCCAAGGCGGCCGGCGTTCCGATCATCGTGGCGATCAATAAGATCGACAAGCCCGACGCCAAGCCGGACCGCGTCCGTACCGACCTGCTGCAGCACAATGTGCAGGTCGAATCGATGGGCGGCGACGTCGTCGACGTCGAGGTTTCGGCCAAGAACAAGGTCAATCTCGACAAGCTGCTCGAGATGATCGCGCTTCAGGCCGAAATCCTCGATCTCAAGACCAACACCACCCGCCCGGCCGAAGGCACCGTGATCGAAGCCAAGCTCGATCGCGGCCGCGGTCCGGTCGCCACCGTGCTGGTCCAGCGCGGCACCCTCAAGGTCGGCGACATCATCGTGGCCGGCGCCGAGATGGGCCGCGTCCGCGCGCTGATTTCCGATCAGGGCGAGACCGTGCAGGAAGCCGGCCCGTCCGTGCCGGTCGAAGTGCTCGGCTTCAACGGTCCGCCGGAAGCCGGCGACCGCCTCGCGGTGGTCGAAAACGAAGCCCGTGCCCGCGAGATCACCGACTACCGCGCCCATCAGAAGCGCGAGAAGTCGGCGGCCACAGCGAGCGGCATGCGCGGCTCGCTCGAGCAGATGATGAGTCAGCTCAAGACCTCCGGCCGCAAGGACTTCCCGCTGATCGTCAAGGCGGACGTGCAGGGCTCGCTCGAAGCCATCCTCGGCTCGCTGGAGAAGCTCGGCACCGACGAAGTCGCGGCGCGCATCCTGCACGCCGGCGTCGGCGGCATCAGCGAGAGCGACGTGACGCTGGCCGAAGGCTTCAACGCCGTGATCCTCGGCTTCTCGGTTCGCGCCAACAAGGAGGCGGCCGCGGCCGCCAAGCGCAACGGCATCGAGATCCGCTACTACAACATCATCTACGATCTCGTGGACGACATTAAGAAGGCGATGAGCGGCCTGCTCGCACCGACCCTGCGCGAGACCATGCTGGGCAACGCCGAGATCCTGGAGATCTTCAACATCTCCAAGGTCGGCAAGGTCGCGGGCTGCCGTGTCACCGACGGCACCGTCGAGCGCGGCGCCAATGTCCGCCTGATCCGCGACAACGTCGTGGTCCACGAAGGCAAGCTGTCGACCTTGAAGCGCTTCAAGGACGAAGTGAAGGAAGTCGTCGCCGGCCAGGAATGCGGCATGGCGTTCGAGAACTACACCGACATGCGGGCAGGCGATATCATCGAGTGCTACCGCGTCGAGACCATCCAGCGCTCGCTGTAAGTCCGATTCTTACAGCCGAGACGCTCGATTGAACTGAGACGTCGTGGCCGGGCCAAAGCGCGAAGCATGTCTTCGCGACGAAGTCCCGGCCATCCGCGTCTTGCTTTGCCCCATCGAAGACGTGCATGCCCGCGACCCATCGCGGGCATGACGGCAGTTTTTGAAAGAACGTCATGTCTCGCGATCATCAGAAGAGTTCCCCGCCCGGCGGTTCGACCCGCTCGCTGCGCGTCGGCGAACTCATCCGCCACGCCGTGGCCGAGATCCTGTCCCAGGGCGGCGTGCACGACCCGGTGCTCGAAAGCCACCTCGTCACCGTGCCGGAAGTCCGCATGTCGCCGGACCTCAAGCTCGCGACCATCTACGTGATGCCGCTCGGCGGCCGCGACGAGAAGCTGGTGCTCGATGCGCTCGAGCACCACAAGCGCTTCCTGCGCGGTGAGATTGCCCACCGCGTCAATTTGAAATTCGCCCCCGAACTCCGCTTCCGCATCGACGAACGTTTCGCCGAGGCGGAGCGGATCGACAAGCTGCTGCGCTCGCCCGCAGTCCAGAAAGACCTCGAACCGAATTCGGACCAGGATTGATGACCGTGACCACCCCCGACGCCCTGCTCGCCCCGCACGACGTGCAGCACGCCGGCGCCGACACCCCCGCCGCACCGCCGGACCGCAAGCCGCGCGCCAACAACGACCCGCGCAACGGATCCCGCGGCGGCAAGCAGCCGCGCCGTGACAAACGCGACGTCCATGGCTGGGTGGTGCTCGACAAGCCGATCGGCATGACCTCGACCCAGGCGGTCGCAGTGGTGAAGCGCCTGTTCTCCGCCAAGCGCGCCGGCCACGCCGGCACGCTCGACCCGCTCGCGTCCGGCGGCCTGCCGATCGCGATGGGCGAGGCGACCAAGACCGTGCCGTTCGTGATGGACGGCCGCAAACGCTACCGGTTTACCGTCGCCTGGGGCGAGGAACGCGACACCGACGACACCGAAGGGCGCGCGATCGCCACCAGCCCCGACCGGCCCACGGCCGAAGCCGTCATGGCGCTGCTGCCGCGCTTTACCGGCGTCATCGAGCAGATCCCGCCGCAATATTCGGCCGTGAAGATCCAGGGCGAGCGCGCCTACGATCTGGCCCGCGACGGCGAAGTCGTGCCGCTGGCCCCGCGGCCGGTCGAGATTCACGAATTAACCCTCGTGGATCATGGAGATAACGGCCAGTCGGTGTTCGAGGCGGAGTGCGGCAAGGGAACCTATGTGCGCGCCCTAGCGCGCGACATGGGCCGGCTGCTCGGCTGCTACGGCCACATCTGCGCGCTGCGCCGCACCCTGGTCGGGCCGTTCGACGAGGCCGACATGATTCCGCTGGAAGAATTGCAGGCTTTGTGCGATAGAGCCGCGTCCGGCGAGGGTAGCCTCGCCGACGCGCTTTTGCCCGTTGAGACCGCGCTGGACGACATCCCGGCACTGGCCGTCACACGGGCGGATGCGGCAAGGCTCCATCGGGGCCAGGCCGTTTTGTTGCGCGGACGGGATGCGCCTCATTGTAGCGGCACAGTCTATGTCACGGTGGCAGGCCGGCTTCTGGCCCTCGCCGAAGTCGGCAATGGCGAGCTCATCCCCAAGCGCGTGTTCAACCTCACCGGGCTGACTGCCAGCTCGGCCGTTCGCAAGGAAAGTATCTGACGATGTCGATTACCGCAGAACGCAAAGCGGAAGTCATCAAGGGCAACGCCACCAAGGCCGGCGACACCGGCTCGCCGGAGGTCCAGGTCGCGATCCTCTCGGAGCGTATTGCCAACCTTACTGCGCACTTCAAGACCCACACCAAGGACAACCACTCGCGTCGCGGGCTGTTGAAGCTGGTGTCGACGCGCCGTTCGCTTCTCGACTACGTCAAGAAGAAGGACGAGGCGCGTTACAAGGCGTTGCTCGAAAAGCACGGCATCCGTCGCTGATCTAAGCCGCGTCCGCCGGCTGCGGCATGGAAGCGGATCGCCGCTTCCACCGCGCCGGCCGAACCACCACACGGGAGCGCTGAGTTCGCCGGTGTGTTTCGTTCAGCCGCATCCGGCGGCTGGGCTGTCAACGGGCCTGAAGCCCGCCCTGCGGGTCGGAGACCTCGAAGGTCTCGATCCCGCACCCGGGAGGACAGAGCGCCATTTTCCACCTCGAGACCATGGCAGGATCGCCGGACGCTGTGCACGTCGTCGCCAGCGTCCCGCCATCTTGGCATGGTCTTTTGGTATCTGGCGTCCGGTCGTCTCGGGATCCGATGAAAGAAGGATCCGATGTTCAATCAACATTCAGTCGAAATCGATTGGGGTGGACGTCCCCTCAAGCTTGAGACCGGCAAGATTGCACGCCAGGCCGACGGCGCCGTCGTCGCCACCTATGGCGAGACCGTGGTGCTCGCCACCGTCGTCGCCGCCAAGTCGCCCCGTGAAGGCGTCGACTTCCTCCCGCTGACCGTCGACTACCAGGAAAAGACCTACGCGGCCGGCCGCATCCCGGGCGGCTATTTCAAGCGTGAAGGCCGTCCGACCGAGAAGGAGACGCTGGTCTCCCGCCTGATCGACCGCCCGATCCGTCCGCTGTTCGCCGACGGCTGGCGCAACGAGACCCAGGTGATCGTCACCGTCCTGTCCCACGACATGGAGAACGATCCCGACGTGCTGTCGATGGTCGCCGCCTCCGCGGCGCTGACGCTCTCGGGCGTGCCGTTCAAGGGCCCGATCGGCGCCGCCCGGGTCGGCTTCATCAACGACGAATACGTGCTCAACCCGGTGCTCGACGAGATGGCCGAGACCCAGCTCGAGCTGGTCGTGGCCGGCACCGCCGACGCGGTGCTGATGGTCGAATCCGAAGCCAAGGAGCTGTCGGAAGAGATCATGCTCGGCGCGGTGATGTTCGGTCACCGCCACTTCCAGCCGGTGATCGACGCGATCATCGAGCTCGCCGAGAAGGCCGCCAAGGAGCCGCGCGAGCTGGTCGAGATCGACAATTCGGCGATCGAGAAGGAAATGCTCGGCCTGGTCGAGCAGGAGCTGCGCGCCGCTTACGCCATCCCGGTCAAGCAGGATCGCTACGCCGCGGTCGGTAAGGTCAAGGAGAAGGCGATCGCGCACTTCTTCCCGGAAGGCCAGGAGCCGCAGTACGACAAGCTGCGCATCGCCGGCGTGTTCAAGGAGCTCGAGGCCAAGATCGTCCGCTGGAACATTCTCGACACCGGCAAGCGCATCGACGGCCGCGACTCAAAGACCGTCCGCAACATTCTGGCCCAGGCCGGCGTGCTGCCGCGCACCCACGGTTCGGCGCTGTTCACCCGCGGTGAGACCCAGGCGCTGGTCGTCACCACGCTCGGCACCGGCGAAGACGAGCAGTATGTCGACTCGCTGTCCGGAACGTACAAAGAGACGTTCCTGCTGCACTACAACTTCCCGCCCTACTCGGTCGGCGAGACCGGCCGCCTCGGCGGCACCAAGCGCCGCGAGATCGGCCACGGCAAGCTGGCGTGGCGCGCGATCCATCCGGTGCTGCCGCCGCATCACGAGTTCCCCTACACCATCCGCGTCGTCTCCGAGATCACCGAGTCGAACGGCTCGTCCTCGATGGCGTCGGTGTGCGGCGCCTCGCTGGCGCTGATGGATGCGGGCGTGCCGCTGAAGCGGCCGACCGCGGGCATCGCGATGGGCCTGATCCTGGAAGGCGAGCGCTTCGCCGTGCTCTCCGACATCCTCGGCGACGAGGACCACCTCGGCGACATGGACTTCAAGGTGGCCGGCACCGAGGCGGGCATCACCTCGCTGCAGATGGACATCAAGATCGCCGGCATCACCGAAGAGATCATGAAGGTGGCGCTCGGCCAGGCCAAGGACGGCCGCATCCACATCCTGGGTGAGATGTCCAAGGCGCTCGACCGCGCCCGCGCCGAGCTCGGCGAACACGCGCCGCGGATCGAGACCTTCAAGATCCCGACCGACAAGATCCGCGAAGTGATCGGCACCGGCGGCAAGGTGATCCGCGAGATCGTCGAGAAGACCGGCGCCAAGGTCAACATCGAGGACGACGGCACCGTGAAGGTGGCCTCATCCGACGGCGAATCGATCAAGGCCGCGATCAAGTGGATCAAGTCGATCGCGTCCGATCCGGAAGTCGGCGAGATCTACGAAGGCACCGTCGTCAAGGTGATGGAGTTCGGCGCGTTCGTGAACTTCTTCGGCGCCAAGGACGGTCTGGTGCACATCAGCCAGCTCGCCGCCGGCCGCGTGCAGAAGACCTCCGACGTCGTCAAGGAAGGCGACAAGGTCAAGGTCAAGCTGCTCGGCTTCGACGACCGCGGCAAGACCCGGCTGTCGATGAAGGTGGTCGATCAGACCACCGGCGAAGACCTCGAGGCCAAGCAGAAGGCCGAGGGCGACGCCCCGGCGCAGGCCGCCGGCGAGTAGTTCGGCTTCTTAGCCAGCCAGTCAACGGGACTACCAGGGGCGGCCACGAGGCCGCCCCTTTCGTTTTGCGAGCAGCCGCGCTGCGACCCCGATTTGTCCCGACTTGTCATGGGCATGGCGCCGATCGTGAGGCGATCGGAGTGATCCCGTCCGGCGCCACCGCGTAATCCTCCGAGGGCGCGCGCTAGCCAATTGTTAAATCCCTCAGCGCAACCTCCGCGACGTAGCCCACGCCGCCAGCCCGGCTTCGTGGCATCCCACGACTTGCCCCGGAGGCCGGCAGCAGATGTTTCCGTTTTCGCGAAACGGCGATCATGATCGTGCCACGGCTGTGCTCGCTGCCATCGAGCGTTCTCAGGCCGTGATCGAGTTCGATACCGACGGAACTATTCGCCGTGCCAACGACAATTTCCTCGCCACCTTCGGCTATTCGCGCGCCGAGTTGATTGGTCAGCACCACCGTCTGCTGGTGGACCCTGCGGAAAGTGGCGGCCCCGCCTATCGACAGTTCTGGGAAGCGCTGCGTGCCGGAGAGTACAAGAACGGCGAGTATCGGCGCATTGCCAAGGACGGCCGACACGTCTGGATTCAGGCGACCTACAGCCCGATCTTCAACCGCCAGGGCACAACGGTCGGGGTCGTCAAGTTCGCCAGCGATATCACCGCGGCGAAGCTGAAAAGCCTCGACGATGCCGGAAACCGCGCGGCGATCAGCCGGGCTCAGGCGGTGATCGAATTCGCAATGGACGGCACCATCCTCACCGCCAACGAGAATTTTCTCGGCGTGATGGGCTACGCGCTCGACGAAATCAAAGGCAAGCACCACAGCATGTTCGTCGCGGCGGTTGAGCGGGACAGCGCTGGCTATCGCGAATTCTGGGCGCGACTGAACCGCGGCGATTACTTCCCGGGTGAGTTCAAACGCATCGGCAAGGGCGGCAAGGAGGTGTGGATCCTCGCCAGCTACAATCCGATCCTGGACGACAGCGGAAAACCGCTGAAGGTGGTGAAGTTCGCCACCGACGTCACCGCGCAGAAGCTGAAGAACGCCGATACCACTGGCCAGATCGCCGCAATCCAGAAATCGCAGGCGGTGATCGAGTTCAAGCCCGACGGAACCATCCTCGACGCCAACGAGAATTTTCTCAAGACGATGGGCTACGCGCTGTCCGAGATCAAAGGGCGGCATCACAGCATGTTCATCGATCCAGAAGACCGAAACAGCCAAGCCTATCGCGAGTTCTGGGCAGCACTCGCCCGCGGCGAATACAAGGCAGGCGAATTCCGCCGCCTTGCGAAAGGAGGCCGCGAAGTCTGGATTCAAGCGTCCTACAATCCGATCCTCGACCTCGACGACAAGCCCTACAAGGTGGTGAAGTACGCCGCCGACACCACCGTGCAGGTGCAGCGCCGCCTCGCCAACGAGGAAGTGCGCGGACAACTGCTGCGCGTCGCCGACTCCACAGAAGAACTCACCGCCACCGTCAATATGATCGCCGAGGCCACCAACCAGACCCGCCACATCACACTGGAGGCGGTCGGGAATGTGGACAACGCGGACGCCCAAGCGCAGCGGCTCGAAGATGCCGCGCAGGCGATGAGCGGCATTGCCGAAATCATCGGCCACATCACCGGGCAGATCAATCTGCTGGCTCTCAACGCAACGATCGAGTCCGCCCGCGCCGGCGAGGCAGGCCGCGGCTTTGCGGTCGTGGCGCAGGAGGTGAAGAGCCTCGCCACCCAGGCACGACAGGCCACCGATCAGATCGTCGGCCAGATCGACAATCTCAACGGCATTGCCGGCGACGTCGTCAGTGCGCTCAGTTCCATCAAGGTCGGAATGGACAAGGTCAACGAGTTCGCCAGCTCGACGGCGTCGACCGCAGAGGAACAAAGTGCCGCGACTCAAGAGATCGCCTCGAGCATGCAGCGCGCCACCGCCATGCTGCGGTAAAGGCTGCCCAGAATGGTGTGGCCCCGGCGATCGCGCGTCGAGTTCGAGCAAGACCCGTGATTGTGCCGCCGCTGCGTTTGCAGGAAGAGTGACCATCGGCTGGCGTGAACAACAGGCGTCAAAACAAGCCAGGGTCCCGGCTCCGATTCTGTCGGCGCCGGAGACGCTCTCGATAACTCCGTCCCTCATGGAATCGGGGGCGGAACTCGGGAGCGCTCACAGCAAGTGCAGCCTCAAAGCGTGAGGAGCGCGCGGCGTCACCTCGCACCATGCGTTGCTGGCGTCGCAACTTCTCATCCTTTGAGGCGGCCGGCTTTGCCGGTCTCCTTGGATTCAAGGCGTCAGTGCAATTGGAAAGGATTGCGTCGCTTGAGTTAGTCGATCGGCCGCTCTTGGGCACAACCGATCGACTCGACACACGGTGATTACGACCTCGGCGTGCCTGAATAGGCTTCCGTACGAATACCGGTTTGTGACGAATGCGGTAGTCGAGAGACTATGCCCCGTACGGGACTAGGTAAAACTTAAGAGAATCGGGATCAGGATGAATCCCCGTTTCATCCGGCGCGACGATGTAGCCAAGCGGGCCGGCAAGGAAGGTGCACCGTGTTTTCATTCACCCGGTCCGGCAATGACCGCTCCGAGACCATGCTCGCGGCGCTCAATCGCTCCCAGGCTGTCATCGAATTCGATCTCGACGGCAATATCGTCGACGCTAACGACAACTTCCTCGCCGCGATGGGCTATTCGCTGGCCGAGATCAAGGGCAAGCACCACCGGATGTTCGTCGATCCGGCCGACCAGGACAGCGCGGCGTATCGGGATTTCTGGGCTTCTCTCCGCGCCGGAACCTTCCAGTTCGGCGAATTCCTCCGGATCGGCAAAGGCGGCCGCGACGTCTGGCTTCAGGCGTCCTACAATCCGATCCTCGACAAGAACGGCAAGCCGACGGGAGTGGTGAAATTCGCCGCCGACATCACTGCAGCGAAGACCCGGTCGCTCGAGCAAGCCGGCAAGCTCGCGGCGATCGACCGCGCCCAGGCGGTCATCGAATTCGCGATGGACGGCACCATCCTCACCGCCAACGACAACTTCCTCGCCACGATGGGTTACTCGCTCGGCGAGATCAGGGGCAAGAACCACAGCATGTTCGTGGAGCCGTCGGAGCGCGACAGCCACGACTATCGTGAGTTCTGGGATCGGCTCAATCGCGGCGAGTACTTCCCTGGCGAATTCAAGCGAATCGGCAAGGGCGGCAAGGAGGTCTGGATTCTCGCCTCCTACAATCCGATCCTCGACCACCGCGGCAAGCCGTTCAAGGTGGTGAAGTACGCGACCGATGTCACCGCACAGAAACTGAAGAACGCCGACTTTGCCGGCCAGATCGACGCGATCCACAAGTCGCAGGCCGTGATCGAATTCAGCATCGACGGCACCGTGCTCGACGCCAACGACAATTTCCTGCATGCGCTTGGATATACGCTGGCCGAGATCAAGGGGCGACATCACAGCATGTTCGTTGCTGCCGACGAACGCGAGGGAGCCGCCTATCGGGAATTCTGGTCGGCGCTGCGCCGGGGCGATTATCAGGCCGCCGAATACAAGCGGATCGGCAAGGGCGGCAGGGAAGTCTGGATCCAGGCTTCCTACAACCCCATCCTCGATCTCAACGGACGACCGTTCAAGGTGGTGAAGTACGCGACCGACACCACCCGCCAGGTCCTGACCCGGCTGGGCAACGAGCGGGTTCGCGCCATGATGGAGTCGGTCGCCGCCGGTGCGGAGGAACTGAACGCGTCGGTGCGGGAAATCTCCGAGGCGATGACCAAGTCGCGGCAGACCGCACTGAACGCCGTCGGCGAGGTCGATGCCGCCGACTCCCAAGCCAATCAACTCAACGACGCCGCGCAGGCGATGAGCGGCATCGTCGAACTGATCAATCACATCACCGGCCAGATCAATCTGCTGGCGCTTAACGCCACCATCGAATCGGCGCGCGCAGGCGAAGCCGGCCGCGGCTTCGCGGTGGTGGCGGCCGAGGTGAAGAACCTCGCCACGCAAGCCAAGCAGGCGACCGACAGGATCGGTGCGGAGATCGGCAACCTGACCAACATCTCCGGTGACGTCGTTGGTGCGCTCGGCAAGATCAAGAGCGCGATCCAGAACGTCAGCGAATACGTCAACTCGACTGCCGCCGCCGTCGAAGAGCAGAGCACCGTGACCGGCGAGATGTCCTCGAGCATGCAGCGCGCCGCTGCCGAAGCGGCCGCGATCGCGGCCGGGTGAAGGGGCGCCGTCAGGCGACCTCCGCGGGCTCCACCGACCCAGGTCCCCCGACGCCCAGTTTCACCACCTCGCCGAACGCCACGAAATCACCGCGGCGGGGAGAGGTCTTGCGAAACACGAGGCCAACGCTGCGGCCCGGCTGTGGCCGGCGCAGCCGCAGGAACTTGACCCGCGAATCGCGACATTCGACCTCCGCGGCGATTTGCGGGATCAGCGTGATGCCATAGCCGCCCGCGACCATCTGGATCACCGTAGTAAGGCTGGAGGCGCCGAAGCTGGCGGTGCCGGCGCCGCCGATCTGGATGCCGCGATTGCGCGCGGTCGCGCAGAACGCCAGCGCCTGATCGCGCAGGCAGTGTCCGTCCTCCAGCAGAATCAGCCGGGACTGGTCGATTTCCTCGACCCCGATTGGCGCCTTTTCGGAGCGCGGGTCGTCGGCCGGTACCGCGAGCAGAAACGGATCGTCGAACAGCGCGATCCCGTCGAGATCGGAATGGCCGGCGGGCAGCGCCAGCAGCGCGGCGTCCAGTACGCCGCTGACGACGTCGGCAACGAGCGGCCGGGTCTGGCTTTCGCGCAGCTCCAGCCGCAGCTCCGGGAATCGCTGCTGCAGCAATGGCAGCACCTTCGGCAGCAGATACGGCGCCAACGACGGAATCACCCCGAGACTGAGCCGGCCAGTGAGCGGATTGGCACGGTGGCGCGCGAAATCCACCAGATCGCGTGTCGCCGCCAGTACCTCTTCGGCGCGGCGGGCGATCTCGCGGCCGATGTCGGTGAGGAGCACCTCGCCCGGCCGACGCTCCACCACTTTGACGCCGAGCGTGCGCTCCAGCTCGGCGATCTGCATCGACAGCGCCGGCTGGGTGACCGAACAGGCATCGGCGGCGCGACCGAAATGGCCGTGCCGGGCGAGGGCCGACAGATAGCGGAGCTGGCGCAGCGAAATCATTGCGATCAGTTTATCTGATCGCAATGCAAAATCAATTCGACTGGACCTGATCGTAGAACTGATCCAGAGTCGTCAAGCCAGACCTGGAACACAACTTCCGGGAGTGAACGGCCAACACAATACATTCACCCCAGGAAGCAACGCCGCGGACGTCCCCCCGCGCCCGCGGCGTTCAACTCGATCGCGGCTCTGGCCGGCGTCATGAAACTTTCCAAAGACGCCACCACACTGAGCCGGGAAAAACTGCAACACGGAGATCGGAGAGACACCATGGACGCAAAGACGGACGACAAGGGCGCAGGCAAGTGCCCGTTCTCGGGCGGCAGCCACGGCCACCGCAACCGTGACTGGTGGCCGGATCAGCTCGACATTTCGGTGCTGCACAACAATTCGAAGAAGTCCGACCCGATGGGTGCGGCGTTCGATTACGCAGAAGAGTTCAAGAAGCTCGATCTGGAGGCGCTGAAGAAGGACCTTCACGCGCTGATGACCGACTCGCAGGAATGGTGGCCGGCCGACTTCGGTCACTATGGCGGCCTGTTCATCCGCATGGCCTGGCACTCGGCCGGCACCTATCGCATCACCGACGGCCGCGGCGGCGCCGGAGCCGGACAGCAGCGCTTCGCGCCGCTGAATTCGTGGCCGGACAACGCCAACCTCGACAAGGCCCGCCGTCTGCTGTGGCCGATCAAGCAGAAGTACGGCCGCAAGATTTCCTGGGCCGACCTGATGGTCCTCACCGGCAACGTCGCGCTGGAGTCGATGGGCTTCAAGACCTTCGGCTTCGCCGGCGGCCGCGCCGATGTGTGGGAGCCGGATGAGCTGTATTGGGGCCCCGAGGGCACCTGGCTCGGCGACGAACGCTATTCGGGCGAACGCGAACTGTCCGAGCCGCTCGGCGCGGTGCAGATGGGCCTGATCTACGTCAATCCGGAAGGTCCGAACGGCAACCCCGACCCGGTCGCCGCCGCCAAGGACATCCGCGAGACGTTCCGCCGGATGGCGATGAACGACGAAGAAACGGTGGCGCTGATCGCCGGTGGTCATACCTTCGGCAAGACCCATGGCGCCGGCGATCCGTCGCTGCTCGGCCCCGCCCCGGAAGGCGGGCAGCTCGAGGAGCAGGGACTCGGCTGGACCAGCAAGCACGGCACCGGCTTCGGCGCCGACGCCATCACGGGCGGTCCGGAAGTGATCTGGACCACCACGCCGACCAAGTGGAGCAACAACTTCTTCTGGAATCTGTTCGGCTATGAATGGGAGCTGGAGCACAGCCCGGCCGGCGCCAAGCAGTGGCGCGCCAAGGGCGCGGGCGCGACCATTCCGGATCCGTTCGATCCGGATAAGAAGCATGTGCCGAAGATGCTCACCACCGACCTGTCGCTGCGGTTCGACCCGATCTACGAGAAGATCTCGCGCCGCTTCATGGAGCATCCCGATCAGTTCGCCGACGCGTTCGCCCGCGCCTGGTTCAAGCTGACCCATCGCGACATGGGCCCGATCACCCGCTATCTCGGCCCGGAAGTGCCGAAGGAAGAACTGATCTGGCAGGACCCGTTGCCGGCGCTCGACCACGAGCTGGTCAGCGACGACGACATCGCCGCGCTGAAGGCGAAGATCCTCGGCTCCGGCCTGTCGGTGTCGCAGCTCGTCTCCACCGCCTGGGCGTCGGCATCGACCTTCCGCGGCTCGGACAAGCGCGGCGGCGCCAATGGCGCGCGCATCCGCCTCGCGCCGCAGAAGGACTGGGAAGTCAACCAGCCGGCCGAACTGGCGCAGGTGCTGAGCAAGCTCGAAGCGATCCAGAAGGAATTCAACGGATCGCAGACGGGCGGCAAGAAGGTCTCGCTCGCGGACCTGATCGTGCTCGGCGGCTCGGCCGCGGTCGAGAAGGCGGCCAAGGACGCCGGCATCGACATCAAGGTGCCGTTCACGCCCGGCCGCACCGACGCCACGCAGGAGCAGACCGACGTCGAGTCCTTCGAGGCGATGGAGCCGCGCAGTGACGGCTTCCGCAACTACGTCAACGCCAAGAAGAAGCAGTTCATGAAGGTCGAAGAGGCGCTGGTCGACAAGGCCCAGCTTCTCACCCTGACCGGCCCTGAACTGACGGTACTGATCGGCGGGCTGCGAGTGCTCGGTGCTAATCACGGACACTCGACCCACGGCGTGTTCACCGACCGGCCGGAGCGGCTGACGAACGACTTCTTCGTCAACCTGCTCGACATGCGCACCAAATGGGCGCCGTCGTCCACCGCCGATGGAGTCTATGAGGGCCGCGACCGCAAGAGCGGCGATCTGAGGTGGACCGGCACTCGCGCCGATCTGATCTTCGGCTCGCACTCCCAGCTCCGCGCCCTCGCCGAGGTGTACGCGTGCTCGGATGCCCAGGAGAAGTTCGCCAGCGACTTCGTCGCCGCCTGGACCAAGGTGATGAACGCCGATCGGTTCGACATCGTCGCCAAGAAGCAGGCGGCCTGACCGCTGACGCCGATGAGTTGAGAAGACCAAAGGGCGGCCCTCGGGTCGCCCTTTGGCGTTTCCGCAAACGCGGCCAGATCGCAGCGCGTGATGGATGCGCCCTTGAATCCGGTTGCCCGTCTCGCGAAATGTCCCCGCGCCGCGCCGGTTCCAATTCTCTGCGTTGCGTTGACGATGCTCGGTCGGTTTGCTTTCCTTTGCATCCCTTCAACAACGCAAGGACGTCTTGATGCTGCTGCGCCTGCCTGTGATCATCGCTGCGATGATGGCCTTTGCCGGCCTCGCTCATGCCGACGACGATGAGCTTACGATGTCGTCCGTGAAGTTTGCTGA
>NZ_JAMKBZ010000020.1:0-98302 GCF_053772255.1 Rhodopseudomonas parapalustris | reverse complement strand
GCCCGCGCATGACGGAATTGGTCAGTATCACGCTCGTCATTCCGGGGCGCCGCGCAGCGGCGAACCCGGAATGACCGACGGATCGAACTACTTCACCACCGCAGCGGTCTGGCCGAACAGCATCTTCTTTTCTTCCTCGGTGCGGATCGTCGGCTGGCCGAAGCTCGGATTGACCTCCTTGGCCTTGGCATAAGCGCGCTCGGTGGCGGGCCGGGCCGCGATGGCCTCCAGCCAGCGCTTCAGATGCGGGAAGTCGTCGATGTTCTGGCTCTGGTTCTTGTACGGCACGATCCACGGATACGACGCCATATCGGCGATCGAATAGTCGCCGGCGAGAAATTCGCGATCCGCCAGCCGCTTGTTGAGCACGCCGTACAGCCGGTTGGTCTCGTTGACGTAGCGATTGATGGCGTAGGGAATCTTCTCGGGCGCGTAGACGTTGAAATGATGGTTCTGCCCGGCCATCGGCCCGAGCCCGCCCATTTGCCAGAACAGCCATTGCAGCGCGTCGTTGCGGCCGTACAGATCCTTCGGCAGGAACTTGCCGGTCTTGTCGGCGAGATACAGCAGGATCGCGCCGGATTCGAACACCGACAGCGGCTTGCCGCCGCCGGCCGGCGCATGATCGATGATCGCCGGCATCCGGTTGTTCGGCGCGATCGCCAGAAAGTCCGGCTTGAACTGGTCACCGGCGCCGATGTTCACCGGCACGATGTTGTAGTCGAGCCCGGCCTCTTCGAGAAACATCGTGATCTTGTGGCCGTTCGGCGTGGTCCAGTAGTAGAGATCGATCATGTGGCGTGTCCTGCTGCCATGGTCGCGTCTGTCGCCTCGACCGCGCCGAATGGAACGATCGCCGCAGATTCATGCAACTGCATTCAATCTGCCGGAACCGAGCGCGAAGTCAATGCCCGGCGCCGATCAACAGCCCGTGTGACGCGCGGGAACGCGGCGGCTTTGCTGCGGGGCTGGCGTGCACAGCCCGTGGCCGCAGCCGCCCTTTTCTCGCTGCGGCTTCGGGCCCATATTCGGCGTATGGCGAAATCCCCCGACTCTTCCGACAAGCCCGCGCGCGCGGCGAGGGCCAAATCCGCTGCAGCGAAAACGCCGAAATCCAAGGCGCATCGGCCCGACGTGCAGCCGATCGGTCCGGCGCTGGCCGAGCTTTTGAATCCGGCGCTGAATCGCGGCGATGCGGGCCTCGGCTCCGGCACCGGCTTGCAGCCGCCGCCGGACAATTCGCACGACCGCCGTGGTGGCGAGGCGGCGGTGCATCGTGGCCGCGCTTCGACGCCGAAGGCCGGCGACGGCGCGACGCCGCGGCCGACCGCGCTGCAGCCCTATCCGCAGCCGCCGGGCGCCAGCCGCGGCGGCCTCAACGAAGCGCCGCAGGCCAATTACGGCACCGCCGCCACCATCCCGACGCTCGATCCGGAACTGGCGCGGCAGCTCGGCCTGCCGACCGAGGAGGACGACGCCGAAGCCTTGGCGCGGCCGCCGCGCAGCAAGATGGAGGCGCTCGGCGTCAAGGCCACCGCCGACGCGCTGGAGAGCCTGATCCGCGAAGGCCGCCCCGAGTTCAAAGGCGAGGACGGCGGCGTCAAGCTGTGGGTGCCGCACCGTCCGCCGCGACCGGAGAAATCCGAAGGCGGCGTGCGGTTCGTGCTGAAATCCGATTACCAGCCGCGCGGCGACCAGCCGCAGGCGATCAAGGAACTGGTCGAAGGTATCGATCGCAACGATCGCACCCAGGTGCTGCTCGGCGTCACCGGCTCGGGCAAGACCTACACCATGGCCAAGGTGATCGAGGCGACGCAGCGCCCGGCGATCATCCTGGCGCCGAACAAGACGCTGGCGGCGCAGCTCTACGGCGAGTTCAAGAACTTCTTCCCCGACAACGCCGTCGAGTACTTCGTCTCGTATTACGATTACTACCAGCCCGAAGCCTACGTTCCGCGCACCGACACCTATATCGAGAAGGATTCGTCGATCAACGAACAGATCGACCGGATGCGCCACGCCGCGACCCGCGCGCTGCTGGAGCGCGACGACGTCATCATCGTCGCCTCGGTGTCGTGCATCTACGGTATCGGCTCGGTCGAGACCTATACGGCGATGACCTTCGCGCTGAAGCGCGGCGAACGGATCGATCAGCGCCAGCTGATCGCCGATCTGGTAGCGCTGCAGTACAAGCGCACCCAGGCTGACTTCTCGCGCGGCACCTTCCGGGTGCGCGGCGACGTCATCGACATCTTCCCGGCGCACTACGAGGATCGCGCCTGGCGGGTGAAGATGTTCGGCGACGAGATCGAGGGCATCGAGGAGTTCGATCCCCTCACCGGCCACAAGCAGGACGAGCTGGAATTCGTCAAGATCTACGCCAATTCGCACTATGTGACGCCGCGGCCGACGCTGATCCAGGCGATTCAGTCGATCAAGACCGAGTTGAAATGGCGGCTCGATCAGCTGCATGCACAAGGCCGCCTGCTGGAAGCACAGCGGCTGGAGCAGCGCACCACCTTCGACATCGAGATGATGGAAGCGACCGGCTCCTGCGCCGGCATCGAGAACTACTCACGCTATCTCACCGGCCGCCGGCCGGGCGAGCCGCCGCCCACGCTGTTCGAATACGTGCCCGACAACGCGCTGGTGTTCGCCGACGAAAGCCACGTCTCGATCCCGCAGATCGGCGCGATGTTCAAAGGTGACTTCCGCCGCAAGGCGACACTGGCCGAATACGGCTTCCGCCTGCCGTCCTGCATGGATAACCGGCCGCTGCGGTTCGAAGAGTGGGACATGATGCGGCCGCAGACGGTCGCGGTGTCGGCGACGCCGGCGGCGTGGGAGCTGAACGAGTCGGGCGGCGTGTTCGTCGAGCAGGTGATCCGCCCGACCGGGCTGATCGATCCGCCGGTCGACATCCGCCCGGCCCGCACCCAGGTCGACGACCTCGTCGGCGAGGTCCGCGCCACTGCGGCGCGCGGCTATCGCACGCTGATCACCGTGCTGACCAAGCGGATGGCCGAGGATCTCACCGAGTTCCTGCACGAGCAAGGCATCCGTGTCAGGTACATGCACTCCGACATCGACACCATCGAGCGGATCGAGATCATCCGCGATTTGCGGCTCGGGGTGTTCGACGCGCTGGTCGGCATCAACCTGTTGCGCGAAGGCCTCGACATCCCGGAATGCGCGCTGGTCGCGATCCTCGATGCCGACAAGGAAGGTTTCCTGCGCAGCGAAACCTCCCTCATTCAGACCATCGGCCGCGCCGCGCGCAACGTCGACGGCAAGGTGATCCTCTACGCCGATCAAATGACCGGCTCGATGCAGCGCTCGATCGACGAGACCAATCGCCGCCGCGAGAAACAGATCGAATACAACACCGCGCACGGCATCACGCCGGAGAGCGTGAAGAAGTCGATCGGCGACATCCTGAACAGCGTGTACGAGCGCGACCATGTGCTGGTCGAGATCGGCGACGGCAAGGGCGCCGGCTTCACCGACGACGCCGCTGTGATCGGCCACAATTTCGAGGCGGTGCTGGCCGATCTCGAAACCCGGATGCGCGAAGCCGCCGCCGACCTGAACTTCGAGGAAGCCGCCCGTCTGCGCGACGAAGTCAAACGCCTGCGCGCCACCGAGCTCGCGGTGATCGACGATCCAACGGTGAAGCAGCGCAAGGTCGCCGACAAAGCCGGTGCTTACGCCGGCGCCAAGCGCTACGGCGCAGCCGCGAACCTGCCGGCGGAAACGGGGAAAGGCGGACGCGGCAAATCGGGATCACGAGGCGCCGCCGCCGCTTCACCCTCCCCCTTGCGGGGAGGGGCGGCCGAAGGCCGGGGTGGGGGTGCCCCGAGCACGACGTCAAAGGTCCACAAACCCGACCTCGACGAGATGGGCATCGCCGGCTGGCACGAATTCAAGAAAGTCCAGCGCGACAAGCCGCGCAAGCCGACACTCGACGAAATGGGCCCGGGCACGGAGAGCAAGATCTATCAGCCGACCTCCAGCCGCGAAGCCGGCCCCGAATTCGGCCCCTCCCCGCGCTCGACCGGCGGCGCGCCGGGAAAGAGGGGCGGGTGGAAGAAGAGGTAGCTGCCCCCCGGTTCCAACGCTGACTGAGATCAGCTAATCTATCGGAAGCGTTCGACGGGCTACGTCAGGAGATCCGCTGTGGTCGCACTGGTCATTCAGGTGGCGTTCGACGAAGAAGCTGGCGTCTGGGTCGCGCAAAGCGACGACATCCCGCTGGTGACCGAAGCCGAAACCTACGAAGTCCTGTATCGGAAGATGCCGGACCTGATCCAGGACGTCCTCGCCGAGAACGGCGACCCGCGCGCGGGTGAGGACGTGCCGTTCGAACTCGTCACGTCCAGTCATGCCACTCCGCGTTTTCAAGTGGCGTAGATGACCGACTACGCACCTGCTGTGAAGGACCTTCTCCGACAGCACGGGTGTGAGTTCATTCGGCAGGGCAAAGGCGATCACGAGATGTGGCGAAGCCCGATCAGCGGCAAGAGTTTTCCCGTCGATTCCAAGATCAAGTCGCGGCACACGGCGAACGGAATTTTGAAGCAGGCCGGACTGCCGAAGAAGTTCTGACGACATCGGGCCGGCCGCTCAGCGCGGCCCGTCGTCAAGGATGCCTCAGTCGCCGATCAGCCCCCTCACCGCCTCTTCCGCCTCTTTCCGATCTCCCACCAATACATACTCCCCGCGTCCCAGCGTCACCGCGCTCGCCGTGACCACCGCGCGCTTAGGGCAGATGCCGAGACAGCCGGTGGTGACGAGCTTGGGGCGTTTGCCGCCCTGCGCGGCGGCGGCGCGCTTCAGCTGGGCCTTCAGCGCCTGCTTCAGCTTCTTGCCGCCGTCGATTTTCGACAGGCATTTGCCGCAGATCAGCACCGGCGGCGGGCGTTTGGGGCGGGCGATGGGGAGGGAGGATTTGGTGGGCATGATCGTCATATAGGAACGATCGGGCCACGTAGGATGGGTTGAGCGCAGCGAAACCCATCCAACTCCATGGGCGTGAATGATGGGTTTCGCTGCGCTCAACCCATCCTACGAATTCTTGCTCCATCCACGGACCTCATCATGAGGAACCCGGCGCATCCGGGCGTCTCGAAGGATGGCGGCGGCCTCACGGCCTCATGGTTCGAGACGGCGCTGCGCGCCTCCTCACCATGAGGGACGGCGGTGGTCGACACAGACAAAGGGCGGCGCTTGTGGCGCCGCCCTTTTTAACTACTTCAGCTCTGGTGCGCGGGATTGATGGGTTTCGCTGACGCTCAACCCATCCTACGCGTCCTCTCGCCTCACACCCGCTCGATGATGATCGCCGGGGCCATGCCGCCGGCGGCGCACATCGTCACGAGGCCGCGCTTCAGACCGCGGCGTTCGAGTTCGTCGAGCACGGTGCCAACCAGGATCGCGCCGGTGGCGCCGATCGGGTGACCGAGGGCAATCGCGCCGCCGTTGACGTTGACCTTGGAGCGGTCGAGGTCGAGGTCGCGCATGAACTTCTCGGCGACCACCGCGAACGCCTCGTTGATCTCCCAGAGGTCGATATCGTCCTTGGTCAGACCGGCCTTCTGCAGCACCTTCTTGGCGGCCGGCACCGGCGCGTTCAGCATCAGGGTCGGATCGTCGCCGATGTTCGCCATCGCCACGATCTTCGCCCGCGGCTTCAGGCCGTGCTTGTCGGCGTATTCCTTCGAGGTCAGCAGCAGCGCCGCGGCGCCGTCGACCACGCCCGACGAGTTGCCGGCGTGATGCATGTGCTTGATCTCGAGGTCCGGGTACTTCTGGTTGATCAGCTTGCGATAGGTCGTGCCCTTGTCGTCGAGCGGATAGTCGGCCATCGCGGTGAAGGCCGGCTTCAGCGCGGCGAGGCCTTCGGCGGTGGTCTCAGGGCGCGGATACTCGTCCTTGCCCAGCACCACCTTGCGCTCGTCGTCGACCACCGGAACGATGCTCTTGTCGAAGCGGCCTTCCTTGATGGCGATCGCGGCGCGGCGCTGGCTTTCGAGGCCGAGCGCGTCGAGCGTCTCGCGGCTGATGCCTTCCATGCTGGCGATGGCGTCACCGCAGATGCCCTGGTGCGACTGCGGATGCACCTTGGCGAGGCGCGCGTTGCCCGCGCCCATGCCGAGCGGCGGCTTGCCGGCCGCCATGTCCTCGGCGGCCATCGATGCGGTCAGCGACATCATCTCGGTGCCGCCGGCGATCACCACGTCTTCCATGCCGCTCATGATCTGCGCCGCGGCGAAGTTCACCGCCGTGATGCCGCCGCCGCAGAAGCGATCGAGCGTGGTGCCGGAGGCCTTGATGTCGTAGCCGGCGTCGAGCGCGGCCATGCGGCCGAGGTCGCCGCCCTGCTTGCCGCGCTGGGTCGAGGTCGACCAGATGATATCGTCGACGTCGGCGGTGTTGAGCTTGTTACGTTCGGCGATCGCCTTCAGCACGGTGGCGGCGAGGTGCTGGGGATGCATGTCGGCCAGAGCGCCCTTTCCGACCTTGCCGATGCCGCGGGGGGTGCGGACTGCGTCGATGATATAGGCGTCTGCCATCTTGTTCTTCTCCCGATGTTGTTTGCGGTTTGTTTGGGGCTTGGCGGCGAGATTGTCCGAGACGCGGGCGAAGTCAAGCCGCAGCGGCGATACCGCACCATGCAATCTGTGGCGCGGGCGCGACTTATGCCGCGCGGCGGAACTGACGAATTGCCAAGCGAGGTGCGCCTCTGCATAGTCGCGCGCAATCGACGTTACTTTGGGGGACTACCAATCATGGCCGAGGCCGATCTCGACGCGATCATCCGGCAGCTCGCGAAACAACAGACCAAGGCGCTCACCGCCGCTGTGAAGAAGCGCCGCGCCGCGCTGCTGACGCGCGTCGCCAAGGCCAAGGACGCCGCCGGCAAGGCACAGGCCAAGGCGCTGGTGACCGCCGCCACCGAGCAGGGCCAGGCCGCGATCAAGCGGTTGCAGATGGCCGCCGACAACGCTGCGGATTCCTACGCCAGGGCGATGCGCAAGGCGGCCGAGGACGCCGCCGCAGTCGCGGCGAAGGAAAAGGCAGTGAAAGAGGTGAAAGACAAGGCGCCGAAGGATGCGGCAAAGGCCGCGCCGGTCGGCAAAGCGCCTCCCGCCGGCAAGGCGGGCTCGGCCAAGAAGGCTGCCGCCAAGCCGAAGAAGAAGGCCAAGGCAAAATCCTGAGGCTGGGTCCCGAAGCTAAAATCCGATCGGCTCGACCGTCACCGGCCCGCTCCGCGGGATGCGGCGGCGCTGGAGAGAACCGCCGCATCCGCGTGGGGCGATCAGCCGTGACGCACGTTGCGCGGAGCCGTCGATCCGGCTCGCCGACCGGCCGCTGATCGAAACGATCGGCGCCTTGGCCTGCGCCGACAGACTTACTGCTGGCGGATCACCCCTGCGACCTTATTGGTGCGCGGGTTCACCAGCACGATCCGATCGCTCAGCATCGCATAGTGATAGTTGCGGATCACCGGGACCTCGCTCGCCGCCTGGGACGGCAGCGCCCGCGTGTCGAGGCCCTTCGGCACCGCCTCGCCGACATTGCCGACGAAGCTGGCCGGCGGCGTCTGGCGCTGCGCGCTGCCGCTCAGCTCGCTCCACAACTTCTGCTTCTGCGTGTCGGTCAGCGCGAGTTTGCCCTGCGGCGCCGTGGAGCCAGTGGTGGCGTGCTCCATGCGGTCGTTGCGCTTCATCGGACTGGACGCTTCGCCGCGCTCCATCCCGGTCGCGGCGTTATTCTGGGACATGCTGCCCGCGAACGCTGCGGATGCGCCCGTGAACGCCAAAGCGCTCGCCAGGATGATCGAGAGATGCTGCTTCATGGACTCCCTCCTTTCGTTCGGTTCGATAGGCCCCGGAGCGAGCGATCAGCGGACACGCCGAGCCGCTCGCGGCTGGGGGACGGCAGGCCAACGCGGCGCGGCACGCTAACGTTTCGTTAAACATCCGCCATGTCGTCACGACGATGTGAGTCTTGTGCGCGGCTTGGTGAAGCCCTGCGCAGCGGCGATGGGGAACCAAAATCACATATGAGAACAATTGATTAGGCTGCGGGCAGGTGAGCGGGCCGCGCGCCAGTTGCGCATTGCGGAATTTTGTGCATCGCACAAGAAATCGATTGCATTTAATTCGCATTGTAACTAATTGGGCTGCATCCGCGCAGCAAATCGCGAAAGGCACGGCATCGTCAGCGATGCCCCAGGTGCCGCTGCTTGCCTCGACATAAATCTCAAACGGGATTGCCAATGACAGAGCATAGTCTCTGGCGGTTCTCGCGCGCATTGCATCGCGCTGTTACCGACCGCCAGCAAGAAGACCTCGCCGCACTGATCGACGACAACATCGACTGGGCGATTTACGGGCCGATCGACATGTTTCCGTTCTTCGGCGCCCGCCACGGCAAGGAGGCGGTGCTCGAAGTCTGTCGGCAGATTGCCGATTGCGTCCGGATTTATCGCTACCACCGCGAGTCGGTGATGCTCGGCCTCGATTCCGCCGCCTCGATGGTGCGATACTCGCTGACCGCGACCGACACCAACCGGCCGATCAGCGTGCGGATGGCGCTGTTCACCCAGTTCCAGAACGGCCGGCTGACCAATCTGCGCATGGTGCTCGACACCTTCGACCTGGTCGAACAGGCGCTCGGCCGCCCGATCCATCTGCCGAAGATCGCCTGATCGGGCCCTCCGGCGACGGTCTGCCGAAAGGCGCCACGGAACCGCCGTTAATCCGACGTTGAGGATTGTCGCCGAAACACCGAGGGGACGCCGCAGAACGGCCGCGATGCGGTCAAATTGCGCTGGAGTCATGCGGCGACAGAATGCGTGCGGGCGATCCCCGCGCGGCGTGACGCTCAAACAGGGGACCAACCGAATGAACGCCATTCCTTCCGAGAAGATCGAAACCGCCGAAGCCGACGAGAACCTCGCCGCCGTCTCCGAGGTGGAAGCGGGCATCCGCGACTTCGTCCGCAACGACATCGCCTATCTGCGCCGCCCGTCGGCGACCGCTTCCACCACCGACACCGCAGCGGCTCCCGCCTCGACGCTGGGCCTCGAAGGCGGTGCTGAAGCCGCGGTCAACAACGTCAATTCGCTAATCCAGCGCGTCGCCGGCACCTCGCTCGGCGAGATCGAGAACCTGATCGGCGAACTGGAGACGCTGCGTGACCTGCTGCACGCCGAAGGCCAGCGGGTGCAGCGCGAGATCTCCAGCTACGCCCAGCTCAGCCAGGCGGCAATGAAGTCGACCCGGATGATCGCCGACAACGTCGCGCAGTGGAAGCGCACCGCCGACAGCCTGCGTCACGGCTGATTCGCCCAACCGGCGGCCGCGGCCGGATTAGGCGGCGGCCCAGCCGAACTGGTGAACAACCCGGTTCAACAAATCATCGGTTCAAAACGACAAAAGCAGCCATCGCGAGGTGGCTGCTTTTTTGTCGTCGATCTCGAAACTCGCTCGGATCGAAGATGTCGAGGCCGGCTTGATCGCCGGCCGGTGACCGCTCAGCGGTCGGAGAGAGCGGCCGGCGTCTCGAGGCTATAGGAGCCCACGGCGTAGCCCTTCACGATCATTCCGGTGGTGATCATCACCGCCAGGGTCACGGTGGCGAAAATCACGCCCACCCATTTCAGTCCAACTTGGTCAGCCATTGTGTTCGATTCCCTCAGCCCTGCGTTCGTCGAACGTGACGCCCGCAGGGTTCACAACTTCCTAATATCCCCCGCGTTCCGGCGCCGTCTCGCGGAAAAGCCTCGCATTTGGTTAAAATGCGACCGGCTGTGTCCGCTGCGCCTCACTCGGCGTGCGGTCGCCTCGGCACGAACGCCGTGGCGAGGAACGAGAACACCTCCTCGCCGCGCTGATTGATCCCGGTGTTGCGCGCCTGCATGATTCCCCATTGCGGGCGCGAATCAGAAGGCCGCAGATTCTCGACCTGCTTGTAGTAGGTGATGGTGTCGCCGGCCAGCACGGGCTTCAGCCAGCGCAGCTCGCGGAAGCCCGGAGACGGGCCGCCGACCGCCACCTGATCGCCGCGCTTGGCGGCCTCGACCGCCTCGCGCTGGGCGTCCGCGACCATCAGCTTCATGCACACCGCGGCGATGTGCCAGCCGGATGCCGCCAGCCCGCCGAACAGCGACTGCTTGCCGGCCTCCTCGTCGAGATGGAACGGCTGCGGATCGAACTGCGCCGCGAACGTCTTGATCGAGTCCGCCGTGAACGTGAACGTGCCGACCTCGCGGCGGTCGCCGATCGTCATGTCTTCGAGAAAACGCATGGTGATCGCTATCCGTTGCTGCCGGCGGCGACCGGCGCGGCGTCCGCGTCACGGCGCTTGACGATGATCGGCGACACCATCTCGCTCAGCATCTGGCCGCGGCCGTTGCGGACATAGCACTTGAAGGTGACGATCCCGGTCTCGGGCCGGCTCTTCGACACCCGCGCTTCGATCACTTCGACGTCGAGCATCAGATCGTCGCCGGGCCGCAGCGGCGACATCCAGCGCATCTCGTCGACGCCGGGCGAGCCGAGCGAAGCGGTGTCCTTGATGAAACCGTCGTACATCATCCGCATCATCAGCGACGACAGGTGCCAGCCGGAGCCCGACATGCCCTTCAGCATCGATGCGTTGGCGGCGTGATCGTCCAGATGCATCGGCTGCGGATCGTATTCCGAAGCGAAAGCGATGATCTCCTCGCGCGTCACACGGCGAGGTCCATAGCGGCCGAAATGGCCGGGCGCGAAATTTTCGAAGAACAGGGCTGTCATGGCATTTGCTGGTAGGAGAGCCCGATTGTGGCCGTTATTGCGGTCGATCACAAGCCCATCATTCGGTTTGTTGGGGGAGACCACCGATGTTCAACTTTCGGGACCTGTTTCAATGGGACCGTTTCATCACGCCGACCATCATCAAGACCTTCTATTGGCTGGTGATCGCGTTGACGGTGCTGTTCGGAATTTCCGGCGTGTTTTCCGGACTTGCGGCGATGGCGGTGAGCCCGTTCAGCGGCTTCATCCTGGTGCTGTCCAGCCTCGCCTCGATCCTGGTCGGGATCGTGTTCTCGCGCATCGTCGCAGAGTTCGTGCTGATCGTGTTCCGCATCAACGAACACCTCGGCGCGATCCGCGATCAGCAGGGATTCAGATAACAAAGAGACCGTCATTCCGGGGCGCGAACATAGTTCGCGAACCCGGAATCCCGAGATTGTTGCGACCAGAGATTCCGGGTTCGCGCTTCGCGCGCCCCGGAATGACTCGGTGAAAGGCAGGCGCGCGAAGAATCGCGCTCCCGCCCTCAGGTATTAAACCTGAAGTGCATCACGTCGCCGTCGGCGACGACGTATTCCTTGCCTTCCAGCCGCAGCTTGCCGCCGTCGCGGGCGCCGGCTTCGCCGCCGAGACGGATGTAGTCGTCATAGGCGATGGTTTCGGCGCGGATGAAGCCCTTCTCGAAATCAGTGTGGATCACGGCTGCGGCCTGCGGCGCCTTGGTGCCCTTGGTGATGGTCCAGGCACGAGCCTCCTTCGGGCCGACGGTGAAGTAAGTGATCAGGTGCAACAGCTCGTAGCCGGCGCGGATCAGCCGGTCGAGACCGGCCTCGTGCAAGCCCAGCGTGTCGAGAAAATCAGTACGCTCCTCCTTCGACAGCGTCGCGATTTCGGATTCGATCTTGGCCGAGATCACCACCGCGACCGCCCCCTCTTCCTTGGCGCGCGCCATCACCGCTTCGGAAAACGCATTGCCTTCGGCGGCCGAGCCTTCCTCGACGTTGCAGACGTACAGAACCGGCTTGGAGGTGAGCAGGCCGAGCATCCGGAACGCGCGTTCTTCCTCCGGCTTGCGCTCGAGGAAACGCGCCGGCTTGCCGTCGCGTAGCAGCGTGAGCGCGCGGGTGACCAGCTCGAGCTGCTCCTTGGAATCCTTGTCGCCGCCCTTCGCCTTCTTGGTCAGGTTGTCGACGCGCTTTTCCAGGCTCTCGAGATCGGCGAGCATCAGCTCGGTCTCGATCGTCTCGATGTCGGCGAGCGGCGCGACCTTGCCTTCGACATGGGTGATGTCGCTGTCTTCGAAGCAGCGCACGACGTGCGCGATCGCGTCGACCTCGCGGATGGTGGCGAGGAACTGGTTGCCGAGGCCTTCACCCTTGGAGGCGCCCTTCACCAGGCCGGCGATGTCGACGAACGTCAGCCGGGTCGGAATGATCTGCTGCGACTTGCCGACCTCCGCCAGCTTGTCGAGCCGCGGATCCGGCACCGCGACCTCGCCGACATTCGGCTCGATGGTGCAGAACGGATAGTTCGCCGCCTGCGCCGCCGCGGTCTCGGTCAGCGCGTTGAACAGCGTCGACTTGCCGACATTCGGCAGCCCGACGATCCCGCATTTGAAGCCCATGTCGTCCTCGATCCAGAGTTCGTCATGCCCGGCCTTGTGCCGGGCATCCACGCCTTACGGCGTTGCCGCTCGGCGAAGGCGTGGATGGCCGGGACAAGCCCGGCCATGACGGTGTGTTACTTGGCGACTTTGTCGCCCTTGTCGTTGTCGTAAAATCCCTTCGCCTGCATCGCCAGATGCACCTTGTTGGCGAAGGAGGCGTCTTTTCCCTTGGCGATCAGGCCGGCATTGTCGGCGGCGATCTCGCACAAAGCTTCGACCCAGGGCCGCTCGCTCTTGGCGAAGTCGCCGAGCACATGATTGTGCACCAGATCCTTTACGCCCGGATGGCCGACGCCGAGACGGACGCGCAGATAATCGTTGCCGATATGCGCCGAAATCGAGCGCAGGCCGTTGTGCCCGGCGATGCCGCCGCCGACCTTCACGCGAACTTTCGCCGGCGGCAGTTCGATCTCGTCGTGAAACACGGCGACCTCGTCCTGCCCGATCTTGTAGAAGCCGGCGGCCTCCTGCACGGCGCGACCGGAGTCGTTCATGTAGGTCGTCGGCTTGAGCAGCGTGATGCGCACCCCGTCGAGTACGCCGTCGGCGGTCTCGCCCTGAAAACGACGGCGCCATGGCGAGAAGCCATGACGCCGCGCGATTTCGTCGATGACCATGAAGCCGATGTTGTGCCGGTTGCCCTGGTACTTCGCACCAGGATTGCCGAGCCCAACGAACAGCCGCATGACGCGGGACCCCGCGCCGGATTACTTCTTCTTGGCCGCCGGAGCAGCCGCGGCCGGAGCCTTGGCAGCAGCAGCCGGAGCCTTCGCCGCAGCAGCCGGCGCGGCAGCGGCCGCAGGCGCGGCACCCGCCGCAGCCTTGTCTTCGTTGTAGCCCGACGGCGGCACGATGGTGACCAGCGTGACGTCCTCACGCGACACCGACTTGACGCCCTTGGGCAGCGCGATGTCCGACAGATGCAGCGACACGCCGATGTCGAGGTTCGACACGTCGGCTTCGATGAACTGCGGGATGTTGTCGGCCGGCGCTTCCAGCTCGACGGTGTGGGTGACGATGTTGAAGGTGCCGCCGCGCTTCACGCCCGGAGCGACGTCGAGACCCTTCAGGTGCAGCGGCACGCTGATGCGGATGGTCGCACCGGCGCCGAGCCGCAGGAAGTCGACGTGCAGCGGGAAGTCCTTCACCGGATCGAGGTGATAGTCGCGCGGGATGACGCGATGCTTCTGGCCGTCGAGGACGACGTCGAAAATCGTGGTCAGGAACCGGCCTGCCAGGATCCGCAGGCGAAGCTCTTTCTCTTCGACCGAGATCGGCAGCGGGGGCTGGTTGTCACCGTAGATCACTCCGGGCACGCGGCCGGCGCGACGCTCGGCCCGGGCGGCCCCCTTGCCGCTCTTCGGACGCGCGGTCGCCTTCAGTTCCAAGACGCTCGTCATCTGTTTAAGTCCTTGATCTGTAAAAAGTTAAAGGCCGCAAAGCGGCCCATTTGCACACGCCGCGGCAAGCCTCCAGGGGTGCGGGGGCCGCAGACGTGGCGGGTTTCTAGCCGCAAAGGCCGCAAATGACAAGGAAATCAAGTCTTCCCGAGCACGGCCTCATCCTGAGGAGCCCGCGCCGCCCGCTAGGCGGCGGCGGGCGTCTCGAAGGACGCGACCGGGTGTAGGCTGAGCCTCATCGGCCTTCATGGTTCGAGACGGCCGCTTCGCGGCCTCCTCACCATGAGGGACTCGAGCAGGGCAAACTGGCGCCTGTTCGCCGTCCTCACGCCAGCGCGGTCGGGGGCTCCGAGCCGCCGCCCTGGCGGGCTTCCAGCGCGGCGATGCGGGCCTTCAGGGCTTCGTTCTCTTCGCGGGTGAGGCGAACCATCTCCTTGAACGCCTCGAACTCCTCGCGCTTCACCAGATCGAGGTCGCGCAGAATCTTCTCGGCCTGGCTGCGCACCACGCCGTCGATCTCGCGCTTGACGCCCTGGGCCGCGCCGGCGGCGTCGTTCATCAGGCGGCCGATCTCGTCGAAAAGCCGGTTGTTGGTCTGGGTCATGGTCGAGATCTCCGTCGCGCGTCGTGCGCGGTTGCAAGCCACACGGGCATTGCGGTGACAATGGCGATGGAACGGGCGTCCTTCAAGGCCGCGAAGCCGCGACCCGAGCCGGCCCGGCCGGTTTCGCCTCTCCTTGCGACGTTCGCACCCACGTCGCAAGGTCGATTTAAGCATCAGTCGACAGTTCCTGGAGCGCGCATCGCGGCAATTGACGCTGTACCGTTGCGGGCTTTGGAGATAAGCCAAACGAACAATGCCATTCTTCGCCGTCGCCTTTCCCGTGTTCGATCCGGTGGCCGTCGCGATCGGTCCGTTCGCGATCCGCTGGTACGCGCTGGCCTATATCGCCGGCATCGTCATCGGCTGGCTGTATGCCCGGATGCTGCTGCAGCGTCAGCGGCTGTGGGGCGGTCCATCGCCGATCTCGCTGGAAGCGTTCGACGACTTCATCCTCTGGGTCACCATCGGCATCATCCTCGGCGGCCGCACCGGCTACGTGCTGTTCTACAATCTCGACTTCTTCATCCGGAATCCGGCGGAGATCTTCGAATTGTGGAAAGGCGGGATGTCGTTCCACGGCGGCTTCATGGGCTGCGTGCTGGCGGTCGTGCTGTTCGGCTGGAAGCGCAAGGTGCCGATCCTGTCGCTCGGCGACATCACCTGCGCGGTCGGCCCGATCGGGCTGTTCCTCGGCCGCATCGCCAACTTCATCAACGGCGAATTGTGGGGCCGGCCGGCCGACGCCTCGGTGCCTTGGGCAATGGTGTTTCCCCATGCCGGGCCGTTGCCGCGGCATCCGAGCCAGCTCTATGAAGCCGGGCTCGAAGGCATCGCGCTGTTCGTGATCCTGGCGCTGATGATCCGCGCCGGCGCGCTGAAGCGGCCGGGCCTGATCATCGGCGCGTTCCTCACCTTCTATGGCCTCGCCCGCATCACCGGCGAGTTCTTCCGCGAACCCGATCCGCAGCTCGGCTTCCTGTGGGGCGGGCTGACGATGGGGATGCTGCTGTCGGTGCCGATGGTGATCGTCGGCATCGGCGTGACGATCACCACCTGGCGCCGTGGACAGGTGACCTCGCCTGCGGCCTCGACCCATCCGAGCGAGTCCGCCTCATGATCGACCAGACCGCGCTCGCCACCGAGATCAAGCGGCTGACCAAGGCCGCCGGCCCGATGCCGGTGTGGCGCTACATGGAGTTGTGTCTCGGCCATCCCCAGCACGGCTACTACATCACCCGCGACCCGCTCGGCCGTGAGGGTGACTTCACCACCTCGCCCGAGATCAGCCAGATGTTCGGCGAACTGCTCGGGCTGTGGTCGGCCTCGGTGTGGAAGGCGGCCGACGAACCGCAGGAGCTGCGGCTGATCGAGATCGGCCCCGGCCGCGGCACCATGATGGCCGACGCGCTCCGGGCGCTGCGGGTGCTGCCGATCCTGTACCAGTCGCTCAGCGTGCATCTGGTCGAGGTCAACCCGGTGCTGCGACAGAAGCAGGAAGCCACGCTGGCCGGCATCCGCAACATCCATTGGCACGACAGCTTCGACGACGTGCCGGAAGGCCCCGCCGTCATTCTCGCCAACGAGTATTTCGACGTGCTGCCGATCCATCAGGCGATCAAGCGCGAGACCGGATGGCACGAGCGGGTGATCGAGATCGGCGAGTCGGGCGAACTGGTGTTCGGTGTCGCCGCCGATCCGATTCCCGGCTTCGAGGCGCTGCTGCCGCCGCTGGTGCGGCTGGCGCCGCCCGGCGCCGTGTTCGAATGGCGGCCCGACACCGAGATTCTGAAAATCGCCAGCCGGGTGCGCGACCAGGGCGGCGCGGCGCTGATCATCGACTATGGCCATCTGCGCAGCGACGTCGGCGACACCTTCCAGGCGATCGCCAGCCACAGCTATGCCGATCCGCTGCAGCATCCCGGCCGCGCCGACCTCACCGCCCATGTCGACTTCGACGCGCTCGGCCGCGCCGCCGAAAGCATCGGCGCCCGCGCCCACGGCCCGGTGACCCAGGGCACTTTCCTGAAGCGGCTCGGCATCGAAACCCGCGCGCTGTCGCTGATGGCGAAAGCGACCGCGCAGGTGTCGGAAGACATCGCCGGCGCGCTGCAGCGCCTGACCGGCGAAGGCCGCGGCGCGATGGGCTCGATGTTCAAGGTGATCGGCGTATCCGACCCGAAGATCGAGACCCTGGTCGCGCTCAGCGATGACACCGACCGCGCCGCCGAGCGCCGGCAAGGGACCCACGGATGATGATCACCTCGCCGCTGCTCGGCGCCGCGCCGGGCCTGCGTCATGCGTTCTTCACCCGCGAGGGCGGCGTGTCCGAAGGCATCTATGCCGGGCTGAACGCCGGCGTCGGCTCGAACGACGACCCGGCCAAAGTCGCCGAGAACCGGCGGCGCATGGCCGAGGCGCTCGGCGTCACGCCGGAGCACTTCCTCACCGTCCACCAGGTCCATTCGCCGGACGTCGCGGTGGCTGAGACGCCGTGGGATGCGGCAAACCGGCCAAAGGCCGACGCCATCGTCACCCGCACGCCGGGTCTGGCGATCGGAGCCTCGGCCGCCGATTGCGGTCCGATCCTGTTCGCCGATCCGGCTGCGCGAGTGATCGGCGCCGCCCATGCCGGCTGGAAGGGCGCACTGACCGGCGTGCTGGAGTCCACCCTGGCGGCGATGGAGCGGCTCGGCGCCGACCGCAGCCGCGTGATCGCCGCGATCGGCCCGCTGATCCGGCAGCCGTCCTACGAGGTCGGCGACGAGTTCGTTGCCCGCTTCACCGCCGCCGATCCGGCTTACGCGGCGTTCTTCGCCGCGGCCGGCCGGCCCGGTCATGCGCAATTCGACCTCGGTGGTTTCATCCGGATGCGGCTGGAAACCGCCGGCGTCGGCATGATCGACGATCTCGGCATCGACACCTATCCGGACGAGCGGTTCTTCTCCTACCGGCGCACCACCCATCGCAGCGAGCCTGACTACGGCCGCCACGTCCACGCGATCGTTCTGGAGTGAGCCCGCAGGGCCAAAGGTAAACGTGGATTAACCACGTTGGTTTACGGATCGGACCCGGCCGATCGGGACAATTCACTGAAACTTTTAGAGAAATTGTTGCGCAGCGGCGGCAAAAGGTTAACCGGGCGGGCGCCGCACCCTAGACCTTAATGCATTTTAACGATATCGCTTGCCTCGTTCGGCGGCCGCTGTGCCGCGCCTTCGACGGGACCCTGCATGTCGGCTCGCCTGCCCCGCCAGATCGCTTCGCGCACGACGCACACCGCCCTCCTGCTCGCATTGCTGACCGGCCTCGCCGGCTGTGTCACCGAAGGCGGCCCCGGCGCCGGCCCGATGGCTTCGGCAGGCGGAACTGGCGTTGCATTCGAGTCGATCGACGGACCGCCGCCGCAGGTGTTCGACCGCATGGTCGCGGTGCTCGACAGCGAATCCAAGCTGCGCCACATCCCGGTGGTCTCCCGCGAAGGCGGCGCGGCCTATCGGGTTCGCAGCTACCTGTCGGCGCAGGTCCGCGGCAACCGCACCAACATCGCCTGGGTCTGGGACGTCTACGATCGCAACCAACAGCGCGCGCTGCGGCTGTCCGGCGAGGAACCGGCCGGCAACGGCCGCGATGCTTGGTCGCAAGCCGACGACGTCGTGCTGCGCCGGATCGCACAAGCCGGCTTCACCGGCCTCAGCGGCTTGGTGAACGGCGGGTTACCAGCCGAGCCCGCCAAGCCTTCGGCGCCGACGGCGAGCGGCCCGGCGATCGCAAGCGCCGAGCCGACACCGGCGGCGAGCAGCGATGCGTCCTCTGCAGCCCTGAGTTACGCTGCACGCTGATTGCTGCAATTGCACGCGACATAGGTCGAATCCGCATCGGAAAACCGTCACGATGGGTTGCCATCGCTGGCGGCCGACTGTTATCACCTCGCTCGCAAAAGTGTCCGATTTCGCGAGTCAACCGATATGCTGAACGTAGTATCCACCGCGCCGAGGGGGGACGCGTCGATGTCGGGCAAGAACGGATCGGTCAAACTGGTCGCCGGCAACTCCAATCCGGCACTGGCCCGCGACATCGCCCAGTGGCTGAACATGCCGCTGACCAAAGCGAGCGTCCGCCGCTTCGCCGACAACGAAGTCTTCGTCGAGATTCAGGAGAACGTCCGCGGTTCGGACGTCTTCATCATCCAGTCGACGTCGTTTCCGGCCAACGACCATCTGATGGAACTTCTGATCATCACCGACGCGCTGCGCCGTGCCTCGGCGCGCCGCATCACCGCGGTGATCCCGTATTTCGGCTACGCCCGGCAGGACCGCAAAGTCGGCTCGCGCTCGCCGATCTCGGCCAAGCTGGTCGCCAATCTGATCACCCATGCCGGCGTCGACCGGGTCATGACGCTGGATCTGCACGCCGGCCAGATCCAGGGCTTCTTCGACATCCCGACCGACAACCTCTACGCCTCGCCGGTGATGGTGCGCGACATCAAGGAGCGCTTCGACCTGTCGAAGGTGATGGTGGTGTCGCCCGACGTCGGCGGCGTGGTCCGCGCCCGCGGCCTCGCCAAGCGCCTCAACACCCCGCTGGCGATCATCGACAAGCGCCGCGAGCGCGCCGGTGAATCCGAAGTGATGAACGTGATCGGCGACGTCGCTGGCTACACCTGCATCCTACTCGACGACATCGTCGATTCCGGCGGCACGCTGGTGAACGCCGCCGAAGCGCTGATCGCCAACGGCGCCACCGACGTCTACGCCTACATCACCCACGGCGTGCTGTCCGGCGGCGCCTGCGCTCGGATCACCAATTCCAAGCTCAAGGAGCTGGTGATCACCGACTCGATCCAGCCGACCGAGGCGGTGTGCAACGCGCCGAACATCCGCACGCTCTCGATAGCCTCCCTGATCGGCGAAGCAATCGGCCGCACCGCGGCGGAAGAGTCGGTGTCGAGCCTGTTCGACTGAGCTTTCCTCACCTCTCTTTCGTCATTCCGGGGCGCGCGAAGCGCGAACCCGGAATCTCTTCGTCGACAAGAAAGTCGTCATTCCGGGGCGCTCACGAAGTGAGCGAACCCGGAATCTCGACGTTCAAGGCACCAGCAGTATTTCAATAATCTCTGGATTCCGGGTTCGCGAGCTTCGCTCGCGCCCCGGAATGACGGAGTCGTTCGACTACACGATCCCAGCCGCGACCTGGCCGCGGAGGCGTTCGAGGCTGAGCAGGGTGTCGGCGCAGGCATGGGCGACGTCGGCGCCCTTGGCGGCGAAGTGCTGGCGGAAGCGCTCGGTATCGGCCTCGCCGCGCTCGAAGCTGTGCGGCGTCGCCACCGCCGAGAACACCGGCACCTCGGTCTTGAGCTGCACCTCCATCAACGCCTGGATCACCGTCTGGGCGACGAAGCCGGTGAGCCCGTCGTCGACCACGAGTCCGGCGGCGACGATCGCCGTGTAGCGCCTTGTCTTGGCGAGCAACTGGACGTGCAGCGGAATCTCGAACGAGCCCGGCACTTCGAACAGGTCGACCTGCTGGTCGGCGATGCCGCGCGCGACGATCTCGCGCAGAAACGACTCCCAGCAGGCGCCGACCGCGTCGCGATGCCACGACGACTGCACGAAGGCGACGCGCTGCGGCTTGGCAAAGCGCGGATACGACCGCTCGGCCGGCGGCGGCGCAGTCTCGGCGGTATCGGTGACGGAGTCGTTCATCGGCAGTCTCACTCGGCTGTGGTCTGAAGGTCGGGTCCAGGCTACCAGCGCACCGCCACGAATCAAAGGTTGCCCATGCGTCGAAAGACTCGTGTGGAGCGAATTCCACGCCCCGGACTCGGCTAACGCGAATCCGATTCCGTTTTGTTCTCGTGCTGCTCGCTGGGCTGTGGACGGGTTACTCTTTGGTTGTGGAATTGGCGAAGCGCGGGATTGCACGGATTCCGCAAATCACATCATTTCATCTGTGCAACCTCGGTTCGTCCGGAACTAATCCATCCGACGCGAGCACGGGTACAGGCGCGTACCGGCCTGCCTCATGCGTATCAGCATATTCCAACGTAAGGTCGAGACGGCATGCCCTTGCTCGAAGGCATCATCGAGTCACGAAACAATCCGCTCGCGGTGGTCGAAGACATCGCCGCGTCGAACGACCTCGCTTTCGAGCGCTCCGGCGAAGATGAAATCACTATCGTCGCCAAGGGCCAGTGGACCGACTACACGCTGTCGTTCACCTGGATGCACGAAATCGAAGCGCTGCATCTGGCCTGCGCCTTCGACATGAAGGTGCCGGCGGCGCGGCGCAATGAAACGCTGCGACTGATCGCAGCGGTCAACGAACAGCTCTGGGTCGGACATTTCGACGTGTGGAATCACACCGGTACTGTGATGTACCGCCAGGCACTGGTGCTGCCGGGCGGTCTGGCCGCCACCGAAGCGCAGTGCGAGACCATGCTGGTCAGCGCGATCCACGCCTGCGAACGCTACTATCCGGCGATCCAGTTTACGGTGTGGGCCGGCAAGACTGCCGCCGAAGCGATGAGCGCGGCGATGTTCGACACTCAGGGCGAGGCGTGAGCCAAGAGCTGCGTATCGTCGTCCGCGACGATGCCTCAGAGCTCGACCGCGCCGCGATCCTGCGCGCGCTGATCGCCTACAATGAGCAGGCCGGTGGACCTTCCGGCTTTCAGCAAGTCTGCTTAGTCGTCGAAGACCCGGACACCGGCGAGACCGTCGGCGGCCTGTGGGGCCGGATCGTCTACGATTGGCTGTTCGTCGAACTGCTCGCGCTGCCGGACACGGCGCGCCGCGGCGGGCTCGGCACCGAGCTGCTCGGCCGCGCCGAACAGCTCGCGAAAGAGCGTGGCTGCGCCGGGGTGTGGCTCGACACCTATCAGTTCCAGGCGCCGGACTTCTATCGCAAGCACGGCTATCAGGAGTTCGGTCGCATCGCGGACCATCCGCGCGGCTCGCAGCGCCTGTTCTTCATGAAGACGCTGTGATCGTTCGGGCCGGCGCAGGCGGCTGCGCACGGCGCTTGTGACCCCTTCGCGCATCCCATAAAACCCGGTCAGAACGCACCGCCGTCGCGGTGCGGATGGATGCTTGCGATGATCACGTCCTCGAAATCTCCCCTGCAACAGCTCGGCGGCACCGTGGTACTGGCCGGCGCCGGCAAGATGGGCGGCGCACTGCTCACCGGCTGGCTGGCGCAAGGGCTGGACGGCGGCGACGTCGTGGTGATCGAGCCGCATCCCACAGACGACATCGCGGCGCTGAGCGCGCGCGGTGTCCGCCTCAACGCCTCCGCGGCCGATGTCGGCGCGGTGTCGACGCTGGTGGTCGCGGTGAAGCCGCAGATGTTCGCCGAAGCCGCCACCGCGCTGCGCGGCTATGTCGGGCCGTCGACCCTGGTGGTGTCGATCATGGCCGGCAAGCCGATCGCTGCGCTGTCCGCCCAGCTCGGCGGCCACGTCGTCCGCGCGATGCCGAACACGCCGGCCGCGATCGGGCGCGGCATCACCGTCGCAGTCGCGGCCGCTAACGTCACGCCCGCCCAGCGCGGCATTGCCGATGCACTGCTGCGCGCCACCGGCGGCGTCGAATGGGTCGAGGACGAGGCGCTGATCGATGCCGTTACCGCAGTGTCGGGCTCGGGGCCGGCCTACGTGTTCCTGCTCGCCGAAGAACTCGCCCGCGCTGGCGTCGAAGCCGGCCTGCCGGAAGAGCTCGCGATGACGCTGGCGCGCGCCACCGTCGCCGGCTCCGGCGAACTGCTGCACCGCTCCGACCTCGACGCCGCAACGCTGCGCAAGAACGTCACCTCCCCCGGCGGCACCACCGCCGCCGCGCTCGACGTGCTGATGGCGGAGGATGGCTTCCGCCCGCTGCTGACCCGCGCGGTCGCTGCAGCAACGAAGCGGTCGAAGGAATTGGCGAAGTAGGCAGGGCGCTTCCACACACACCCACGTCATCGCCCGGCTTGTCCGGGCGACCCAGTATTGAAGAGCGCTCGTGTGAAATAACTGGCGCTCTGGAATACTGGATCACCCGCATGCGCGGGTGATGACGGTTGAGGATAGGGAGACGCCGACGAACTACACGAATAGAACTACACCGGCACCCGCACGATCGCGCGCAGGCCGCCCATCGGGCTGTCGCCCAGCGTGATGTCGCCGCCGTGCGAGCGGGCGATGTCGCGGGCGATGGCGAGGCCGAGGCCGGTGCCGCCTTCGTCCTGGTTGCGGGCGTCGTCGAGCCGCAGGAACGGCTTGAACACTTCCTCGCGCATCGCCGTCGGAATGCCGGGACCGTCGTCATCGATTGTCACCGTCAGATAGCGGTGATCGCGCTGCCCGGTGATGGCGATGGTGTGGGCATGGCGCGCGGCGTTCGACACCAGATTGGCGAGGCAGCGCTTGAACGATGCCGGTTTCACCGTCACCACCGGCTGGCCGGTGAAGGCCACGCTGACGAGATGGCCGTGACGTTCGGCGTCGGAGCGCAGCTCTTCGAGCGCCGCCGCCATGTCGGTCGGCAGCGACGGCTCGCCGCTGTCGCCGCGGGCGAACGCCAGGTAGGCCTCGAGCATCGCCGACATCTCATCGACGTCCTTGCGCATGCCCTCGGTCTCCGGCGCTTCGCCGATCAGTTCGAGCTCGAGCTTGAAGCGGGTGAGGATCGTGCGCAGATCGTGGCTGACGCCGGCCAGCATCGCGGTGCGCTGCTCGATCGAGCGCTCGACGCGGGCTTTCATCTCGATGAAGGCGTGGGCGGCCCGCCGCACTTCGCGCGCGCCGCGCGGCCGGAAGTTCGGCACGTCGCGGCCCTTGCCGAAGCTCTCGGCGGCGTCGGCGAGGCGCAGGATCGGGCGGATCTGATTGCGCAGGAACAGCACCGCGACGATCAGCAGCACGGTCGAGGTGCCGACCATCCACAACAGGAAGATCTCGGAATTCGACGCGTAGGCGGCGCTGCGCAGGGCGAACACCCGCATCACCGCGTCGTCGAGCTGGATCCGGATCTCGACCAGATTGGAGCGGCCGACAGTGTCGATCCAGAACGGCCGCGCGATCTGCTTGCTGATCTGCTTGCTGATCGACTGATCGAGCAGCGAGAAGAACGGTTTCGGGCCCGGCGGCGGCATCTCTCCGGGGCCGAGGAAATCCACCACCAGGCCGAGCCGACTCTGCGCGATCCGGCGCAGCACCGCCTTGTCCTTGTCCTGCGGATAGCTCTTGTAGACGTCGATCAGCGTCGCAATGTCCTGCACCACCGCCGCCGACAACCGCTGCGTCACCGTGTTCCAGTGCCGCTCCATGAACACGAAGGCGATCACCGACTGCAACAGCACCATCGGCACGATGATGATCAGCAGCGCACGGGCATACAGCCCCTTCGGCATGAAGTCGTTGAAGCGCTGGCCCAAGTAACCATTGGCCGCCGACACCCGCCCATAGGCGGAGCGGATCAGCGTCAGCCCGGTGTCGAGCGTACTCATGACGCGGCCCGCTGGATAGAACGCGCAACGCCGTTTTCAGCGTCAATGCTGAAAGCAATGCCCTCGCCCCGCGCACGGCGAGCTCCCTCGCCCCGCCCTTGCGGGGAGAGGGTTGGGGTGAGGGGCTGCTGCCTCTCCAAGAAACGCCGAGCCTGTGACAAGCGCCCTGCCCGGCCCCTCACCCGGCGCGCGAACGCGCGCCGACCTCTCCCCGCGCAGGGCGGAGAGAGGTTGCACGGTGCCTGGGGCAAAGCTCTGCTCATCACGAAACTAATCAGGAGCTACGGCGCCGCCACCAGGCGGTAGCCGATGCCGCGGACGGCTTGGAGGAACAGCGGGTTGGCGGGATCGCGTTCGATCTTACGGCGAAGGCGGTTGATCTGGACGTCGACGGCGCGCTCGTTGGCATTGCCGGCGCCGGACAGATCGCCGCGCGGCACTGTCTCGCCGGGGACCGCCGCCAGCATCCGCAGCATGTCGCGCTCGCGGTCGGTGAGGTGGACGATCTCCTCGCCCTGACGCAGTTCGCCGCGCTCGATGTGAAACACATACGGCCCGAACGCCACCGTCTCGGCCTTGGCGGCGGGAGCGGGCGCGGTGCGCTTGAGGATGTTGCCGATCCGCAGCAGCAATTCGCGCGGCTCGAACGGCTTGGCGACGTAGTCGTCGGCGCCGATCTGCAGGCCCTCGATCCGGCTCTCCGCCTCGTGCCGGGCGGTCAGCATCACGATCGGCACGTCGGACGTCAGGCGGATCGAACGGGCGAGATCGAAACCGGTCTCGCCCGGCATCATCACATCGAGGATCAAGAGATCGAAATCGAGTCCGGCCAGCTTGGCACGGGCGTCGCGCACGCTCTGCGCGGTGGTGACGCGATAGCCCTCGGAGGCGAGAAACCGCGACAGCAGATCGCGGATGCGGCGGTCGTCGTCGACCAGCAACAGATGCGGCGCATCGTCGGCGGGCCGGACCGGTTTCTTCGCCAATGTTGCGAGCTGGATCACGTCACATCCTTTGCGATGGCGCCGCCGTGCAGGATGGTCTGGAGCACCTTGTCCGGATCATCCCGATCGATCATGGCGCGGAGGAATTTGCCGACCGTCTCGGCGCCGCCGGGACCGAGGTCGCGCAGCGCGCGATCGATCCGTTCGGTCTGCAGCCGGGCCAGTTTCTCCACCAGCGCCTCGCCCTTTGCGGTGGCGAAAAGAAGGCGCTGGCGGCGGTCGCTGTCGCCGGCCTTCTGCACGATGTAGCCCTCGTCCAGCAGTTGCTTCAGCACCCGGCTGAGCGACTGCTTGGTGATCCGCAGCACGTCGAGCAGATCGGCCACCGTCAGGCCGGGATAGCGGCAGACGAAATGCACCACGCGGTGATGGGCGCGGCCGAAGCCGAACGCCTCCAGCACATGGTCGGCGTCGCCGACGAAGTCGCGATAGGCGAAGAACAGCAGCTCGACGATATCCCAGCGTGGCGGCCGCGGATCGGTCCCCGCCGCCGGCTCAGCCGAGCGGTCGCCGGACGGTCGGATCATCTCGTTGAAATTTATGTCAGCCATGTTGACATATCAGGTCTTTATGTTACAAAACCGCCGACCAAGACGAAATAATCGACTATTCCGCTTGCGACCCGTGCCCGTGCAGTCCGATAAAGGAAGCTGCCCGGCGGCCTGCATGCGATGGTCGGACGGCTCGGCCGAAACATTAGCGGAGTTCGGCAATTCCGCCAAAACATCTCCCGGCCACCGCCGGGACCGATAACCACCCTTGCGGCCGGCTCGCGTAGCCGGATCCGCCACAACCACGGCCACCCGCAGGCGCGCCGATCGAGGAGAGGATCGATGGGAGTTTCGTTCGACAAGATGGACGGCTCGCTCTGGCTGGATTTCGAGGTGCAGCCCACGACCAGCCCGACGCCGGACGCCGATCGCACCGCCAAGCTGGCCAACCCCGGCTTCGGCCGCGTCTTCACCGACCACATGGCCGTGGTCCGCTACGACCAGACCAACGGCTGGAACGGCGCGCGGGTCGAGGCTCGGTCCAACTTCCCGCTGCACACCGCGACCGCGGTGCTGCACTATGCGCAGGAAATCTTCGAAGGCCTCAAGGCCTATAAGCGCGACGACGGCGGCGTGAATCTGTTCCGCCCCGACGCCAACGCCCGCCGCTTCCGCGACTCGGCCGACCGCATGGCGATGGCTCAGCTGCCGGAGACGGTGTTCATCGAAGCGGTGGAACAGATCGTCAAGATCGACCGGAGTTGGATTCCGGGCGGCGAAGGCAGCCTGTATCTGCGCCCGTTCATGATCGCCAGCGAAGTGTTCCTCGGCGTCAAGCCGTCGGCGGAGTACATCTTCGCGGTGATCGCCTCGCCGGTCGGCTCGTACTTCAAGGGCGGCCCGGCGCCGGTGTCAATCTGGGTGTCGGAGAATTACACCCGCGCGGCGGTCGGCGGCACCGGCGGCGTCAAGTGCGGCGGCAACTACGCGGCCAGCCTGCGCGCCCAGGCCGAAGCGATCGAACGCGGTTGCGATCAGGTGGTGTTCCTCGATGCGCTGGAGCGCCGCTACGTCGAAGAGCTCGGCGGCATGAACGTGTTCTTCGTGTTCGACGACGGCTCGCTGACCACGCCGCCGCTCGGCACCATCCTGCCCGGCATCACCCGCGACTCGATCATCACGCTGGCGCGCGCCGCCGGCCGCACCGTGCGCGAGGAGCCGTACACGATCGAGCAGTGGCGCGCCGACGCCGCCAGCGGCAAGCTCAAGGAAGCGTTCGCCTGCGGCACCGCCGCGGTGATCTCGCCGATCGGCAAGGTGTGCTCGAACCACGGCGACTTCACCATCAACGGCGGCCAGGCCGGCGAAGTGGCGATGGGCCTGCGCAAACAGCTCGTCGACATCCAATACGGCCGCGCCGAGGACAAGCACGGCTGGATCAAGAAGGTGTTCTGAGGCACCTTGTCACGAGTCATTCCGGGGCGCTGACGAAGTCAGCGAACCCGGAATCTCTTTAGGAACAACCTTCAGACCCGACCGCAGCGCAACCTCTCCCGCTTGCGGGAGAGGTCGGATCGCGCAGCGATCCGGGTGAGGGCACTCCTCTCCGCGGACCGCTGACTCACTGCCTGGGGCGCCCTCACCCCAACCCTCTCCCGCAGGCGGGAGAGGGAGCGCGCGGGGCTCGGGGCACAGGCAATACGCGGACGCACAGACGGCAACTACCTTCGCCCGAACAGCTTCTCGATATCGGTCAGCGTCAGTTCGACATAGGTCGGGCGGCCGTGGTTGCATTGGCCGGAGTTCGGCGTCGCTTCCATCTCGCGCAAGAGCGCGTTCATCTCTTCGGGCTTGAGCACGCGCCCTGCCCGCACCGAGCCGTGGCAGGCCATGGTGGCGGCGACGTGCATCAGGCGGCGCTCCAGCGGCAGCGCTTCGTCCCACTCGGCCATGTGCTCGGCGAGATCGCGGAGCAGACCTGACGCATCGGTCTTGCCGAGCAGCGACGGCGTTTCGCGCACCGCCACGGCGCCGGGGCCGAAGCTCTCGATCACGAGGCCGAACTTCGCCAGCTCCTCGGCCCGCGCGACCAGACGCTCGACCGTCGCTTCGTCCATCTCGACGATGTCGGGGATCAGCAGGATCTGCCGCTGCACGCCGTTGGCGTCGAGCGAGGCTTTGAGCCGCTCATAGACGATGCGCTCGTGCGCCGCGTGCTGATCGATCACGATCAAGCCATCGCGGGTCTGCGACACGATGTAGGTCTCGTGGATCTGGGTGCGCGCCGCGCCGAGCGGCCGGTCGAGCAGATCCGGCGTCATTTCCTGCGGGCGGATGTCGGCGCTCGGCGCGCCGACATCGAACGCCGCCTGCGCGCGCTCGGCGAACGACGGCGCCGCGCTGCCGCCGACTGGATAGGACGGCGACGAGCGCCAGTCCCAATTCGCCGGCGGCATCGAAGCGGGGCGAAACGTCGAGATCACGCTGCCGGCGCTGTTGGCGGCGGTGCGACGGCCTTCGCGCGCGAGGCCTTCCTTCAGCGCGTGCACGATCAGCGCGCGGACGAGGCCCGCATTGCGGAACCGCACCTCGGTCTTGGCCGGATGCACGTTGGCGTCGACCTCGCGGCTATCCAGCGTGACGAACAGCGCCACCACCGGATGGCGGTCGCGCGGCAAGTAATCCGAATAGGCGGCGCGCACCGCTCCCAAGATCAGCTTGTCGCGCACCGGGCGGCCGTTGACGAACAGATACTGGCCGAGCGCATTGGCCTTGGTCAGCGCCGGCGACGCCGCGAAGCCTTCGACCACCACGCCCTCGCGCTCGGCGCGGACCTCGATGGCATTGGCGCGGAAATCCGCGCCAAGAATATCGCCGAGCCGGATCAATTGCCCCGGCGCACCGGGCAGCGCTGCCCCCCAGGTCACCGGCGCACGCTCTTCGCCGGCGAGCGTGAAGGCAACGTCCGGCCGCGCCATGGCGAGCCGTCGCACCACTTCGCGGATCGCCTCGGCCTCGGTGCGGTCGGTCTTGAGAAATTTCAGCCGCGCCGGCGTGGCAAAGAACAGATCGGCGACCTCGACCCGCGTTCCCTGCGTCAGCGCCGCCGGCGCGATGGGGCTCTTGTCGCCGCCCTCGACGCGCAGGCTCCAGGCGTGCGGCTCGGCGGCGTGCCGCGTGGTGATCGACAGCTTCGCCACCGCGCCGATCGACGGCAGCGCCTCGCCGCGAAAGCCGAGGGTGCGGATCGCCAGCAGGTCCTCGTCGTCGAGCTTGGAGGTGGCATGGCGATCGACCGCGAGGGCGAGATCGGCTGCCGTCATGCCGGAGCCGTCGTCGGCAATCACGATCTTCCGCCGCCCGCCGCCGTCCGAAAAGATGTCGATCCGGCTGGCGCCGGCATCGATCGCGTTCTCGACCAGCTCCTTCACCACACTCGCCGGCCGCTCCACCACCTCGCCGGCAGCGATGCGGTTGACGATGGTTTCGGGAAGCTGGCGAACGGGCATGCGGCGACTCGGTTGGCAGAGCGCGGACTTTAGGGGAGCGAAGGAGGAATTGCGACGCTAGCGCTGCCGATCCCCCCCAGCGGGGAGGGTCGGCCGAGCGGAAGCGGAGGCCGGGGTGGGGGGGGGCCCCGGGCACTGCGCTTGGGGCTTACCCCCACCTGACCGGCCTTACGGCCGGCCACCCTCCCCGCAAGGGGGAGGGGAACTTTCACTCAATCGTCGAAGCTCTTGCCGCTGCGCCCGGCCTTGATATCGCCGCGGCGCTTCTTGCCTTCGAGGCGGCGCTTCTTCGAGCCGAGCGTCGGCCGGGTGGCGCGGCGGGGAATCGGGCGGACCAGCGAGGCTTTCAGCAGCTCTTCGAGCCGCTCCAGCGCGTCGGCCTTGTTGCGTTCCTGGGTGCGATAGCGGTCGGCGCGGATGACGATGACGCCGTCCTTGGTCATGCGCTGGCCGGCCAGACCGACGAGGCGCGCCGCCGCGTCTTCCGGCAGCGCGATCCTGGCGGTGTCGAACCGAAGCTGCGCCGCAGTGGCGAGCTTGTTGACGTTCTGCCCGCCCGGCCCGGAGGCGCGGATGAAGCTGATCTCGATGTCGTCGTCCTCGATCACGAGGTTGCGGCTGATCCGCAGCATGGGGCACCAAAACGGTTGATGCCGCGCGGACCGCACGGCGGCCCGCTGTGTAGCACGGTCGCGCCGCTTCCGCCCCCTCTCCCCGCGCGCGGGGAGAGGTTCAACTGTGCCTCGGGGAGAGGTTGCGGCGAATGCGAGTCTGAGCGTGTTGCTAATTGGCCCGCGCCGGAGGCGGGGCGCCGGCGGGTTTCACCATGTTGGGCTGGGCGGCGGCCTGCGGCTGGCGGCCGACCACGACGGTGAGCAGGCCGTTCGACCACAGCCGCTGCGCGGCGCGCTTGGCGTCGGCGAGCGTGACCGCATTGACGATGTCGCTGCGCTTGTCGATGTAGTCGATCGGCATGCCGTCGTTCTGATACTGCAGCAGCGCCTGAGCCAGCTTGGCGGAGGTGTCGAGCGACAGCATCTGCGAGCCGTTGATATAGGACTTGGCTTCGGCCAGCTCCTTCTCGCTCGGCCCCTCGCCCGCGATCCGCTTCACCTCGGCGGTAACGGCGTCGATGGTTTCGGTGGCGCGGTCGGCGCGGGTGCCGGTCGAGCCGATGAACAGCGCCGAATGCTGCATCCACAGCAGCTGCTCGTAGATCGAGTAGGCCAGCCCGCGCTTCTCGCGCACTTCGCTGTACAGCCGCGACGACAGCGAGCCGCCGCCGAGGATGTGATTGACGACGTAGGCCGCCATGAAGTCCGGATCGTGCCGCTTGATGCCGGGCCCGCCGAACATCACCACAGTCTGCGGCACGTCGAGCGTGACATTGGTCCGCTCCGGCGGCTTGGTGGCAACCACGTCCGGCACCGGCGTGAGCTGCGCCTTGGCCGGCAGGCTGCCGAAGGTATCGTCGAGCAGCTTGGCGAGCGCATCGGCGTCGATGTCGCCGACCACCGCGATCTTCAGCGTGTCCTTCGCCAGCACATGGCCGACATAGGCCTTCATGTCGTCGATCGTCACCTTGGGCAGGCTTTCCAGCGTGCCTGTCGAAGGCCGGCCGTAGGGATGGTCACCGAACGCGACTTCGAGAAACTTGCGGCTCGCCAGATTGTTCGGATCGAGCGACTGGCGGCGCAGCGTCGAGATCAGTTGGGCGCGGATCCGCTCGACATCCTTCGGCTCGAACCGCGGCTTGGTCAGCGAGGTCCGCAGCAGGCCGAACGCCTCGTCGCGATCCTCCTTCAGCATCCGCAGCGAGCCGCGGAAGTGATCGCGATTCACCGAATAGGACAGTTGGATGGCGCGGCGATCCAGCCGTTCGTGGAAGGTCGCCGAATCCATATCGCCCGAGCCTTCGTCGATCAGGTTCGCGACCATGTGGCCGACGCCCGGCTTGTCGGCGGGGTCCTGACTGGAGCCGCCGTCGAACGAGATCTCCATCGAGATCAGCGGCACGGTGGCGTCCTGGACGAACCACGCCACCAGCCCGCCGGGGGTGACGAGGCGCTGGATCTTCGCGGCGGCGTAGGAAGGCGCGGCGGACAGCGCGACCGCGAGGCCGACGCAGGCGGAGAGCGCGAGGCGCCGCGCCGAAGTCAGGTCGATGCTCACGAGCGCTTCTCCTCCTGCTTGGCGGCAGGTCCGTTGATCAGATAGCCGGTGGCCGAACGGTTGCGGTCGAGCCATTGTTTGGCCGCCGCGCGGACGTCGTCGGAGGTGACGGCGCGGATGCGCGCGGGCCAGCTCTGCACGTCCTGCACGCTCAGCCCGGTGGTCAGCGCCTGGCCGTACCAGCGCGCCAGGGTGGTCTGATTGTCCTGGGCGTAGACCGCGGCAGCGATGAGCTGGGTCTTGACCCGCTCCAGATCCTCGGAGCGGACCGGATGGGTGACGAGATCGGCAATCACCTCGTCGATCTTCTTCTCGATCGCCGAGAATTCGACCCCCGGCTTCGGCGTGCCGGCGACGATGAAGTAGCTGTCGTCGAGCGCATTGCCCTGGTAGTTGGCGCCGACCGAGATCGCCAGCGGATTGTCGATCACCAGTGCGCGGTACAGATACGAATTACTGCCCTGGCCGAGCAGTTGCGCCAGCACTTCCAGCGCGGCGCTGTCGCCCTTGGCGCCGGTATGGGCCGACGGCACCAGATAATAGCGGCGCACAGCAGGCTGCTCGACGCGCGGGTCTGCCAGCGTCACCGTGCGCGGTCCGGCCGGCGTCGGCTCCTGCGGGCGAATTCGCTGCGCCGGGATCGCCGGCTGCGCCGGGATCACCCCATAGATCCGTTCAGCGAGCGGACGGACCTCGTCGGCCTCGACGTCGCCAGCGATCACCAGCGTGGCGTTGTTCGGCGCGTAGAACCGGCGATAGAACGTCAGCGCGTCGTCGCGATCGAGCTTGGCGATCTCCTGATGCCAGCCGATCACCGGCCGGCCGTAGGGATGGTTGAGATACAGCGCCGCCATGACCTGCTCGGTGAGCCGGGCATCCGGACTGTTGGCGACGCGCATGTTGTATTCTTCGAGCACGACGTCGCGCTCGGGCAGCACGTTCTCGTCCTTCAACACCAGGCCGGTCATGCGGTCGGCTTCGAACGCCATCATCTGTTCGAGATAGGGACGCGGCACCCGCTGGAAGTAACCGGTGAAGTCGTAGGAGGTGAAGGCGTTCTCGTTGCCGCCGATCTTCAGCACGGTCTGCGAGAACTCGCCGGCCGGATGCTTTTCGGTGCCCTTGAACATCAGATGTTCGAGGAAATGCGCCAGCCCCGATTTGCCCGGAGTCTCGTCGGCCGAGCCGACCTTGTACCAGATCATCTGTGTCACCACCGGGGTGCGGTGATCCGGGATCACCACCACCCGCAGCCCGTTCTGCAGCGTGAAGGTCGTCGGCGGTACGGCGGTGACGGTCTGCGCAGCAGCCGGCGCACCGACCAGCAGGGCGGCGAGAACGGCGAGTGCTGCGAGCGGGCGGCGGCGCGAGACGGCGGATGCGTTCATATCAGGCATCATCCTGGCTGGAGGACGGATCAAGCCGGACGCGCGCCCGACTGAAACGGGCGCGACGCGTCCGCGGCGGCACGGACGTGCGCGCTTTCGACGACACGAGACACGGAGTTGCCGCGCGAGGCGGCGGGCCGAATTGGAGCGTGACGGACGGCAACCAGACTCAATTGCTGGTTTCTTTGCCCGTCATGATGTCGATCCGCTTGTTGCCGAGCGCTTCCTTCGGCCCGGTGCCGTAAGCGAAGTTCGACGACGGCGTCTGATAGCCGACCGGCGGCTCGGTCAGGCTCTCGCGGGGCGGTTCGCCGGTAAAGGTCGCGGTTTCGGTCTTGTTGCCGCCGAACACGCTCCACAGCGAGCCGTTGAAGCCGAGCTGCGACGGGCTCAGCATCGGATTGTTCTGCTGGTTGCCGGGCTGCATCGGATCGTTGCCGCCCTTGTTGGAATCGGCGCGAACCGATTTGAGCTGCGACGGAGAGAGCGGCTGGGCGGCTTCCCACGGCGTCGGCTTCGACTTGGCCTCGGCCGCCTTGATCTCCTTGCGGCGCTGCAGATCGGCGTCCTTCGGCCAGTTCGGCGCAGGCGCCGCCGTCGAAGCGGTTTCAGGCGGCGGCAGATCGAGCTTCGGCGGCACCACCAGCGGCGAGCGCTCGCGATAGTTGATGCCGGAATTGTCCATGTTGGTGGCGCCGATGCCGGACATCAGGCCCTTGATGATCTTTTCCTCGAAGGTGGAGTCGTCCTGCTCTTCCTGAGCGCGGGCGATCCCGGCCGTCAGCACGATGCCGACCCCGAGGGCAACGGCGGCGACCCGGGCGGTGCGGAGCAACGCGGCGGTGGACGTCTCCGGCGTCGAAAGGCGGCTGTCGGTCTGGCGCATGGCGTTGATCCTATTCACGTCTTGCGGTCTGGCCGCAACCCGGAAGGCGCCCCAATTCCGCGCGGTCGGTATCGGCCGGGATCAGGGCGCTTTTGCGGCGGGTAGCCCTATGAGGGAGTCATACAGCAGGGCCGCCACCCCGACAACAATCGCGACGTCGGCGATGTTGAACACGTACCAGTTGTAGGTTTTTCCGGCGATTTCGACGTGAAACAGCGCGAAATCGACCACCGCGCCATAGGCCAGCCGATCGATCGCATTGCCGATCGCGCCGCCGATGATCAGCCCGAGACCGATCGTCGCAAGCCTGGTGGTGGAGCGCGCCATCCAGATCGCCAGCGCCACGATCGCCACCGCCTTGAACGCCAGCATCAGCATCTGCCCGGTCGGCCCCTGCCCGGCGAACCAGCCGTAGGAAATGCCGGTGTTCCAGGCGAGCACCAAATCGAAGAACGAGGTCACCGGCACCACGCCCTTCCGTGCCAGCTCGAACCCGTACAGCAGCCACAGCTTGGTGGCCTGATCGAGCGCCAGAGCGACGACGGCGGCGAGGATGCCGAGGCGGACGGGGGTCATGATGCCGCCGCCCTGTCACGAAGCGTCGTCCCCGCGCAGGCGGGGACCCATACGCCGTGTCGGTTCGGTTGAGACGAGGCATCAGTCATGGGCTTGGCCTCGAACGCAGGCGCCAGGGGTTATGGGTCCCCGCCTGCGCGGGGACGACGAGAGCTTTAGACCGGAGCCCCCAGCGCCTTCCATTCGCGCAGCGCCTGGGCGTCGCGGGGGGAGACGTCGGGGTAGTCGGCATCGCTGCCGACGCTGGACAGGATCTTCCAGGAGCGGGCGCATTTGGTGCCCTGGGCGCGTTCGACCACGACTGCGACATCCGCCAGCTCCGGCAGACGGAACGCATCCGCGGGCGGCATGTCGTTGCCGCGCAGGATTTCGACCATCGCATTCGAGGTGATGCAGATCTCGGCCCAGTCGACGTCGAAGATGTCGCCCATGAACGCTTCCGGCAGATAGATCATCGGCGAGGCTTCGAGCGACGAGCCGATCCGCTTCGCCGCGCGCTCGACTTCCAGCGCGCCGGTGACGACGCGGCGCACCGCGCGGATCAGCGTCCACTTCTTGGCCAGCGCGTCGTCGCGATACTCGCCGAGATCGAGCGGGAACAGCGTCAGGTGCACGCTCGGCTCGGCGTCGGGCCGGTACATGGTCCAGGCTTCATCCGCGGTGAACGACAGCACCGGCGCCAGCCATTTCAGGATCGCATCGCAGATGATGTCGATCGTGGTCAGCGCCGCCTTGCGGGCCAGCGACGACGGCGGGTCGCAATACAGCGTGTCCTTGCGGATGTCGAAATAGAACGCCGACAGCTCGGTGTTCATGAACGCCGCCAGCGACGACACCACGGTCTTGTAGTCGAACTCGGCATACGCGGCGCGCACGACGGCGCTCTGCTCGGCGAGCTGATGCAGCATCAACCGCTCCAGCTCCGGCATGTCGGCAAACGCCACCGCCTCGTCGCGGTGATAGTGATGCAGCGTGCCGAGCATCCAGCGGATCGAGTTGCGCAGCTTGCGGTAGGTCTCGACCACGTTCTTGAGGATCTCGGGGCCGATGCGCTGATCGTCGGCATAGTCGGTGGCGCACACCCACAGCCGCAGGATGTCGGCGCCGGACGACGCGATCACCTTGGCCGGATCGGTGGTGTTGCCGAGCGACTTCGACATCTTGCGGCCCTGCTCGTCGAGCGTGAAGCCGTGGGTCAGCACGACGTCGTAGGGCGCGCGGCCGCGGGTGCCGCAGCTCTCCAGCAGCGACGAATGGAACCAGCCGCGATGCTGGTCCGAGCCTTCGAGATACATCACCGTGTCGGCGCCGCCGTCGACCTTGCGGCGGATGCCGGCGAGGCCGGGGAAGTTCTGCGCGTCTTCCAGCACGAAGGCGTGGGTCGAACCGGAGTCGAACCAGACGTCGAGAATGTCGTCGACCTTCTGCCAGCCCTCCGCGGCGCGCGCGCCGAGGAAACGCTCGGCAGCGCCGTCGGCGTACCAGGCGTCGGCGCCTTCCTGCATGAAGGCTTCGGCGATGCGCTGGTTGACGATCTCGTCCTGCAGGATGTCGACCGAGCCGTCGCCCTTGTCCTTGATGAATACCGCGATCGGCACGCCCCAGGCGCGCTGCCGCGAGATCACCCAGTCGGGACGGCCGGAGATCATGCCGTTGATGCGGTTCTGGCCGGCCGGCGGCACCCATTGGGTGACCGAGATCGCCTGCAGGGCGCGGGCCCGCAGCGTGTCGCCGGGCTTGGCCACGCCGTCATCGACGATGTCCTTGTCCATCGCGATGAACCATTGCGGCGTGTTGCGGAAGATCACCGGCTTCTTCGAGCGCCACGAATGCGGATACTGGTGCTTCAGCTTGCCGCGCGCCAGCAGCATGCCGCGCTCGACCAGCGCGCCGATCACCGCCTCGTTGGCATCGCCCTTCTCGCCCTTGTCGTTGATCACCCGCTTGCCGACAAAGCCCGGCGCCTGCTCGGTGAGCGCGCCGTTCTCGTCGACGGTGTAGGGAATAACCGACGAAATGCCGCGCGCTTCGAGCGCGCGCGCATTGTGCATCCAGATATCGAAGTCCTCGCGGCCGTGGCCCGGCGCGGTGTGGACGAAGCCGGTGCCGGTGTCGTCGGTGACATGGTCGCCGTCGAGCAGAGGCACGGTGAACTCGTAGCCGCCGGCGAGGCCGCGCAGCGGATGGGCGCACTCACTCGCCTTCAGCACGTCGGCACTGACGTCCGAAACCTTCTCATACGCGACGACGCGCGCCTGCTTGAATACGCTCTCGGCGAGCCCATCCGCCAGGATCAGCAGGTCGCCGGTCTTGGCCCAGTTATCAGCCGGCGCATCGGTGATCTTGTAGAGACCGTAGCCGATCTTCGACGAGAAGCTGATCGCGCGGTTGCCCGGAAGGGTCCACGGCGTCGTGGTCCAGATCACGACGCCGGCGTCCTTGGTCGACGCATCGCCGGTCTTCACCGGAAACTTCACCCACACCGTATCCGAGGTGTAGTCCTCGTACTCGACCTCGGCTTCGGCCAGCGCGGTCTTTTCGACCACGCTCCACATCACCGGCTTGCTGCCCCGATACAGCGTGCCGTTGGCGGCGAACTTCATCAGTTCGCGGGCGATCTGCGCCTCGGCGAAGTAGTTCATGGTGGCGTAGGGATGCTCCCAGTCGCCGATCACGCCCAGCCGCTTGAACTCCTCGCGCTGAACGTCGAGCCATTTCTGCGCATAGGCGCGGCATTCCTTGCGGAACGCCACCATCGCGGCCGAGTCCTTGAAGTTCGGCTTCGGCTTGCCCTTGGAGCGGTAATTCTCTTCCTCGATCTTCCACTCGATCGGCAGGCCGTGACAGTCCCAGCCCGGCACGTAGTTGGAGTCGAACCCGAGCATCTGCTGGCTCTTGGTCACGACGTCCTTGAGGATCTTGTTGAGCGCGTGCCCGATATGGATGTGACCGTTGGCGTAGGGCGGGCCGTCGTGCAGCACGAACTTGGCGCGCCCCTTCGCGCTCTCGCGCAGCTTGCCGTAGAGGTTCATCTCCTCCCAGCGCTTGAGCATCTCCGGCTCGCGCTGCGGCAGCCCGGCACGCATCGGAAATTCCGTCTGCGGCAGGAAGAGGGTTTTGGAATAGTCGTTGCCGCCCTGGGCGGCGTCTTTTGCGGGCGTGTCGGTCATGGCGGCGTGAATAGCGGTTTTGGAGGGCTTCGGAAACCCGATTGAACTGTCCCGGCGGTCGAATTTGCCCCGAGATGCGCCGTTTGCGGCATGCCCGCAAGGTGCCGGTTGCAGCCGCCCTCCAAAAGACTAATCTATTGATCGATGGAGGAATTCCATGTCGGTCAGGCCGCCTGCGGAAGTCTTTGAAGAATTGAAGAGGCTTCGCCGCGAGGGGGACAGCCCGCCGCTCGACCAATTGCTGGACGATGCCCGACAGGCACTTCGGGGACCGGCCGACTCCACCATCAGCCTGATCCGCACACTCGAAATCCGTGCCCTGGCGGACCGGGTCTTTGCCGATCCTGCCAAGGCAGAGGGCTGGCTCAACCGTCCGAACCGCAGTTTGAACGGACAGCGTCCCGTGGACCTGCTGCGTGACGAACTCGGCGCTGCGGTCGTTCGCGAAGAGCTGGAGCAGATCGACCACGGAATCTTCGCCTGAGTCCCCTGCCGTGGAGCTCTGGCGGATCTCGAATTATGCAGACCTGACCGGAACAGGCGGCCTCAGAGCCAGCGGCCGATGGCACAGCCGCGGGCGGCGGATCGTCTATCTGGCCGATCATCCGTCGAGCGCGGTGCTGGAAATGCTCGTCCACATGGATCGCGAGTTTCTACCGCAGACCTACCAACTGCTCCGCATCGCGATCCCGAGCTCGGTCGAAACGGATGTCATCACGTCTGACGAGCTGCCTTTGGATTGGGCCGATCAGCTCGAAGTGAGTCGCCGGGTCGGCGACAATTGGCTCGATCACGGGTCGCGCCCGTTGCTCCGGGTGCCCTCAGTCATCGTGCCGCAGGCCGTCAACTACCTGCTCAATCCGGCTCACCCCGACGCGGCAGACATCACGATCGCGGAGATTATCCGTGCCCCGTTCGATCTGCGACTGATCGGCGAATAGAGCTGTTTCAGCCCTTCCCCAGCGGCCTGGCCGGATTGCCGCCGACGATGACGTGGGGTTCGACGTCGCGGGTGACCACGCTGCCGGCACCGATCACGGCGCCGTCGCCGATGCTGATGCCGGGCAGGATGATGGCACCGCCGCCGATCCAGACGTCGGCCCCGATCGTCACCGGGCGGCCGAATTCCAGGCCCTCGCGGCGGGTGGCGGCGTCGCGCGGGTGATCGGCAGCATAGATCTGCACGGCCGGACCGATCTGGGTGCGGTCGCCGATCCGGACCGGCATGATGTCCAGGATCACACAGTTGAAATTCAGGAAGACATTGTCGCCGAGGAAGATGTTGTAGCCGCAGTCGCAGAAGAACGGCGGCCGCACCACCGCGCTTTTGCCGACGTGGCCGAAATGCTCCGACAGCAGCGCATGGCGCTCCGCAGCAGGCTGCGCGCCGGACGCGTTGTAGCGGACGATCCAGGCCTTGTTGGCGGCCTCGTCGGCGGCGAGCTCCGGGCTGCCGGGGCGATACAGTTCGCCCGCCAGCATCTTCTCCTTCTCGGTCCGGCTCATCGCAGCGTTCCGAGCTTCGGGAAGGCGCCGTGGTCGGCGGCGAGCGCGGCCCGGGCGCGGGACGAGTCGTCGTCCATCTGCCGGATCAGCGCCTCGATGCTCTCGAACTTCTCCTCGTCGCGGATGAAGGCAATGAAGGCGATGTCGAGCGTCTCGCCGTACAGCGGTTCATTGAAATCGAACACGAACACTTCGAGCAGCGGCGCACCGTTGTCGAAGGTCGGGCGGCGGCCGAAATTCGCCACCGCGTCGTAGTGTTTTCCGCCGCGACCGACCCGCACCGCATAGATGCCGTGCTTCAGGCTGCACTCTGGATCGAGCCGGATATTGGCGGTCGGATAGCCGAGGTCGCGGCCACGCTTGTCGCCATGGATCACCTGTCCGGTGACGAACCACGGCCCGCCGAGCATTTCGGTGGCGGCGGCGATGTGGCCTTCCTCCAGGCTTTTGCGGATCGCGCTCGACGACACCGGATGGTCGCCGAAATCGACATGCGGCTGTACGTCGACCTCGATGCCGAGCGACGGCGCCTCGGCCACCAGCATCGACGGCGAGCCGCCGCGGCCCTTGCCGAAGTGGAAATCATACCCGATCGCGATGCCCTGCACCCCGAGCCGGCCGATCAGCTCGTGCTGGATGAAGTCGTGCGCCGTGGTCGCGGCACGGCGCGCGTCGAAGCTCAGGATCACCGCGCCGTCGAGCCCGGTGCCGGCGAGCAGCCGCAGCTTGGCGGTCTCGTCGGTGAGGCGGAATTGCGGGACGTCGGGGCTGAAGAACTTGCGTGGATGCGGCTCGAACGTCACTGCCAGGGCCGGCGCCTTCTTGATCCGCGCCATGTCGAGGCAGGCGCCGATCACGGCGCGATGGCCGCGGTGGACGCCGTCGAAATTGCCCATCGCCACCACCGCGCCTTTCGGGATCGCGGCCGTCGGCGTGTCGTCGCGGATTACGGCAAAGCCTGTCATTTCGGATTCAGTTCATCGCTTTCAGGAGGGACCCGGACCGTGACGCGGAGGCGCGCACGGTGTCAAGCCGTTGCGCGACCAAGGCCGACGTTCCGAAAAAGGCCCCGAAGCAGGGAGCCGCCCCTCAGCCACCGCGCAGCGGCGGCACTTCGAGCCGGTCACGGCGGCAGGCGCGGCGGTCGATCTCCTGGCAGGCCCGGAACTGCAGATCCTTGCTCATGCAGATCCGCACTTCGCTGACCCGCTTGCGATCGCACATCACCGCAATCGCCGCATTCGACAGCCCCGGATTGACCTTGATGAAGGCGTCCTCGACCTCGTCGGGGGTGACGGTGCGCGGCTCCTTGGCGTCGATGAACTCCGGCGGAATCCGCACCGCGGCGCGAGCCTTGCGGATCTGCTCGAAATAGCCGCGCTGCGACAGCCCCGCGCAGGTGCCGTGCTTGTCCCACTCGTTGTAGATCAGCCCTGGCGCCGGCATCAGATCGAGCATCGAATCGACGATGCGGCGATCGAGCCGCGGCGCCGGGCGCTCGCAATATTCCGGAAAGCCGCGCTCGTATTGCGGCCACAGCCCGTGCACCACGAAGGCGAACGGCCGGCCGCCACACTGCAACTGCTGGGAGCGGCCGGTAAGGCCTCGCTCGGAGGCCTGCGCGCAATAAGACGGCGACCACGACAGCGCCAGCACGTAGAAGTCGAACTCGCCGGGCGCGTTCTGGCGATGGTCCTGCGCCTTCGCAGTGGCGGCAAACAGAGCCGCGATTGCCGCGCAGGCGGCGATCAGCGACCGTCGTCGACGAACAAATCCAAGCATGTGACAAGGCCCTGCTGCTGGAATGCGAAAAGCCTACCAGGGCTCAGGAACGTTTCAAGAACCTCTAAGGTCGATGACGCCGCGGCGTGGCAGCGTCACCCGGCTCAGGGCTTTGCAGCCTTACAGGCCGGATTGAAAGCCCAGTCGCGATCGAGCCCGACAACGCAGAATTCGACGCCATCGGTGAAGCCGGCCAGACCGCCATCCTCGACGATCGAGAAATACACCGGCCGCGTGGTGTGATCGTTCAGCACAACCTCGCCGGCGCAATAGCGGCGCGGAATGTTGTCGCTCTGCCAGGGCCGGAACGCGATGTCGCGAATCTTGCCGTAGGCGGTGATCCGCAGCTCCGAATTCCAGAAGGTGCCTTCCTTCTCGGCGAACTGGTGGGTGATCGACGGCAGCGCCGCTTCGCACGGCGGCAGATTTCCGTCGTAACGCGGGCCGGACAGCCAGAAGTTCATCTCGAGCGGGTTGGCCGCCTGCGCGACTGGCGCCAGCGCAAACAGGCCGAGCAGAACCGCGACCGCGGCGATGGGCGTCTTCAACGTCGAAATGAATCGCATGGGTCATCCACCGGAATTCGATGCGGCGGACGGTGCCGCGAAGCCATGCCGAGGTCAAGTGCGGCGCGGCCACACCTTCCGCACAACCCGATGCGGAACAGCCGCGCGTTCTTTTCATTCTCGCAGGGGCGTTCTAGACTCGAATGCAACGACATGAGGAGATTGCGATGCGATTGATGGGGGCCGCGGGCTGGGCCATTCTGGGTGCGGTGCTGGCGAGCACGGCGGCACGCGCCGACTACGTCCCGCCGTTCACGGGCAATGATACCGGCGGCATCATCTCCACCAATCTGATCGGCCACGCCGACATCCGCGCGATGGCGATCGACCACTGCGCCCGCTACGGCAAGGTGGTGAAACTGCTCGGCGTTCAGGCCAATTACGGCGGTTACGTCTCGTTCGCCTGCCGCTGGGTGCCGTATGGCGCCGACCAGCGCCCGCTGCGTACCAAATACTGAGCGGAGCCGCTGCGATGAGCCGTAGCCGTCTCGCTCGTATCTGGCTGCTTCCGCTGCTGCTCGCCGTGCCGGCGACGGCGGCGCAGGCGATCGACCTGCCGACCCGCAAGCCGGGACTGTGGGAACTGAAGATGCAGGGCTCGGGCTCCGCCGGGCAAAGCGTCGCGATGCAGCACTGCACCGACGAGACCACCGACAAGAAGATGACCGCCGCGGTGCAGCCGATGGCGACCGATGCCTGCTCGAAGCCGGCGATCCAGAAGACCGCGACCGGCTACGTCAACGATACGGTGTGCAAGATCGCCGGGATGACGACGACCTCGCACGCCGAGATCACCGGCGACTTCAATTCGGCCTACACCGTCAAGGTGACCTCGCACAACGAGAACCCGCTGCCCGGCGTTCCCAAGGAGACCGCCACGACGCTGCAAGCGAAATGGCTTGGCCCCTGCAAGGACGGCCAGAAGCCGGGCGACATCGTGATGCCCGGCGGCATCAAGATGAACGTCGACGACATGGACAAGCTGAAGGCGCTGTTGCCGAAGTCGAAGTGACGGCCGCCAACGCTGGCGCAAAAGTCACACCCGACGACCTTCGTCGGTACCTCCGTTGACAGCGGAGGCCGTTGCCGCAATGTTACATTGTAACGTTGCACGGCAGGGGACGACGCCGGCACCGTGAGAGGCTGGGGCGGCATGGACTGGGTGCGGGCGAACATCCGATGGGGAGCACGGCTGGCGCTGATCGCGCTGGCTCTGCAATTCGCCCTGTCGTTCGGCCATGTCCACAGCCTGGAGCGGACGGCAGCGGCGCTCACCGAGCTCGCCGCAACCGAGATCGCCGTCGCCAACGGCCCGGCCGAGCCGGATTCCGATCATCATCCCGGCGCCGCCGACCTCTGCGCGATCTGCGCGGTGGTATCGATGGCGAGCACCGCGCTGGCCGCAACGCCCCCGGCGCTGCCGCCGCAACAGGCCCATACCTTCCACTTCCGCCTCGCCGTGCTCGACGATGCCGAGCCGTCGCCGCCGCCCGGCGCGTTTCAGCCGCGCGCGCCCCCTTTGTCCTGACCGCCGATCTCCTGTGAACATCGCGCCGAGCCGATCTGCGGCGCGTGGACCAACGTGATCGATCTGCATCGCCGCAGATCCCGGCTCCGCTGCGAGCCGGCAGTCAGGACAGAACCATGTCATCTCGCCTCAAGACCGGGCTGCTGCTCGGCACCGCAACGCTCGCCGCGTGCAGCGCCGGCGCCCCAAGCGCACGCGCGCAAACCGCTTTGCCCGAAGTCACCGTCACCGCGCCGAGCCCGATTCAGCGCCGCCATCACACCGAGGCCAAGCCGCGCCCGGCGCCTCGCGTCGCCACCACGACCCGTCAGCGCGGCGCTGCCCCGGTGGAGACGCCCCCGGTGGCGCAAGTCGCCCCGGCACCGCTGCCCGGCACCCTGCCGATCGTCACCGACCAGTTCGCCACCGTCACGGTGGTGCCGAACGAGGAGATCCGCCGCAGCGGCGGCGGCACGCTCGGCGACCTGCTCGGCAACAAGCCCGGCATCAGCGCGTCTCAATACGCGCCCGGCGGCGCCAGCCGGCCGATCATCCGCGGCCTCGATGTCAACCGCGTCAGCATCGTCGAGAACGGCATCGGCAGCAACGGCGCCTCCGACCTCGGCGAAGACCACTTCGTGCCGGTCGATCCGCTGTCCACCAATCAGATCGAAGTGATCCGCGGCCCGGCGACGCTGCGCTACGGCTCGACCGCGATCGGCGGCGTGGTCAGCGCCACCAACAACCGGATTCCCGACGCACTGCCGCCCTGCGCGCAGCCGTTCCAGAGCTACGGCCTGCCGGCCAAGGCGCCGACCCTGATCGGCGGCGCCGGCTGCATGAACGGCGAAGTGCGCAGCGCCGTGAGCTCGGTCGATCGCGGCGTCGAAGGCGCGGTGCTGCTCGATGCCGGCGGCAACAACGTCGCGGTCCATGCCGACGTCTATGGCCGCAACGCCGGCGACTACAACGTGCCGAGCTATCCCTATGCGGCACCGGGCATGCCGTTCAACGGCCGCCAGCCCAACTCGGCCGCGACTGCGGCGGGCGCTTCGGTCGGCGGTTCGTATCTGTTCGACGGCGGCTTCATCGGCGCGTCGATCACCCAGAACAACTCGATCTATCGCATTCCCGGTGTCGAGGGGTCGCAGGTCGGCACCCGGATCGACGCCAAGCAGACCAAGTTCAGCGCCAAGGGCGAATATCGCCCGGATGCGGCGGCGATCGACGCGATCCGGTTCTGGGTCGGCGCCACCGACTACAAGCACAACGAGGTCGGTCAGGCGACGGCCGGCGATCCGACCACCGATGGCGTCCGCCAGACCTTCACCAATCGCGAGCAGGAAGGTCGGCTCGAGGTGCAACTGGCGCCGTTCAATGCCGGCTTCGCGGCGGTCACCACCGCGGTCGGCGTGCAGGCCGGACATCAGGAACTGACCGCACCGAGCCCCGACGATCCGGGCAGCCCGCTGAACGGCCTGTTCGATCCGAACAAGAACACCAAAGTGGCCGGCTACGTGTTCAACGAGCTGCAGTTCACCAACACCACCAAGGCGCAGGTCGCCGGCCGCATCGAGCACGTCGAACTGTCCGGCTCCACGCCGGCGTTCGTGCCCGAGATCTTCGACCTCAATGCCGACCCGAACGCGATCGGTCCGGCAACGCAGCGTAATCTGTCGTTCACCCCGAAGAGCCTGAGCCTCGGCCTGATTCAGGCACTGCCGTGGGGCCTGTCCGCCAGCATCACCGGGCAGTACACCGAGCGCGCCCCGAAGCCGGCCGAGCTGTTCTCGCGCGGCGGCCACGACGCCACCGCGACCTTCGACATCGGCAATCCGAACCTGAAGATCGAGACCGCCAAATCGGTCGAGGTCGGGCTGCGCCGCGCCGAAGGTCCGTTCCGGTTCGAGATCACCGCCTACTACACCCAGTTCAGCGGCTTCATCTATCGCCGCCTGACCGGCAATACCTGCGAGGAGGTGGAGTGCGGCGCCGGCGCCGGACTGGAATTGAACCAGGCGATCTACTCGCAGCGTGACGCCACCTTCAAGGGCGGCGAATTCCAGAGCCAGCTCGACGTCGCTCAGATCTATGGCGGCACCTTCGGTATCGAGAACCAGTTCGACATCGTGCGGGCGACCTTCGCGGACGGCACCAACGTGCCGCGGATTCCGCCGATGCGCGTCGGCGGCGGCCTGTACTGGCGCGACGCCAATTGGCTGATGAAGGTCAACCTGCTGCACGCCTTCGCGCAGAACGACGTCGCCCCGATCGCCGAGACCACGACGCCGGGCTACAACCTTCTGAAAGCCGAAGTCAGCTATCGCACCAAGCTCGACCCCAATGTCTGGGGCGCGCGCGAAATGCTGGTCGGCCTGATCGGCAACAACCTGCTCAACGAGGACATCCGTATCGCGACCTCTTACAGCAAGGACAACGTGCTGATGCCCGGCATCGGCGTCCGGGCGTTTGCGAACGTGAAGTTCTGATCTAGCGACGTCATTCCGGGCCGCTCACGTAGTGAGCGAACCCGGAATCCAGAAGTTCTGGCAAAGAGAGATTCCGGGTTCGCGAGCTTCGCTCGCGCCCCGGAATGACGAAGAGAAAAGCCGGCACGCGAGCGAAAACACGCCGCCGGGCTCGGATGAACCATGAACTGGGTGCGGACGCATATTCGTCTCGGAACGCGGCTGGCGCTGATCGCGCTGGCGCTGCACTTCGTCTTGGCATTCGGGCACTTCCACCGGATCGTCACCCAGTCGGCGGTGCTCGCGCTCACCGCGCCCGATCCGGCGACGCCGGACACCGATCCTCACTCCGACGATCCCGACGCCTGCACGATCTGCGCCGTCATGGCGATGGCCGACGCAATGCTCGGCGCCTCGCCGCCGTCGTTGCCGCAGCGCCAGGCCGTCGCGTTCGCGCACAGCGTGCCGGATCTGGCCCTGATCCGCTCGGCCAGCATCCGCACCGCCTTCAATCCCCGCGCGCCTCCCGCCGGCTGAGATCGCTATCCCCGAAACCAGAGCTCGCCCTTCGCGGAACGAGCTCGACCGATATCAGCCAAGCCCGCCGGCCACCGGCGGCAAGCCAGCGTTCCCGACATCCACGGGCGACGATCAGCGTCGCCGGATGAGCGCGCGCATGGCTTCGAGGAGAGTCCCATGCTGTCCCACATCAAGCGAAGCCTGTTGGCTTCGAGCGCAGCGTCGCTGCTGTTGCTCGCACTCAGTTCGCCCGGCCTCGCGCAGAGCACCGCGCCGGCCGCGCGGGGCACGACGCCGCTTCCCGAAATCGACGTCATCCAGCCGCAGCGCGCGCCTCATCCGGCGCGGCGCCCGAAGACCCGGACCGCAGCGCGTGCACGCCGGGGCGCAGCGACGCGACCACCGAAACAGAACGCCCAGACCGCCGCGCAGATGGCAGCCCAGGCCGTCGCGGCCAAACATGCCGGCTTCGATGCCGCGCGGCAGGCGATCTTCAAGCCGAACGGCGCCAGTGCCTTCGACGTCAACCACGAGGCGATCTTGGCGCTGCCGCAGGGCGCTAACGCCACGCTGGACAAGGTGCTGCTACAAGCGCCTGGCGTGTCGCAAGATTCAGCCGCCAGCGGCGATCTGCACGTCCGCAACGAGCACGCCAATGTGCAGTACCGGATCAACGGCATCGCTTTGCCGGACGGCGTCAGCGGCTTCGGCCAGATGCTGGATACGTCGCTGGTCGGACGCTTGACGCTGCTGACCGGCGCGCTGCCGGCACAATACGGACTGCGCACCGCCGGCGTCGTCGATATCACCACGCGCACCGACGCGTTCAACAACAGCGGCACCGTCAGCGTCTATGGCGGCAGCCGCCAGACCATCACGCCGAGCATCGAATATGGTGGCACGGCTGGCAACACGCAGTATTTCGTCTCCGGCCGCTACTTCGGGACGGGGCTCGGTCTCGAGAACCCGACGTCTTCGCCGAGCGCGATCCACGACGACTCCCAGCAGGGCAAAGGCTTCGCTTATCTGTCCACCGTGATCGACGACACGACGCGGCTGACCTTCATCGGCGGCGCCTCGGCCAACAACTACCAGATCCCCAACAATCCGGGCCAGACACCCGGCTTCACCGCATTCGGCGTGTCGAATTTCGACTCGGCGCTGCTCAACGAAAATCAGCGCGAGCGAAACGGCTTCGGTGTTCTGGCCCTGCAGAAATCGGTCAACGGGCTCGACCTGCAGCTCTCGGCGTTCTCGCGCTACAGCGCATTGCACTTCACCCCCGACACGGTCGGCGATCTGGTGTTCAACGGCGTCGCCTCCGACGTCTATCGACGCAGCGTCGCCAGCGGCATCCAGGCCGACGGCTCCTACCGCCTCAGCGACGCCCACACGCTGCGCGGCGGCTTCCAGGTGACGGCCGAACAGAGCCGGGTGACGAACTCATCGGTCGTGCTGCCGCTCGACGCCGGCGGCAACCCGGTCGACGCCCCGTTCGGTATCGTCGATTCCAGCAGCAAGCTCGGCTGGCTGTTCAGCACCTATCTGCAGGACGAATGGCGGGTCACCAACACCGTGACGCTGAATTCCGGCCTGCGGTTCGACCAGATGGCCGAATACACCAGCGCCAACCAGCTCAGTCCGCGCATCAGCCTCACCTGGAAGCCGTTCGAGGGCACCACCTTCCACGCCGGCTACTCGCGCAACTTCACGCCGCCCGCGCAGGTGCTGGCGGCGCCGACCAATCTGGCGCTGGTCGGGAATACGACGCTGCAGCCCGCCGTCAACGCCAACAGCCCGGTACTGCCGGAGCGGTCGAACGTGTTCGACGTCGGCGTCACGCAGCGACTGCTCCCCGGCCTCGAAGTCGGGATCGATACCTACTACAAAACCGCCCGCGACCTGCTCGACGACGGCCAGTTCGGTGCCGCCTATGTGCTGTCGGCGTTCAACTACGACCGCGCGGAGAATGCCGGCGTCGAATTCAAGGGGTCCTACACCAACGGCAATTTCCGCATCTACGGCAATCTCGCGCTGGCGCGGCAGATCGCCACGACCGTGGTGTCGAACCAGTATCTGTTCGATCCGGACGAGCTCGCCTACATCGCGAACCACTACATCTACACCGACCACGCTCAGTTGGTGACGGCGTCAGCCGGCGCATCGTATCGCTGGCACGACACCAATTTCAGCGCATCGATGATCTACGGCAGCGGCCTGCGCTCGGGCTTTGCCAATATCGGAGCGCTGCCGGCCTACACCCAGGTCAATCTCGGCCTGTCGCACGACTTCTATCTGGCGAGTGCGACCAAGCCGACCACGGTGCGGTTCGACGTCGTCAACCTGTTCGACAGCGTGTACGAAATCCGCGACGGTTCGGGGATCGGCGTGTTCGCGCCGCAATACGGGCCGCGCCGCGGCTTCTATGTCGGTGTCGCGCAGAAGTTCTGAAGCTGCAGCCGAAACAGCAAGGCGCGTCAGCGCGCCTTGCTCCAATCCGGACGGATCGCACCGCCGACGCCTTCGAAGGCACCGTCGGCCAGTTCGAGCACCAACAGGCGGGCGGCATCGACCGGACCGGGCATCGTGACCCGGCCCTTCGGAATCTTCTTGAAGCCGACCCGGCCATAATACGGCTCGTCGCCCACCAGCATGATCAGCTTGTGGCCTTGGGCACGGGCATCCGAAATCGCACGGTCGAGCAGCAGCCGTCCGACGCCGCGCGAGCGGAACGGCGGCTCCACCGTCAGCGGGCCGAGCAGCAAAGCCGGCGTCTCGCCGATCATGATCGGCAACTGCCGGACGGAGCCGACCAGCAAGGTGCCGATCCAGGCGGTGAACGACAATTCGGCGAGGTGGTCGACGTGCTCGCGCAGCCGATAGGCGCTGAGCACGAAGCGACCGGGCCCGAAGGTACGCTCGTGCAACCGCTCGATGGCGTGCGCGTGGTTCGGAGACTCGGGCAGGATGGTGAGATCGAGATCAGTCATGGCGGACGCGCAATAGCATCGCGTCCGCACCAGGTCCATCGCCGCCGGGTTAGACCCGATCGGCCGCTGCGGCCGCGGCCGCACTGTACGAGGACCCGTTGTCGCTCTCGGGCGCCTGCGCGACCTCGACCGCATCCGCCGACTTCGGCACCACCACCCCCTTGTCGCGGGCGACATAGACCGTCTGCGACGGGAAGGCGAAGCCGCTGCCGGCCTCATCGACCAGTTCCATGATGCGCAGGAACAGCTCCTCCTGCACTTCCAGGAATTCGTCCATGTTTACGGCGTGGACGTAGGAGAAGATCTCGACCCTGAGCGAGATCGCGCCGAGCGCGATAAACCGAACCCGCGCCGGATCGTTGTCGACCTTGGGATGATCGAGCAGCAATTGCCGGATCGAAGCCGTCAGCGCGCGGATCTGAGCCGGCGTGGTCTCGTAGCGCAGGTCGAGAACCGGGTGAAACCAGAACTTGTCGCGGCGGCTGTAGTTTTCGATCTGCACCGCGGCGAGTTGGCCGTTCGGCACCGTGACGACGGTACGGTCGAGGGTGCGAATCCGAGTCGAGCGCATCCCGATGTCTTCGATGGTGCCCATCGTCTCGCCGAATTTGCAGAAATCCCCGACCCGCATCGGCTGGTCGGTGACCAGCGTCAGGCTGCCGACCAGATGCTCGATGGTCTTCTGCGCACCGAGAGCGATCGCGATACCGCCGATACCGAGAGCGGCGAGGCCCGCGGTGACGTTGTAGCCCAGCGAGTTGAGGCCGGCGATCAACGCGAAAGCGATCAGCGCGAATTTGACGGCGCGACGGATGAAGTTCACCGCCGACAGCATCGACAGCCGGCCGCGCAGGGTCATGCGGTCGATCGCGAACGCCGCGAGCGCGTCGACGATCCGCCAGACGATCCACGACAGCGCCATCCAGCCGAGCACCTCGGTGACGCTGTTCATGTGCTGCCGCGCCACGATCGCGACACCGGCCAGCACCATCGCGACGCGAAGCATCCAGGCGGCCAGGAACAGCCGGATCGGCATCGCGGAAGCTTCGAGCACACGGCGAATGCGGGAATCCCTGCTGTCCCGGAAGCGGAACAGCACCCACCACAGCGCCCCGGTGATCAACCAGACCACGGCGTAGGACAGGAACGCCAGCACGACCACCGCAACCCAGTGTCCGATCGGGACGCCGGCGAAGCGATATTCGTCACGCAGCGCGTAGGGCAGCAGCTTGTCGACCCAGCTCGACACCACGGTGCGCGACAGGTCCGGCAGGTCGGCGACGGTGCGCGGCGACACCAGCCAGATCTTGACCCCGTCCTTGTTTGTCACCCGATGCGCGAGCAGATCGACGCTGCCGTGATCGGTCCGGACCAGGCCGAACTTCTCCTGGTCGAGCGCCAGGCCATCGTCCTGGTCGCCGGCCGGATCGTCGCTCAGCCGCAGCCGGGAAAACACCACACCGCCGCGATCAAGGATGCGCTGCAGTTGCTGCGCGACGCTCGGCCCCCAGGCGTTCTTCTCCTGCGTCAGATCGAGATATTGCGCGGCCTTGTCATAGTTCTGCTCGGCCGCCGCCCCGATGAAGCCTGCGACCATGCCGGCCGGCGTCTCGCGGCCGAGCGGATCGGTCGGCGGCGCCGGCTGCGCGGGAGCCGCACCGTTGCCATTGGTGCCGGGGATCTGAGCAAAGGCGGAACTCGCGACCAGCATCGTCGCGACGACGATCAGGCTTCGAAACAGCGCGCGGACAGATGACGTCAAAATCGCTCCTCTTGAACGGACAGGCGCGGAATCGGAACGAATCGTCCCTGGGCTCCGCCGTCTCCGGCGGCGCTCATGATCCCGGCGCAAAAGTGCTTCGGCCCCGCCGATAGCGACGAAATGGGCCATCTCTATGGTCTCGCGCACGTTGTGCTGCGGTTGCGCCACCAGCATCACGCGGGAACAGAGTGGTCAAGTTCGGGAAGGCGCCAACCGCTTTGGCGAAATTTACCGCCAGGTGGCACTCGGAGGCCGCCCCTCCAGCACTTCGGCGATCCGCTGCCGGGTGCCGGGCGAGGTCTCGGCCGGCAGTGCGTCGGCGGCAAAAAAGCCGGAGGCGATGATCTCGCGGTTCGGCTCCGGCGGCCTGTCCTGCTGGTATTTTCGAACCACATAGACCGCGACGTGATCGCGGGGCGACGCATGGCTGTTGAAGAAGACGCCGTGCAGCACCGGGGCCCCCGTCAGCGCGATCCGCCCCTCCTCCATCAGCTCGCGGGCCAGCGCATCGACGAAGCTCTCGCCGACTTCGACCCCACCGCCCGGCAGATGCCAGCCGACCACATAGGAATGCTGGATCAGGAACACCCGGTTCTGAGCGTCCAGCACCACGCCGCGCGCGCCCAGCGTCATGCCGCGGGCGAATCGCCAATACAGATGAAACATCCGGGTCAGGACCGGCTCGAACTTCAGCCGCAGCTTCTGAACAGCAGTCACCGCCGGACGCCCCTCGCGCAAAGGCGCAGCCCGAGGGTTGCGCCGGTCCGGCCAACTTGCCAAAACCACAGGCGTTTTCACAGCCGGGAGTTCGCGACCGGCCGGCATGCCCCTCGCGACCGGATCGTGCGATGACCGTGTTCACCCTGGCGCATCTCTCCGACCCGCATTTGCCGCTGCCGCCGAAGACCGGCCTGCGGCATCTCGCCTCCAAACGCGCGTTCGGCTACCTGAACTGGCGGCGCAACCGCCATCTGATCCATCGCCGCGACACGCTCGACGCGCTGGTGGCCGACCTGCAGGCGCGGCAGCCCGACCACATCGCCGTCACCGGTGACCTGATGAATATCGCACTGGCGAACGAATTCGCCCCGGCGCGGCAATGGCTGGAGAGCGTCGGATCGGCCGACCGGGTCAGCCTGGTGCCTGGCAATCACGACGCCTACGTCCGCTCCACCGCGCACCGCTTCGCCGAGACCTTTCCGGACTACATCAGCGGGGACGACGGCCTGCCCGGCTTTCCCTATCTGCGCCGGCGCGAGGGAATCGCCATCATCGGGGTGTCGAGCGCGGTGCCGACCGCGCCGCTCCGGGCGACCGGGCGGCTCGGCGCCACGCAGCGCGCGGCGCTGGAAACATTGCTGCAGAGCTTGTCCGGCGAGCGCGCGTTCAAGGTGCTGCTGATTCATCACCCGCTGCTGTCGCGCGCACGGCACAAGCGGCTGACCGATTCGGCCGAGCTGATCGCCCTGCTGCAGCGCCACCCGGTCGATCTGGTGCTGCACGGCCACGACCACGTCCACGCCACGATCCGGATCGAGACGCCGTCCGGCGCGATCCCGGTGGTCGGCGTGCCGTCAGCCTCGGCGATGAACGACAGCCACCGCCCATCCGCGGCCTACAACCTGTTCGCGATCAGCGAAGGCAACAACGGCTGGCGCTGCGAACACCGGGTCCGCGGTTTCCACGACAGCGAAGAGATCGTCGAGTTGCGATCGCCCGAGTGGCTGTAGCCACGTCACCCCGCTCTCCACGTCATTGCTTCGTCGCTTCGCTCCTCGCAATGAGCGGGGGGAGGCGGGAGTTCGTCATGACCGGGAGATGCGGTGCCAATGACGCCGCGCAGGGTCAGGATATCCGCAACGCTGCGAACAGCGCGAGCGCAAACAGCGCCAACGCGCCGGCGACAAAGCCGAGCACGAAGGTCAACAGCCTGCTGCGTCGCGGCGGCGCCGGTGGCAGCGGAGTGACCTGGGCCGGCGGCAATGACAGCGCCCGCTCGCGCTCGACCAGCCGGCGGGCGACATAGCCGGTCACGGCATCGACGATCTTCGCCGGGTCGTGGGATTCGGCCTGCACGATTCGGCCATAGGCGGTGTCCTGGACGAAGCGGTAGATCCGCTTGTCGCGACCCATCACCACATGCGCAACGACGTCGATCCACAGCCGAGGCGTGTCGCCCTGGCTGATGCCGCGGTCGAACAAGTCGACGCCGGGCGGGATCTCGGAAAACAGCGGATCGAGCGCTTCATTGAGGATTTCGAGCCGCGCGAGCTCGGCATCGCGCAGGTCGACCACTACGCCGGTACGGTCGGCGGCCTCGATCCGGGCCTGCCGCAACGCATCCTTCAGCCGCATCGATCGCGCTGCCGTGCTTCCGGAGATCTGAGCGTCCGCCATTCCCGACTTCAGCCTTGTGCTGCCTGACCCCGCCGGCCGTTAACTTACCAGTAACCCTATCGTCGCGAAAGCCGGTTGCCGATCAATCAGTTGCCCGTCCACCGCGGCGCAGCGAGCCGCCCGCGAGAGTCGCCTTTTACCTCCCCCGAATCGGGCCGCCAAAACGACGATGGCGGCCCTGCCGGGTTGCCCCGACAAGACCGCCAAAGTCCTTGGACGTCTTCTATTTCGTCAGAAGTCGATCGTCAGCTCGCCGAGCGGCGCGTGCGCCGCTGCGGCTCTGGAACGGATCACGCCGGAGTGACGGCCCGGTTCGGCTCTTCCACGATCGAGAACCGAACGCCTGCGCGATGGCGATTCTCCTCGGAAAGGACCTTCCAGGCCTCTTCGGCCTCCTTGCGCGTCTTGAAGGGACCCTTCACCTGGGCCGACCCTTCGACGAGCTTGTGGAAGTTCATCGAGCCGAACTCGCCACCAATCACCCAGAAGTTGCTGCCCGCTGTCATGGTCCTTCTCCTACTGCTGTTCCGTTAGCTGAACTGGTTCATCGTGTTGTGGGCTCCGCCGGCCTTCAGAGCGGCCTCGCCAGCGAAGTATTCCTTGTGGTCGTCGCCGATGTCCGAACCGGCCATGTTCTGGTGCTTCACGCAGGCGATGCCCTGACGGATCTCCTGGCGCTGCACGTTCTTAACATAACCCAGCATGCCCTGGTCGCCGAAATACTCCCTCGCGAGATTGTCGGTCGACAGCGCCGCCGTATGGTAGGTCGGCAACGTGATCAGATGATGGAAGATGCCGGCGCGCTTGGCCGCATCCGCCTGGAAGGTGCGGATCCGCGCATCGGCTTCGATCGCCAGCGGGGTTTCGTCGTATTCCGCCTTCATCAGCTCGGCACGGTTGTACTTGCTGACGTCCTTCCCCTCGTCCTTCCAGGCATCGTAAACCTGCCAGCGGAAGTTGAGCGTCCAGTTGAACGACGGCGAGTTGTTGTAGGCGAGCTTGGCGTTCGGCACGACCTCACGGATGCGGTCGACCATCGAGGCGATCTGCTCGATGTGCGGCTTTTCGGTCTCGATCCACAGCAGGTCGGCGCCGTTCTGCAGCGAGGTGATGCAGTCGAGCACGCAGCGGTCCGCGCCGGTGCCCGGACGGAACTGGTACAGGTTGCTGGGCAGGCGCTTCGGCCGCAGCAGCTTGCCGTTGCGGCTGATGATCACGTCGCCGTTGCCGACCTTGCTGGCATCGACTTCCTCGCAATCCAGGAAGCTGTTGTACTGGTCGCCGATGTCGCCCGGCTGGTGGCTGACGGCGATCTGCTGGGTCAGGCCGGCGCCGAGCGAGTCGGTGCGGGTGACGATGATGCCGTCTTCCACGCCCATCTCGAGGAAGGCGTGACGGATCGCACGGACCTTGGCGATGAAGACGTCGTGCGGAACGGTGACCTTGCCGTCCTGGTGGCCGCACTGCTTCTCGTCCGAGACCTGATTCTCGATCTGCAGCGCGCAGGCGCCAGCCTCGATCATCTTCTTGGCGAGCAGATAGGTCGCTTCGGCGTTACCGAAACCGGCGTCGATGTCGGCGATGATCGGCACGACGTGGGTCTGGAAGTTGTCGATCTTCTCGATCAGCGCCGCTTCCTTGGCCTTGTCGCCGTCCTTGCGGGCGGCATCGAGCTGACGGAAGATGTCGTTGAGCTCGCGGGAATCCGCCTGGCGCAGGAAGGTGTAGATCTCTTCGATCAGCGCCGGCACCGAGGTCTTCTCGTGCATCGACTGGTCCGGCAGCGGGCCGAACTCGGAGCGCAGCGCCGCGACCATCCAGCCCGACAGGTAGATGTAGCGCCGATCGGTCTTGCCGCCGCCGTGCTTCTTGATCGAGATCAGCTTCTGCTGGGCGACGAAACCGTGCCAGCAGCCGAGCGACTGGGTGAACTTGGTCGGGTCGGCATCATAGGCCGCCATGTCGGCGCGCATCACCGCCGCGGTGTAACGCGCGATGTCCAGGCCGGTCTTGAAACGATTCTGCAGCCGCATGCGGGCCACGGCCTCGGCGGTGACGCCGGTCCAGGTGGTCTTGTCCTTGAGCAAGGCTTCGGCCGCTTCGATTTCGCTCTTGTAAGTGGCGGGTCCTTGGATGGCCAAGTCGCTGATCCCACGGGGCTGGAAGTTCATGTCGATGATCCCTTCGGTACGAACAATTCTCAACGCAACATTCGTGACATCGCGCTGCGAAACGTGCCGGGAGATAAACGCGAGATTGCAGAAGACGTACAGTGGTCTTGCGAACGAATGGTGATGTCATGTAACATCAGTACATGTAACAATTGTCACTTTGTAAATTTTGTAAAAACCGGGTAGCTGGGGCGGAATCTGAAAGGACCCTGAAATGGCGGCCGATTCCGGCAAGAAACTGTTCGTTGGCCCCCGATTCCGCCGAATCCGGCAGCAGCTCGGGTTGTCACAGACCCAGATCGCCGAAGGTTTGGGCATTTCTCCGAGCTACGTCAACCTGATCGAGCGCAACCAGCGCCCGGTGACGGCTCAGATTCTGCTCCGACTGGCCGAGACCTACGATCTCGACCTGCGCGACCTCGCCACCGCCGACGAAGACCGGTTCTTCGCCGAGCTGAACGAGATCTTCTCGGATCCGCTGTTCCGCCAGATCGACCTGCCGAAGCAGGAGCTGCGCGACCTCGCCGAGCTGTGCCCCGGCGTCACCCATTCGCTGCAGCGGCTGTACGCCGCCTATACCGAGGCGCGCCGCGGCGAGACCATGGTGGCGGCGCAGATGGCCGACCGCGAGGCGATCCGCTACGAGGCCAACCCGATCGAGCGCATCCGCGACCTGATCGAGGCCAACCGCAATTACTTCCCCGAGCTGGAGCAGGCCGCCGAGGCGGTCCGCGACGAGCTGAACATCGGCTCGCAGGAGATGTACGGCGCGCTGACCGACCGGCTGCGCGAGCGCCACTCGATTACCACCCGGATCATGCCGGTCGACGTGATGCGCGAGACGCTGCGCCGGTTCGACCGTCACCGCCGGCAACTCTTGATCTCCGAACTGATCGACGGCCCCGGCCGGGCCTTCCAGGTCGCGTTCCAAACCGGCCTGACCGAACACGGCGGGGTGATCGATGCGATCGTGCATCGCGCCGGCGGACTCGAGGACCAGGCGCGGCGGCTGTACCGCATCACGCTCGGCAATTACTTCGCCGCCGCCGTGATGATGCCCTACGCGGTATTCCACGCCGCCGCCGAACAGCTCTCTTACGACGTCAATGTGCTGGCGCAGCGCTTCAACGCGGGCTTCGAACAGGTCTGCCACCGCCTCACCACACTGCAGCGGCCGAACGCGCGCGGCGTGCCGTTCTTCCTGCTGCGGGTCGACAACGCCGGCAACGTCTCCAAGCGGTTCTCGTCAGGCACCTTCCCGTTCTCGAAGTTCGGCGGCACCTGCCCGCTGTGGAACGTGCACTCGACCTTCGATACGCCGGACCGGCTGCTGAGACAGGTGATCGAACTGCCCGACGGCAGCCGCTACTTCTCGATCGCCCAAATGGTCCGCCGCCCGATCGCCCCACACCCGCAGCCACAACCGCGTTTCGCGATCGGCCTGGGCTGCGAAATCCGCCACGCCTCGAAACTGATCTACGCCGCCGGTATGGACCTGGAGAAAGCCGAAGGCACCCCGATCGGCGTCAACTGCCGCCTGTGCGAGCGCGAACACTGCAGCCAACGTGCCGAGCCGCCGATCACAAGAACGCTGATCCTCGATGAGAACACGAGAAGGGCGAGTAGCTTCGCGTTTAGCAACGCGCGGGAGCTGTGAGTCGCCGCACAGCCATCGCCAGCTCCGCACACGACACTCTCCACGTCATTGCGAGCGAAGCGAAGCAATCCAGGCCCAGCGCACGGCTCTGGATTGCTTCGTCGCTTCGCTCCTCGCAATGACGGAAGATAACGTTTGGACGTGGCCGCCCGACCATGGAACGTCGCCGTTGCCGGGCTTGACCCGGCAACCCATCCCGCCAAGACTCCTCCTCTGATTTGATGGATCGCCGGGTCGAAGCCCGGCGATGACGTTTGGGAGACGGAAATGCGGCGGCTCAAGGCGACGGCGAGACACTTGCGGACTTCCGTTGGCGCGATGGCCACGGTCGTAGCTATCGCGGCGGCCGCCTCTCTCAGCGCCTCCCCCGCCCTCGCCCAGCGCGGCGCCTCGTGTCATGGCGGGCAGAGCTTTCCGCAGTTCCTCGCGGGCCTGAAACAGAAAGCCGTTGCAGCCGGGGTGTCGCAAGGCGCGATCGCCGAGGCGTCGCCGTATCTCGTGTACGACCAGGGCATCGTCAATCGCGACCGCGGGCAGCGGGTGTTCGGGCAGATCTTCACGGTGTTCGCCGGACGGATGGCCTCCGAAGGCCGCCGCGTCAAAGGCCAGCAACTGATCAAGAAATACGCGGGCGCGTTCGCGCGGGCCGAAAAGGAATATGGCGTGCCGCCGGCGGTGATCGCCGCGTTCTGGGCGCTGGAGAGCGATTTTGGCGCAGTGCAGGGCAATCTCTCCACGCTGCGCTCGCTGGTGTCGCTGGCCTATGACTGCCGGCGCTCCGAGATGTTCCAGGACGAGACCATTGCGGCGCTGAAGATCATCGACCGCGGCGACCTGACGCCGGGCGAGATGATCGGCTCGTGGGCCGGCGAGCTCGGCCAGACCCAGTTCCTGCCGCGGCATTATTTCGACTACGCGGTCGACTACGACGGCGACGGCCACCGCGACCTGCTGCACAGCGCGCCCGACGTGATCGGCTCGACTGCGCACTACATCGCCACCGGGCTGAAGTGGCGGCGCGGCGAGCCGTGGCTGCAGGAGGTGCGGGTACCGGAAAACCTGCCGTGGGATCAGGCGGATCTCACCGTGAAGCATCCGCGCACGCAATGGGCGCAGTGGGGCGTGACCGCGGCTGACGGCCGGCCGCTGCAAAGCGACGCACTGCCGGCATCGCTGCTATTGCCGATGGGGCGCCACGGCCCAGCCTTCCTGGCCTACGCGAACTTCGACGCCTACACCGAGTGGAACAATTCGCTGATCTACGCGACCACAGCCGCTTACCTCGCGACCCGGATCGCCGGCGCGGCGCCGATGCAGAAGCCGCGCGCCGCGGTCGCGCAGTTGTCGTTCAACGAGATGAAGCAGTTGCAGCAGTTGCTGGTGCGTGCCGGCTTCGACGTCGGCAAGGTCGACGGCGTCCTCGGGCAGAACACCCGCAGCGCCGTGAAGGCAATGCAAATCAAATACGGCCTGCCGGCGGATTCCTGGCCGACCGCCGAACTGCTCGCCCGGATGGGCGGCACCGCAGCGGCTCCGTCGGCCGCCGCCGAGCCAGCCACCGAACCACGGCGCGTCAGACGCGCCCGGCCCGCCGCGCCGCCGCAATAGCGAAAAAGTCCGTCCCGCGGCTTTTCAAATTCCGCCGAGTTGCTCTAGGGTGCGTCGCAATAACACCCTGGAGGAAACGACGTGCGTCATCTGTTGATTATGACAGCCACGGCTGTCGCGCTGGCCACCACCGCGGTCCATGCCGCCGACGACCTCAAGATCGCGCTGATCGCCGGCAAGACCGGCCCGCTCGAAGCCTACGCCAAGCAAACCGAGACCGGCCTGATGATGGGGCTGGAATACGCCACCAAGGGCACCATGATGCTCGACGGCCGCAAGATCGTGGTGATTACCAAGGACGATCAGAGCAAGCCGGACCTCTCGAAAGCAGCGCTGGCGGAAGCCTATCAGGACGACGGCGCCGACATCGCGATCGGCACCACCTCCTCGGCCGCAGCGCTGGCCGACCTTCCGGTCGCCGAAGAGAACAAGAAGATCCTGATCGTCGAACCGGCGGTGGCCGACCAGATCACCGGCGAAAAATGGAATCGCTACATCTTCCGCACCGGCCGCAACTCCTCGCAAGACGCGATCTCCAACGCGGTCGCAATCGGCAAGCCGGGCGTGACCATCGCCACCCTGGCGCAGGACTATGCGTTCGGCCGCGACGGCGTCGCCGCGTTCAAGGAGGCGCTCGCCAAGACCGGCGCGACGCTGGCGGCTGAGGAATACGTGCCGACCACCACCACCGACTTCACCGCGGTCGGCCAGCGGCTGTTCGACGCGCTGAAGGACAAGCCCGGCAAAAAGATCATTTGGGTGATTTGGGCCGGCGGCGGCGATCCCTTGACCAAGCTGCAGGACATGGACCCGAAGCGTTACAACATCGAGCTGTCGACCGGCGGCAACATCCTCCCCGCGCTGGCCGCCTACAAGCGCCTGCCGGGCATGGAAGGCGCGACCTATTACTACTACGACATCCCGAAGAACCCGATCAACGACTGGCTGGTGAAGGAGCATCAGAAGCGCTTCAACGCGCCGCCGGACTTCTTCACCGCCGGCGGGTTCTCGGCCGCGATGGCGGTGGTCACCGCCGTGCAGAAGGCGAAGTCGACCGACACCGAGAAGCTGATCGCCGCGATGGAGGGGATGGAGTTCGACACCCCGAAGGGCAAGATGGTGTTCCGCAAGGAAGACCATCAGGCGCTGCAGAGCATGTACGCCTTCAAGGTCAAGGTCGATCCGAACGTCGCCTGGGCGGTGCTCGAGCCGGTGCGCGAACTCAAGATCGAGGACATGACGATCCCGATCAAGAACAAGAAGTAATCGGGCTCACAGCGGTCACCATTGTCATTCCGGGGTGCGCGTCAGCGCGAGCCCGGAATCCATAACCACCGCCGGGAGTATGGATTCCGGGCCTGCGCCCCAAGGGCGCATCCCGGAATGACGAACTCTCAGGCTGCGGCGCGTAGGCCAACCGAGACCCCATGACCACCCTCGAGACCCAATCCCTCACCATCCGGTTCGGCGGCCATGTGGCGGTCGATGCGGTGAGTTGTGCGTTTCGCCCCGGGGAGCTGACCGCGATCGTCGGGCCGAACGGGGCCGGCAAGACGACGTATTTCAATCTGATCTCTGGCCAGCTTCGTCCGAGCGCCGGCCGCATCCTGTTCGACGGCGCGGACATCACCAGGATGACCGCGCCGCTGCGCACCCGCGCCGGGCTCGGCCGCGCGTTCCAGCTCACCAATCTGTTTCCAAATCTGTCCGTCGAAGAGAACGTCCGCCTCGCCGTGCAGGCGCACAGCGGCACGCATTACGACATGCTGCGGCCGTGGCGGACCCGGCGCGACCTGATCGAACGCGCCGACGCAATTCTCGACAGCGTTACGCTGGGTGCCCGCCGCAGCGTCGCCGCCACCGCGCTGTCGCACGGCGACCAGCGCAAGCTCGAGGTCGCGCTGATGATGGCGCTGGAGCCGAAGGTGTACATGTTCGACGAGCCGACCGCCGGCATGAGCGTCGACGAGGTGCCGGTGGTGCTCGACCTGATCGCGCGGCTGAAGACCGATCCGTCCAAGATCATCCTGTTGGTCGAGCACAAGATGGACGTCGTCCGCTCGCTCGCCGACCGCATCATCGTGCTCCACCACGGCAAGCTCGTCGCCGACGGCAAGCCCGCCGAGGTGATCGCCTCGCCGATCGTGCAGGAAGCATACCTCGGCATCGCCCCGGGGAAGAGCGCGGCATGAGAGTGATGATGATGGATTTAGCGCGGATGTTGCTCGCGACCTCTCCCCTTGCGTCAGCGCGCCCCCTCCCCCTTGCGGGGAGGGCTGGGGTGGGGGTCCGCAACGGAACGCCATCCTTGGGGCACCCCCACCCCCGACCCCTCCCCGCAAGGGGGAGGGGAGCAGGCCTCGCTTCGGCGAAGGCTCACTCCTACTCGTCGGCGGACGCCGCATGACCGACCTCCTCAGGCTCGAAGGCGTCCACACCAATATCGGGCGCTATCACATTCTGCAGGGCGTCGACTTCGTAGTGCCGGAAGCGCAGACCACGATGCTGCTCGGCCGCAACGGCGCCGGCAAGACCACCACGCTGCGCACCATCATGGGGCTGTGGCCGGCCTCGCGCGGCGAGATCACGCTGGCCGGCCGACGGATCGACGCGATGGCGACGCCGGACATCGCCCGGCTCGGGGTCGGCTACGTGCCGGAGACGATGGCGGTGTTCTCCGATCTCACCGTGAAGGAAAACCTGATCCTCGCGGCGCGCGACGGCGACATCGACACCGCGCGGCTCGACTGGATCTTTGGCTTCTTCCCGGCGCTGCGCAAATTCTGGCTGTCGCGCGCCGGCTCGCTGTCCGGCGGGCAGAAGCAGATGCTGTCGATCGCCCGCGCCGTGATCGAGCCGCGCAAGCTGCTGCTGATCGACGAGCCGACCAAGGGGCTGGCGCCGGCGATCATCGGCGCGCTGATCGAGTGCTTCGCCGAGCTCAAGCGCACCGGCGCGACTATTCTGCTGGTCGAGCAGAATTTCCACGTCGCCCAGCAGATCGGCGACAGCGTCGTGGTGATGGACAATGGCGGCATCGTGCATCGCGGCGTCATGGCCGACCTCGCCGCCGACGTGCCGCTACAGGAAAAGCTGCTCGGCCTCAGCCTGGAGGCGCATCAGTGATGTCGCACGTAAAACCTCTCAACGTCATTGCGAGCGAAGCGAAGCAATCCAGCGTCGTGCACGATGCTGGATTGCTTCGTCGCTGCGCTCCTCGCAATGACGGAGACGTCAGCAATCGAGCAGGCGCCTCAGTGACTTTGAACGCCGCCCTCTCCCCGTCATTGCGAGCGCAGCGAAGCAATCCAGAGCGCCGTGCTCGGCGCTGGATTGCTTCGTCGGCTACGCCTCCTCGCAATGACGGCGTGTGTGACGATGGCGACCACAACAACAACGGCGGCGTGACCTCATGACCGACATCCCCGCCCCCTCCGCGTCCGATCCGCTGCCGCAGGCCAGGCGAGACCTCGTGCCGGTACTGCTGCCGCTGATCCTGGCGCTGGTGATGCTGCCGCTGGTCGGCTCGTTCTCGTCCTGGGTGACGCTGACCGTCGCCAGCCTGGCGATGGGCATGATGATCTTCATCATGGCCTCCGGCCTGACGCTGGTGTTCGGACTGATGGACGTGCTGAATTTCGGGCACGGCGCCTTCATCGCGGTCGGCGCCTATGTGGCGACGCTGGTGTTGCTGCCGCTCGCCGCGATGTCGGGGGCGGACTCGCTGCTGACCAATCTCGCCGTGCTGGTGCCTGCGGTGCTGGCCGCGATGGCGGTGTCGGGCGCTCTGGGCGTGGTCGTCGAACGGTTGCTGATCCTGCCGGTCTACGGCCAGCATCTGAAGCAGATCCTGATGACCACCGGCGGGCTCATTGTCGCCGAGCAGGCGCTGTACGCGCTGTGGGGGCCGCAGATCATCCCGCTGCCGCTGCCGACCGCGCTGCGCGGCTCGTTCATCATCGGCGACATCGCCATCGCCAAATATCGCCTGCTGGTGATGCTGGTCGGCCTGATCGTGTTCGTCGGCATCCAGCTCACGCTGAACCGCACCAAGATCGGCCTTTTGATCCGCGCCGGCGTCGAGAACCGCGAGATGGTCGAAGCGCTCGGCTATCACGTCAAGCGGCTGTTCCTCGGCGTGTTCATGGTCGGCTCGGCGCTCGCCGGGCTCGGCGGCGTGATGTGGGCGCTGTACCGCGAGCAGGTGCACGCCTCGATGGGCAACGAGCTCACCGTGCTGATCTTCATCGTGGTGATCATCGGCGGGCTTGGCTCGGTCGGCGGCTGCTTCATCGGCGCGCTGCTGGTCGCAATGGTCGCCAATTATGGCGGCTTCCTGGTGCCGAAGCTGGCGCTGGTCTCCAACATCCTGCTGATGGTCGCGATCCTGATGTGGCGGCCGCGCGGGCTTTATGCGGTGACAAGTCGATGATGATCCTGTCGGGCGATCCGCCGCGCAGCCGGGTGCTGTCGCTGATCCTGATCACGATCGTGGTGGTGCTGGCAGTCACGCCGTTCCTGTTTCCCGGCGCCAAGCCGCTCAACGTCGCCGCCAAGATCTGCATCTTCGCGGCGCTGGTGGCGTCCTACGACCTCTTGCTGGGCTACACCGGCACAGTGTCGTTCGCCCACACCATGTTCTACGGCATCGGCTCCTACGCGGTGGCGATCGCGCTGTACGGCATGGGGCCGAGCTGGGCTGCGGTCGGCGCCGGCATCGTCATCGGCCTGCCGCTCGCCGCGCTGCTGGCGCTCGGCATCGGGCTGTTCTCGCTGCGGGTCGAAGCGATCTTCTTTGCGATGATCACGCTCGCGGTCGCCTCCGCCTTCCTGGTGCTGGCGTCGCAATTGTCGTGGCTGACCGGCGGCGAGGACGGCCGCAGCTTCAGCCTGCCGGATCTGCTGCGTCCCGGCACTGTGTTCATCAAGGATCTGTTCGGGGTGCGGGTCACCGGCCGGACCCTGACCTATTACATCGTCCTGGTCGGCTGCGCCGGCATGATCCTGGCCTTGCTGCGGGTGGTGAACTCGCCGTTCGGCCGGGTGCTGCAGGCCGTGCGGGAGAACCGCTTCCGCGCCGAGGCGCTCGGCTATCGCACCGTCTTCCACCTCACCTACGCCAACGTGCTCGCCGCCCTGGTCGCGGCCGGCGCCGGCGTGCTCAACGCGATGTGGCTGCGCTATGCCGGGCCGGATACCTCGCTGAGCTTCTCGATCATGCTCGATATCCTGCTGATGGTGGTGATCGGCGGCATGGGCACGATCTACGGCGCGATTATCGGCGCCACCATCTTCATCCTGGCGCAGAATTATCTGCAGGCGCTGATGGGCGCCGCATCCGAGGCGACCGCATCGCTCGGCCTGCCGCTGCTGCCGAACCTGCTGCACCCGGACCGCTGGCTGCTGTGGCTCGGGCTGTTGTTCGTCGCCAGCGTGTATTTCTTCCCGACCGGAATCGTCGGCCGGCTGCGCGGATCGCCGAAACCGGCCGAGTAACCCGACGAAAGTCTTAGGCGGCGCGCTCCACTCGTTGTAAGCCCACTTCCGCCGACCCGAGGTTGACCGCGCGAGGGCACTCAGCGCGTGATTGCATCATTTCGGTATCTAGATGCCATTTGGCACCCACAGATACCTCCGGCCGCCGGTGCACGCGACATTCAACTCAGACGCAATGTCTGCGCCCGATCAACATCGTGTGCAGCGCACAAAGTATCCTGTTGCCGCTCAACGGGCGCGCTCCCATAGTCCGCGCCTTTATCGACCTAGGACATCCTCCCTATTCGGGCGCTCCCCGCGCCTGCATATGGCGAAGATCGTCCGACTGAACAGGAAGTTGGAATGATGTTGCTCTTGGTCCTCACAGCGATCGCCTTTGTCGCCACCGCAGTGGTTGCGCGCGTGCTGGCCGCCTCTGCGCCGGAAGGCAAATTGTATTGTCAGGCAGCCGGCGCTGCTTCGATGGTGGTCGGGCCGTTCATCACACTGATCGCCGCCTTCGTCCTCGGCAAGGCCGGGATCGGTGGCGAAGTCCTCGACGCCGCCGCCACCCTGCGGGCCGCTGCCCTGCCGGCCTTCGGAACGCTGTTCGTCGGCCCGATCGCGTTCTGGTTCTTCCGCCGCCAGCGCCGCCCGGCGGTGGCCGCGTAAGCGTTACGCACCCGCAAAACCGGTTCGGCGGCGATCCGACGCCGCCGAACATCGACCAGCATCATTTTTGTCCTCCCGGAACGGTATTTCCGGCAGAATTCTTCCGTATCGAAACGGATTTCAGCGCCGCATTTTTCAATTCATGCGGACGCATCTATTTTCCGGTCCGGCCATTGTGTTTCCGGTTCCGCGCCCCAAGTTCCTGGCATCCGCAACTGTCCAGGACCGCCTCATGTCGAATTCCAAGCTGTTCGAGCCCTACAAGCTCGGTGCGATCACGCTCGCCAACCGCATCGTGATGGCACCGCTGACCCGCAATCGGGCCGTGCCGGATGGGCTCGTTCCCAGCCCGCTCGCTGCGGAGTATTACGGCCAGCGCGCCAGCGCCGGGCTGCTGATCACCGAGGCGAGCCAGGTGTCGCAGCAGGGCCAGGGCTATCAGGACACGCCCGGCATCTACTCGGACGCGCAGGTCGCGGGCTGGAAGACGGTCACCGACGAGGTGCACAAGCGCGGCGGCAAGATCTTCATCCAGCTCTGGCACGTCGGCCGAATTTCGCATGTCGATCTGCAGCCGAACCACGGCGCACCGGTGGCGCCGTCCGCGATCCGCGCCAATACCAAGACCTTTGTCGGCGGCAAGTTCGCCGACGTCTCCGAGCCGCGGGCGCTGGAGCTGTCTGAAATTCCCGGCATCATCGAGGGCTTCCGGAAAGCAGCGGCGAATGCCGTCAAGGCCGGCTTCGACGGCGTCGAAATCCACGGTGCCAACGGCTATCTGCTCGACCAGTTCGCGCGCGACAGCTCCAACAAGCGCACCGACGAGTATGGCGGCTCGATCCAGAACCGCGCCCGCCTGATGCTCGAAGTCGCCGCAGCGGTGGCCAAGGAGATCGGCCCGGAACGCACCGGCATCCGGATTTCGCCGGTGACGCCGGCCAACGACGTCTCTGACTCCAACCCGCAGGCGCTGTTCGACTACATCGTCGACGAACTGAACAAGCTCAAGCTGGTCTATATCCACGTCATCGAAGGCGCCACCGGCGGCCCGCGCGATATCGCGCCGTTCGACTACGCGTCTTTGCGCAAGCGCTTCAGCGGCAGCTACATCGGCAACAATGCCTACGACCTCGCGCTCGCCAACAAGCAGATCGATGCCAACGCGGCCGACCTGATCGCGTTCGGCAAGCCGTTCATCTCGAACCCCGACCTCGTCGAGCGCCTGAAGCGGAATGCGCCGCTGAACGAGCCCGACAAGTCGACGTTCTACGGCGGCGGCGCCAAGGGTTACACCGACTACCCGACGCTGGAATCGGCACAGGCGGCGCAGTAAGCGCCCAGCCCCACGCACGGTCATTCCGGGGCACGCGCAACGCGCGTGAACCCGGAATCCCGAGATGTTCTGCACCTTCCGACATTTCCATAATGTCGAGATTCCGGGTTCGCTCGCTCCGCGAGCGCCCCGGAATGACTCGGGGAGAGGCTTACTGACCACCTGTCCACTCGTCATTCCGGGATGCGCCGCGCAGCGGCGCAGGCCCGGAATCCATAAGCCCTGTGCTCGTTACTGGGCACGACAGTGCGGCCAAAAAAAGTGAATACAGGGGGTATGGATTCCGGGCTCGCGCTGCGCGCGCCCCGGAATGACGAAGGCGACAGTCCACGGACGCAATAAAAAAGGCCGGGATCGCTCCCGGCCTTTCGCGTTCTTGTTGCTTGTTCGGCGAAGCTTACTTCGCTTCCGCGCGCTTCGGCGGGGTCGCCGGCCACGACTTGATCAGGGTGTCGTAGTCGACGGTTTCACCCTTCGGCTTCTCGTTCGCCAGCTTGCGCTGCGGCGCGAGATTGCCGTCCTTCGCGGCGCGGGCGTACCAGTACTCCGCGGTCTCCTTCTTGTTCAGCTTCGGACCGCAGTCGCCCTGCACCTTCGAGCGTTCGAGCCGCTCCAGCACCGAGTCCTGCGCAGCAGCGAGCGAGTCCATCGCCTGCTGCGGCGTCTTGGAGCCCGACGCGGCGTCGCCAATGTTCTGCCACCACAGTTGCGCCAGCTTCGGATAGTCCGGGATGTTGTTGCCGGTCGGCGACCACTGCACGCGGGCCGGCGAGCGATAGAACTCGATCAGGCCGCCGAGCTTCGGCGCACGTTCGGTGAACGACTTGTCCCAGATGTCGCTCTCGCGGATGAAGGTGAGACCGACATGGCTCTTCTTCAGGCTGACCGTCTTGGAAGTGATGAACTGCAGATACAGCCAGGCGGCCTTGCGGCGGTCCGGCGGGGTCGACTTCAACAGCGTCGCCGAGCCGACGTCCTGATAGCCGAGCTTCATGCCTTCCTTCCAGTACGCGCCGTGCGGCGAAGGAGCCATCCGCCACTTCGGCGTGCCGTCGGCATTCATCACCGGCAGGCCGGGCTTCACCATGTCGGCGGTGAAGGCGGTATACCAGAAGATCTGCTGGGCGACGTTGCCCTGCGCCGGCACCGGGCCCGACTCCGAGAAGGTCATGCCCTGCGCCTGCGGCGGCGCGTACTTCTTCATCCAGTCGAGATATTTGACGATCGAATAGACCGCCGCGGGGCCGTTGGTGTCGCCGCCGCGCTCGATCGACGAGCCGACCGGACGGCAGCCTTCCATGCGGATGCCCCATTCGTCGACCGGCAGGCCGTTCGGCAGGCCGCGATCGCCGCTGCCGGCCATCGACAGCCAGGCGTCGGTGAAGCGCCAGCCGAGCGAGGGGTCCTTCTTGCCGTAGTCCATGTGGCCATAGACTTTGACGCCGTTGATTTCCTTGATGTCGTTGGTGAAGAAGTCGGCGATATCCTCATAGGCCGACCAGTTCACCGGCACGCCCAGCTCGTAGCCGTACTTCGCCTTGAACTTGGCCTTGTAGTCCGGGTTGGTGAACCAGTCGTAGCGGAACCAGTACAGGTTGGCGAACTGCTGGTCCGGCAACTGGTACATCTTCTTGTCGGGCGCAGTGGTGAACGACGTGCCGATGAAGTCGTCGACGTCGAGCATCGGATCGGTGACGTCCTTGCCCTCGCCCTTCATGTAGTCGGACAACGCCACCGTCTGATTGTAGCGGAAGTGGGTGCCGATCAGGTCCGAGTCGTTGATCCAGCCGTCATAGACGTTCTTGCCGGACTGCATCTGGGTCTGCAGCTTTTCGACGACGTCGCCCTCCTGGATCAGGTCGTGCTTCAGCTTGATGCCGGTGATCTCGCTGAACGCCTTGGCCAGCGTCTTGGCTTCGTATTCGTGCGTCGTCAGGGTTTCGGAGACGACGTTGATCTCCATGCCCTTGAACGGCTCGGCCGCCTTGGCGAACCACTGCAGCTCCTTGAGCTGTTCTTCCTTCGACAGCGTCGAAGGCTGGAATTCCTCGTCGATCCACTTCTTCAGGACCGCATCGTCCGCGGCACGCGCTGGCGCCGCCAGCGTCACCGACGCCGCGACGAGCGCGGCAACGCTCGCCATCGCCATCAGGCGCCTTCTGCTCGGGTGGGGATTTCGTCCGATCATCGTTGGTTTCCTCCGTTGCACCACATCATTCAGGCCCGGGTTGATCCCGGATCTGGTCCTCGTTCGCCGGGGTCAGACGGTGCGGAAGATCGCAGCGGCAGAAACCAGCGACAGCCCCGTGGCGAGCCAGAGGCTCGACACTTCGACTCCCTCTCCGATCGGCAACGTGGCGATCGGATCACTCCCGACCACCGCGATCCAGACCAGATGGATCACCGCGGCCAGGATCAGCGAAATGAACAGCCGGTCGCCGCGCGTCGTCGGGATCCGCAGGATTCCGACGCGCTCGACCTCGGGATCGACCACCGCCAGCCAGGTCATGATCGCGAGCGTGCCGGCGAGCGCGATGAAGAAGATCGCGGTCGGCCAGGTCCACGCCATCCAGGCGAAGGAGTCCATCGTCGCCTCCTAGACCCGGCCGAGCGCGAAGCCGCGCGCGATGTAGTTGCGGACGAACCAGATCACCAAGGCACCGGGGATGATGGTGAGCACGCCGGCGGCGGCGAGCAGCCCCCAATCCATCCCGGCGGCCGACACAGTTCGTGTCATCACCGCCGAAATCGGCTTGGCGTTGACCGACGTCAGGGTGCGGGCCAGCAGCAGCTCGACCCAGGAGAACATGAAGCAGAAGAACGCCGCAACGCCGATGCCCGAGGCGATCAGCGGCATCAGGATCTTCACGAAGAACCGCGGGAACGAGTAGCCGTCGAGGAACGCGGTCTCGTCGATCTCCTTCGGCACGCCGGAGACGAATCCCTCGAGGATCCACACCGCAAGCGGCACGTTGAACAGACAATGCGCCAGCGCCACCGCCCACGGCGTATCGAACAGGTTGAGCGCCGAATACAGATTGAAGAACGGCAGCGCATAGACCGCGGCGGGCGCCATCCGGTTCGACAGCAGCCAGAAGAACAGGTGCTTGTCGCCGAGGAAGCGATAGCGCGAGAACGCATAAGCGGCCGGCAGCGCGAAAGAGATCGACAGCACGGTGTTGATGACGACGTATTGCAGCGAGTTGATGTAGCCCGAATACCAGCTCGGATCGGTGAAGATCGTCCGGTAGTTCTCCAGCGTCGGCTGGTGTGGCCACAGCGTCATGGTCGAGACGATCTCGCCGTTGGTCTTGAAGCTCATGTTGACGAGCCAGTAGATCGGCAACATCAAAAACAGCAGATACAGCGCCATGACGATGCGGCGGCCGGGGATCGAATGCATCACACGCTCCCTTCGGCCGGCCGTCGCTCGGTGCCGGCATTGGTCATCACGGTGTAGAACACCCAGCAGACGATGATGATGATCAGGTTGTAGACGATCGACAGCGCCGCGGCCTTGCCGAGGTCGAACTGGCCGAGCGCGATCTTGACCAGCTCGATCGAGATGAAGGTGGTCGAATTGCCCGGCCCGCCGCCGGTGACGACGAACGGCTCGGTGTAGATCATGAAGCTGTCCATGAAGCGCAGCAGCACGGCGATCAGCAGCACCCGGTGCATCTTCGGCAATTGGATCGCCTTGAACACCGCCCAGCGCGAGGCGCCGTCGATCTGCGCCGCCTGATAATACGCATCCGGGATCGATTTCAGCCCGGCGTAGCAGAGCAGCGCCACCAGACTGGTCCAGTGCCAGACGTCCATCACCACCACCGTGGCCCAGGCGTCGAACTCGTTGGAGACGTAATTGTAATCGATGCCAAGGCTGTTCAGCGTGTAGCCGAGCAGGCCGATGTCGGGACGGCCGAAGATCTGCCAGATGGTGCCGACCACGTTCCACGGAATCAGCAGCGGCAACGCCATGGTCACCAGACAGAATGCCACCGACCAACCGTGGCGCGGCATCGCCAGCGCCACCACGATGCCGAGCGGCACCTCGATCGCCAGGATGATCGCCGAGAACGCCAGATTGCGCCACAGCGAGGCGAAGAACCGGCCGCCGAGATCGGACGACGGATCGAGCAGCTCCTTGAACCAGCCGACCCCGTTCCAGAAGAACTGGTTGTTGCCGAAAGTGTCCTGCACCGAATAGTTCACCACCGTCATCAGCGGCAGGATCGCCGAGAACGCCACGATGGCGAACACCGGCAGCACCAGGAACCAGGCTTTCTGGTTGACGACCTTGTCCATCAGGCGACTTGCTCCAGTGAGCTGCCTTCGACGATTTCGCTGTCGGCATAAACGTGGATGCGCGACGGCTCGAACCGCAGCGCGGCTTCGTCCCCGCTCGGCGAGAAGCCATCCGGCACACGCGCGGCGAATTTGACGTCACCGACCCGCACCGAGGCAAAGCGAATGCGGCCGAGATCGTCGATCCGCTCGATGCGGCCGGTCATCAGGCCAGGGGCGCTCGCAGCGACGTGGACGAATTCCGGACGGACCCCGATCTCGATCTTGCCGGCGGGGAGCTTGTCGTAGCTGCGGGCGAGCGGCACGCGGTGGCCGGCGACCAGCGCCTCGCGGCCCTTCACCTCGGCCGGCACAATGTTCATGCCGGGCGAGCCGATGAAATAGCCGACGAAGGTGTGGGCGGGACGCTCGAACAGTTCTTCCGGCGTACCGCTCTGCACCACGCGGCCGTCGTGCATCACCACCACGGTGTCGGCGAAGGTCAGCGCTTCGGTCTGGTCGTGAGTGACGTAGATCATCGTCAGGTCGAGCGCGCGATGCAGCGCCTTGAGCTTGGAGCGCAGCTCCCACTTCAGATGCGGATCGATCACCGTCAGCGGCTCGTCGAACAGGATCGCGGCGACGTCGTTGCGGACGAGCCCCCGGCCGAGCGAGATCTTCTGCTTGGCGTCGGCGGTCAGCCGCGTCGCCTTGCGGTTCAGGTTCGGCGTCAGGTCCAGAAGATCGGCGATCTCGGCGACGCGCTTGGCGATGTCCGCCTTCGGCACGCCGCGATTTTTCAGCGGAAACGCCAGATTCTCGCGCACCGTCATGGTGTCGTAGATCACCGGAAACTGGAACACCTGCGCGATGTTGCGCTCGCGGGTGGACAGCTCGGTGACGTCCTGGCCGTCGAACAGGATCTTGCCGCGCGACGGCGTGACGATCCCCGAGATGATGTTGAGCAGCGTGGTCTTGCCGCAGCCGGACGGGCCGAGCAGCGCATAGGCGCCGCCCTGCCGCCAGGTCATCGACACCGGCTTCAGCGCATAGGCGGCCGGCGGCAGGTCGTCACCGACCAGATAGGAGTGAGCAAGATCGACGAGATCGATGCGCGCCATCGGGCTGTCCCCTCAGATCGGCTTCGGCGCGGCGACGAGGCGATCAGCCGCGTCGAACACGAACAGATTGGCGGGGTCGAGGATGGCGTCGAGGGTCTGGCCCGGCTCGTACTCGTGGATGCCGTGCAGCACCGCGACCCAATAGTCGTCGCCGCGCTTCAGATGCACGAAGCTCTCAGAGCCGGTGATCTCGGTCACCGCGACGGTGGCCCGGAACGCGTGGCGATCCGGATCGACGCCTTTCACCGCGATCTGATGAGCGCGGAAACCGACCCGGTAAGCGCCATCGGACAGCCCCGTGAACACGCCGGTCGCGGGCGCGGTGACGCCGCCGGAGTAATGCACGGTGCCGGCCTTCTTCTCGGCGCCGACGATGTTGAGCGGCGGATCGGAGAACACCTGCGCCACCCGCATCGTGTCGGGCTTGCGATACACCTGCGGGGTCGGCCCGACCTGCAGCGCCTGGCCTTCCCACATGCAGATGGTGCGGCCGCCGAGCAGCAGCGCTTCGGAAGGCTCGGTGGTGGCATAGACGAAGATCGCGCCGGAGGCCTCGAAGATCTTCGGTAGTTCGGTGCGCAGTTCTTCGCGCAGTTTGTAATCGAGATTGGCGAGCGGCTCGTCGAGCAGCACCAGATCGGCACCCTTGACCAGCGCGCGGGCGATCGCGGTGCGCTGCTGCTGGCCGCCGGAAAGCTGCAGCGGGGTGCGCTGCAAATACGGCTCGAGCTTCAAGAGCTTGGCCGCCTCCTGAACCCGCTGCTCGATTTCGGCGCGCGACTTGCGCTGCACCCGCAGCGGCGAGGCGATGTTCTCGTACACCGTCAGCGACGGGTAGTTGATGAACTGCTGATACACCATGGCGACCGAGCGGGTCCGCACATCGGCACCGGTGACGTCCTTGCCGTCGACCAGCACGCGCCCGGTGGTCGGCTTGTCGAGGCCGGCGAGCAGCCGCATGATCGAAGTCTTGCCCGACAGTGTCGGTCCGAGCAGCACGCTGAGCGTGCCGCGCTCCAGCGTCAGCGACACGTCACGGATCGCCGGCACCCCATCCAGCACCCGGGTGACATTCTCCAGGCTGACGCTCATGCCGATGCTCCCGCCTGTTGCTGGGGCTTCTGGGCGGCGCGATGGACGATGACCCACTCGTCGAGCGCGGCGACAGCAGCCGGTGTCAGCCGCAACCCGAGCTTGGATCGCCGCCAGACGATGTCGTCGGCGCTGCAGGCCCACTCGTGGCTCATCAGATAGCGGACCTCGGCCTCCGTCAATGTGGCACCGAAGTCACGGCCGAGATCGGCGGCCGATTTGGCCGCCCCGAGTATCTCACGCGCCCTGGTGCCGTAGGCGTGTACCAGGCGGGAGGCGTGCGCGGATGCCAGGAACGGGTAGTCCCGCAGCAGGCCGGCGATCAGTTCCGGCGCGCCGTCGATCGAAAAATCACCGCCCGGCAGCGGTTGATGCGCAGTCCAGCCTTGCTCGGCGGCACCGCCCTTCAAATACGGCGACAGCTTCTCCAGCGCCTCTTCGGCAAGCCGGCGATAGGTGGTGATCTTGCCGCCGTAGATCGACAGCAGCGGCGCGCCGCCGGGCGTGTCGAGTTCGAACACGTAGTCGCGGGTCGCGGCCTTGGCTTCGCTGGCGCCGTCGTCATACAGCGGCCGCACCCCGGAGAACGTCCACACCACATCGGCCGGCGTCACCGGCTTGGCGAAATAGCCACTGACAGCCTTGCACAGATAGTCGATCTCTTCCGGCGTCGCCTTCACCTGCGATGGATCGCCGTGATAGTCGCGGTCGGTGGTGCCGATCAGGGTGAATTCGCCCTGATAGGGAATTGCGAACACGATACGGCCGTCGGCATTCTGGAAGATGTAGGCCCGGTCGTGGTCGTAGAGCTTGCGGGTGACGATGTGCGAGCCCTGCACCAGCCGCACCTTGTAGCGCGCATCGACCCCGGCGCCGGAGCCGAGCACGCCCTCGACCCATGGGCCGGCGGCATTGACCAGCGCGCGGGCCTGGATGGTGGTACGCGCGCCGCCGCCCTCGTGCTCCAGCGTCACCTGCCAAATACCGCCCTGCTGGCTGACCTGCACGGCGCGGGTCCGGGTGCGGATCTCGGCGCCGCGCTCGGCGGCATCGCGCGCGGTGAGCACCACCAGCCGGGCGTCGTCGACGAAGCAATCGGAATACTCGAAGCCTTTGGTGTAGCGGCCGGGGATCAGCGGCTTGCCGACCTCGTCATGTGCCAGATCGACCGAGCGGGTTGGCGGCAGCAGCTTCCGGCCGCCGAGATAGTCGTACAGAAACAGCCCGAGCCGCAGCCGCCAGGCGGGCCGCAGCCCGTCGTGATGCGGCAGCACGAAACGCAGCGGCCCGATGATATGCGGCGCGATCTGCCACAGCCGCTCGCGCTCGATCAGCGCTTCGCGCACCAGGCGAAACTCGAAATATTCGAGATAGCGCAGCCCGCCATGGATCAGCTTGGTCGACCACGACGAGGTGCCGCTGGCGAGGTCGTTCATCTCGCACAGGAACACGGAATTGCCCCGGCCCGCTGCATCGCGCGCGATGCCGCAGCCGTTGATCCCGCCCCCAATGATCGCGAGGTCGTAAACCATCCCCACCGACGCTCCTCACCGCACCGCAGCATTTTGCTGCAATGCACTTTCGCTTCTGTCGCTTTGTGCTGGAAAGCGAATAAAGCACAAACCAAAACGAAAGCAACTGCGATCTGCAAAAGCATCGCGTTTCCCGACGCGGAATTGCACCCGGTTGCTGGGAGACAGGCAGAACTTGAATGTGGACGGGCGGTTTAAGCCGCGGATTCGTCGAGATCCGGTTTCGCAGGACCGGCTTCGATGACCTCGATGCCATTCGCATCGCAGATGGTCTGCAGCGAGGGCGGCAACGCCCGGTCGGTGACGAAGGTCTGGATCTGGCTGAGATCGGCGATCCGCACCGGCGCGTTACGCTCCAGCTTGGTGGAATCCGCCACCAGCATCACGCTGCGGGCGTTGGCGATGATCGCCTGCGAGGCCTGCACCTCGCGATAGTCGAAGTCGAGCAGCGCGCCTTCCTCGTCGATCGCCGAGGCGCCGATGATGGCGTAATCGACCTTGAACTGGCCGATCAGGCTGGTGGCGGTGGAGCCGATCACCGCACCATCGGCCCGCCGCACGGTGCCGCCGGCGACGATCACCTCGATCCGCGGATGCCGATACAGCAGCATCGCGACGTTGAGGTTGTTGGTGATCACCAGCAGGTCCTGGTGCGCACTGAGCGCGCTGGCGACCTCTTCGGTGGTGGTGCCGATGTTGATGAACAGCGAGCAGCCGTTGGGAATTCGCGCCGCAGCGGCGGCGCCGATCGCCTTCTTTTCTTCGGCGGCCACGAAGCGGCGCGCTTCGTAGGCGAGATTGGCGACGCCCGAAGCGATGATCGCACCGCCGTGGATCCGCGTCAGCGAGCGCTGGTCGCACAGATCGTTGAGATCCTTGCGGATGGTCTGCGCCGACACTTCGAAGCGCCGCACCAGATCCTCGACCATCACCCGGCCCGAGGCACGGGCGATATTGAGGATTTCAGACTGGCGATGGGTCAGAGCCGTCACGCACGCACCTTGCAACGTTGATGCGCCATGGTGCGGCTGTTCGCGCGTCAGGTCAACGCGCGGCGGGAGACGGCTGCGGTCCGTTAGCTGCAGCTTCGATGCAGCACACGACCCCTCCGCGGGTCATGCCCGGGCTCGCCCCGGGCATCCACGTCTTGCTGACAGAAATGCAGAATAGGCGTGGATAGCCGGGACAAGCCCGGGCATGACGTAAGCGAAGTCCTTTGCTGGAGTTCGGAAAGCCGTTCAGGCCGGACGCGGCATCTCGAACATCGCGTCGGGGCGGATTTCGAAATAGTCGCCGCGCCGGCCGGCCCGCACGATCGGTCGCGCCGCCGCGGTCTGATAGACGCCGTCCTCGATCAAGCGCTTGTCGATGTGCACCATCACCACTTCGCCGATCGTCAGCCAGGCGTCGACTTCGACGCCGTCGGCACCCTTGAGCCGGACGATCTCGGACAGCTTGCATTCGAACGACACCGGGCTCTCGGCAACGCGCGGCGGCTTGACCAGATCGCTGTCGAGCTTGGTGAGATTGCCGAGCGCGAATTCATCGACCTCGTGGGGGACGGTCGCCGAGGTCGCGTTCATCGCATGCGCCAGGTCCATGGTAACGAGATTCCAGACGAACTCGCCGGTGCGCTGGATGTTGGCGACGGTGTCCTTCCAGGTGGTCGAGGAGAAGCCGATCAGCGGCGGGGTGTAGTTGAACGCGTTGAAGAAGCTGTAGGGCGCGAGATTGACCCGCCCCTCGGCATCGCAGGACGAAATCCAGCCGATCGGTCGCGGCGCGATGATGGCGTTGAACGGATCGTGCTTCAGGCCATGGCCCTTGGCCGGCTGATAGGAATGAAGATCGGTCACGCGGGTGTCCCTGTGGTTATGTCGTCTCGACGCGCCGACCGGCGCCGAGCGCAGTCAGCACAAAATCGATCATCTGGTCCAGGGTCGGGCGATCCTTGGCGAAGCTCTGCGCGATCATCTGTGGGTGAAAGAACCTGACCATGGCGGCGCAGGTGCAGCTCGCCGCCTGCGGCACATCCGCGACGTCGAATTCGCCGGCCGCCACGCCCTGGGCGATCACCTCGCCGATGGTGCCGGTGACCAGCTCCATATGGGCGATGCAGACGTCCCAGTTCTCCTCCATCGCGATCGCCACCATTTCGTGCAGCTTGGCATCGCCGATGTAGCGCTCGCAATTCATCCGGTGCACGGTCGTGAGCAGATCGCACAGCCGCTGCTGGGCCGAGCCGGGTGACCGCGCGATCGCCTCGGCGGCCTGCTCGACCTCGCCCATCAGGTGCCGCGCCACGCCCTTGTGGATCGCCTTCTTCGAATCGAAGAAGCGATAGACATTAGCCGGGCTCATCTGCAGCAGCTTGGCGATATCGGCCACCGTGGTCTTCTGATAGCCGATTTCGCGGAACAGCCGCTCGGCCACCACCAGGATACGGCGGCGCATGTCGGCTTCGGTGTTTTCAGTCACGAGAGTCATCACGCACAGATATTCAATTATTCCGCTGCAGCGGCAAGCGGAAAGCTCCGCTGGCGATCGGCGCCATGCTGCGGCGCAAGATCGGCATCGCCAGTGCCGCGTTCATCAAGACTGTTTCGGAACCACAGGGCGTACAGGCCCGGCAGATAGAACAGCGTCAGGAATGTGGCGACGAACAGGCCACCCATGATGGTGATCGCCATCGGTCCCCAGAACGCCGAGCGCGACAGCGGGATCATCGCCAGGATCGCCGCCAGCGCCGTCAACACCACCGGCCGGGCCCGCCGCACCGTTGCCTCGACGATCGCCTCGCGCCGTGTCGAGCCGTGCGCGACGTCGCTTTCGATCTGGTCGACCAGGATCACCGCGTTCCGCATGATCATGCCGGCGAGCGCGATCAGCCCGAGCAGCGCGACGAAGCCGAACGGTGCCGACGCGACGTTGAGGCCGAACGAGGCGCCAACGATGCCGAGCGGCGCAGTGAGGAACACCAGGAGCAGCCGCGAAAAGCTCTGCAACTGGATCATCAGCAGCGCCAGCATGACGATCACCATCACCGGGAACAGGATGAAGATCGACGCATTGCCCTTGGCCGACTCCTCGATCGCGCCGCCGGTCTCGATGCGATAGGCCGGCTGCAGATTGGCGCGGATGGACTCGAGCTGCGGCCAGATCGCGTTGGTGACGTCCGGCGCCTGAACGCCGTCGACGACATCGGCGCGCACCGTGATCGCCATGTCGCGATTGCGCCGCCACAGGATCGGCTCCTCGTGCGCGTATTCGACCTTGGCGACCTGTGACAGCGGCACGGCCGTGCCGTTTCGGGCCGTGATGGTGAGTTCGCCGATCTTGGCAAGATCGAGCCGCTCGTTCGGCACCGCGCGTGCGACCACGCCGATCTTCTCGACGCCGTCACGTACCGTGGTGACCTGAGCGCCGGAGATCAGCATCGCCAGCGCCTGCGACACATCCTGCGGCGTCAGTCCGAGCGCGCGGGCCCGCGACTGATCGACCACCAGCTTCAGGTACGGCGATTGCTCATTCCAGTCGAGATGCGGATCGACCACGTTCGGATTCGTCTTCACGACATCCCGGACCTGATAGGCGATCTCGCGGACCTTGGCGGTGTCCGGCCCGATCACCCGGAACTGCACCGGGAAGCCGACCGGCGGGCCGAAGTTGAAGCGGTCGACACGCACCCGCGCCGCCGCGAGCCGGCCGCCATGCGCCGCCTGCTCGATCCGCGTCTTGATCCGCTCCCGCGCCGCGACATCCTTGGCGACGATCACGATCTCGGCGAAGGACTCGGTCGGAAGCTGCGGGTTGAGACCGAGCCAGAACCGCGGCGAGCCCTTGCCGACGTAAGCCGTGTAGGTCGCAATGTCTCCGTCGTCCTTGAGCAGCGTCTCGGCTTCCTTCACCGACTTCATGGTGACGTCGAAGGCGGTGCCTTCGGGCAGACGCAGTTGCAGGAAGAGTTCGGGCCGTTCCGAGAGCGGGAAGAACTGCTGCTGAACGTGGCCGAAGCCGACCACCGCCGCAACGAAGATCGCAACCGTCGCCATCACCACTGTGCCGCGCCAGCGCACGCACCAGCCGACCGCGGCGCGCAGCGCCCGATAGATCCGGCTGTGATACACCTCGTCCGGATTATGGCCCTTCTTGCCGGCGAAGTCCGGCAGCAGCTTAACGCCGATATAGGGCGTGAAGATCACCGCCACGAACCATGAGGCGATCAGCGCGATCGCCACGATCCAGAAGATGCCGCCGGCATATTCGCCGACGCCCGAATTCGCAAAGCCGATCGGCAGAAAACCGGCGGCGGTCACCAGCGTGCCGGTGAGCATCGGAAACGCCGTCGACTCCCAGGCGAACGACGCCGCCTTGGCGCGGTCCCAGCCCTGCTCCATCTTCACCACCATCATCTCCACCGCGATGATGGCGTCGTCGACCAGAAGACCGAGCGCGATGATGAGCGCACCGAGCGTGATCCGGTGCAGATCGATCGACATCGCGTTCATGACGATGAACACGATGGCCAGCACCAGCGGCACCGACAGCGCCACCACGATGCCGGTGCGCCAGCCGAGCGCCAGGAACGACACGAACAGCACGATCACCAGCGCCTCGACGAACGAGCGCATGAACTCGCCGACCGCGTGCTTCACCACTTCGGGCTGATCGGCGATCTGTTCAATGTCGATGCCCTGCGGCACGTCGGCCATGAACGATGTGGTCGCCGCACCGACCTGCTCGCCGAGCTGCAGGATATTGGCGCCCTTGGCGGTGACGACGCCGATGCCGATCGCCGGCTTGCCCTTCTGACGCACCTGATAATCGGTCGGGTCGACATAGCCGTGGTGGATGTCGGCGACATCGCCGAGCCGAAACACCCGGCCGCCGCTTTCGACCGGGGTTTCCGCCACCGCCTGCGCACCGTCGAGCGCCCCGGTGACACGCAGCGGCACGCGCTGCGACGAGGTCTCGACCGTACCGGCCGGCACCACCGCGTTCTGCTTGGCGAGCGAGTCGAAGATCGCCTGCGGCGTCAGCCCGAGCGTCGCCAGCTTGGCATGCGAGAACTCGACATAGATCTTCTCGTCCTGCGTGCCGTAGATGTTCACCTTGGTAACGCCCGCGACTTTGAGCAGCCGCTGGCGAAGGCCTTCGGCGGCCTTCTTGAGCTGCGCGTAGCTCGCGCCGTCGCCGGTCATCATGTAGAGGATCGAGTCGACGTCGCCGTACTCGTCGTTGATCGACGGGCCGATCAGATTGCTCGGCAGTTGCGGCGCGACGTCCCACAGCTTCTTGCGCAGCAGATAGAACAGGTGCGGCACTTCGGACGGAGGCGTCGAATCGCGGAACGTCAGCTGCATCGCGGTGAACGACGCCTTCGAATAGGTCTGCACCTTCTCGAAATACGGCAGTTCCTGCAGCTTCTTCTCGATCGGGTCGGCGACCTGTTCCTGCATCTCCTTGGCGGTGGCTCCGGGCCAGATTGCCGACACTACCGCAACCTTGACGGTGAACGACGGATCCTCGCCGCGGCCGAGCCGCTGATACGAATAGATCCCGGTGAAACCGAGCGCGCAGATCAGAAACAGGATCAGCGCCGGATGTCGGACCGCCCAGGCCGACAGATTGAAACGCATCGCCGCACTCCCCAGCGCAGATCAGAACGTCAGAGCCGACACCACTCGCACCTTTTCGGCGGGATCGAGTTTCTGCACACCGAGCGTGACGACCTGCTCGCCTTCGGCGACGCCGTCGGCGATCAGCACGTCTTCGCTCTCATAGGCCATCACCGCGACCGGCTTCAGCTTCACCTCGCCAGCCGTATCGACGACGTACAGCGATGACTGGCCGCCCTGGTTGAACAGCGCCGACAGCGGCACCCGCGCGACACGGACCTTGTCCGGATCGGTCAGGGTCAGAGTTGCGGTCATGCCGAGCGCGACGCGGTCATCGGCGTCAGGGAGCGAGAATTTGGCGAGGAAGGTGCGGGTCGCAGGATCGGCGAGCGGCGCCACCTCGCGGAGCTTGGCGGCGTAGTGCCGGCCCGGCTCCGACCACAGCGTGACATCGGCCAGCCCCTTGGTGGCGCGCGTGATCAGCGTCTCGGGGATCGCCACCACCGCCTCCTTCTCGCCGATCCGAGCGAGGCGGAATGCCGCCTGACCGGCTGCGACGACCTGCCCAGGTTCGACCAGGCTCGCCGCGACGACGCCGGCGCCGTCGGCCTCCAGCGTGGCATAGGACAACGCATTGCGCGTCAGTTCGACCGATCGCTCGGCGCGGGCGAAGCGGGAACGGGCCTCGTCCGCGGCGGCGCGGGCCTGATCCATCTGCGCGTCGGTCGCCCAGCCCTTGGCCCGCAGGTCGCTGGCGCGATGCTCGGAGGCGATCGCCTGCGCCAGCACACCCTTGGCGGCGCCGTGCTCGGCCTCGGCCTGCTCGGCCTGCAGCTTGAGATCGGTCTGGTCGAGCACCGCCAGCGTCTGGCCGGCCTCGACCCGCTGGCCGACTTCGACCAGGCGCTTGGCGACCTTGCCGCCGACCCGGAAGCCAAGCTCGGTTTCGGTGCGCGGCTTGATCGTGCCGACGAAACTGCGCTCGGGCGCCTGCGGCGCATAGTGGATTGCGGTCACGAGAACAGGACGCTTCGGCAGCTCCTGCTTGGCGTCTTTCCCATCGCAGCCGGCGAGGCCGATCATCGCAACGGCCAGCAGCGCGCCTGCTAACAGCCTGAAAAACCCGTCAAAATGTGAAATCGCCCGCATCGACAGCCTCCCTCTAAGCCGAAGGCGACTGTCGATTGATTAATGACGAATGTCAATAATCGTCATAGATCAGGAATTCGTGAGCTGCCGGGCGCCTCCGCGGGATCGATCGCCACTCCGGAGCCAGCGCTCAGGGTTGCGGCCACCGACCGCGCCATCGCCAGCAACAAAACATCTGCACCGCAGCAGGACGCATCGATCCGCCGCCTGCCCACAGATGCCGCCGAATTTGAGAATGACGAATGGTGCAGCTTCAGCTCGCCAGCTTGAAGGCGCCTTCGTAATGTCGGCGCAGCTCGACGAGTTCGTTGGACAATTGGCCCGCCAGCAGATCGAGCGACTCGGCGGAGACCGACTGCGCATCCCGCTCCACGGCGTATGCGATCTCGGCAATCGCGTGGAACCCGAGCGTGCGCGCACCGCCCTTCAGCGAATGCGCTTCGACCTCGATCGCCTTGCGGCCGACCAGATCGACGCCGCGCCGGAACAGCGCGATCCGGCGCTCGGTCTCGGCGAAGAACAGCGACACCATCTCGGCGACCTGATCACGGCCGATCTCCTCGGTGAGTTCGGCCAGCGTATCGAGATCGTTCTGCGAAAGCGCCACCGGCGCCGCGGCCGGCACCGGCGCGCCGCGCAGCGCCCGCAGCACAGCGGCGACCAGCGCCGGCTTGCGCAGCGGCTTGGCCAGGAAGTCGTTCATCCCGGCCTCGCGGCACACTTTGACGTCGTCCGGGAACGCATTGGCGGTGAGCGCGATGATCGGCAGCTTGGCGAGCACTCCGCCCTTGCCCCGGATCGCGCGCGTGGCGGCCAGCCCGTCGATATTGGGCATCCGCACATCCATCAGCACGACATCGAACTCGCCCTCGGCGGCAGCCCGGACCGCGTCGCCGCCGTCGGAGACGATGGTGATCTCTGCGGCGAACTCCGCCAGCATCTTCATCACCACCATCTGGTTGGTGGTGTCGTCCTCGGCGATCAGCACGCGCAGCGGCCGGCCGAGCAGCGCGATCCGGGTGCGCAGATCGTCGCTCCCGAGCCGGTCGAGGCGATGATCGGCGACCCAGGCGTTGCTCCACGGCAGATCGAGGCTGAAGCGGAAGGTCGAGCCTTCGCCCTCGCGCGAGGTCACCGCGATGTCGCCGCCCATCTGCTCGACGATCCGCCGGCTGATCGCCAGGCCGAGTCCGGTGCCGCCGAATCGCCGATTGATCGAGACGTCGGCCTGGGCGAAATCGGTGAACAGGCTGCCGACACGGTCGGGCGAAATGCCGATGCCGGTATCGGTGACCTGCCACTCGACGGTGGCGTGGCTGTCGTTGCGCTTGACGCAGGTCAGCACGATCGCGATCGAGCCGCGCTCGGTGAACTTCACGGCGTTGGAAGCGAGGTTGAGCAACACCTGGCGGATCCGTGCCGCGTCGCCGTTGAGCGACGGCGGCAACCGCGGGTCGATGTCGATCTTCAGTTCGACGCCCTTGCCCCTGACCTCCGGCTCGATGATCGCGCGCACCGATTCGACCAGCGTCGCCGGCGAGAAATCGGCCTGCTCGAATTCCAGCCGGCCGGCTTCGAGCTTGGACAGATCGAGCACGTCGTTGAGGATGCGCAGCAGATCGTCGCCGGAATCGCGGATCGTGGTGACGGCCTGATGCTGTTCGGGATCGAGCTTGGTCTCCAGCAGCGAGTTGGCGAGACCGAGCACGCCGTTCATCGGGGTGCGGATCTCGTGGCTCATCATCGCCAGGAAGCTGGACTTGGCGCGGTTCTCGGCCTCGGCCTGCTCGGCGCGCCAGCGCTCGGTGACGTCACGGCCTACGCCGCGATAGCCGGCGAACTCGCCGGCCGCATCGACCATCGGCTTGGCGGTGAGCGACCACAGCCGCGGCGAGCCGCTGATCACAACATGCACGACAAAATCGTTCATCGCCTCCCGCTGCGCCATCTTCGCCGCCACGCTCATCGCGCAGCGCCCATCCTCCGGGCACAGCATTCCGATCACGTCCGACAGCGGCGTGCCGGCCAGCAGCGTGGCGGGCAATTTGGCGACTTCGACGAACCTCTCCGGCACATGCACCAGCCGGCCTTCGGCGTCAGTCTGCCACAGCCAGTCGCTGGCGTTGGCCTGGAAATCCTTCAGCAGCAGCGAGATGATCTCAGTCTGTCGTTCGAGCTCGAACTTCGCACGCAGATTCTCGAAGAACATCTCGCCGTGCGAGATCAGGCTGCGCGACATGAACACCGCGTACAGCAACAGAAACGCCGCGGTGATGCGATAGGCGGTGCCTTCGCTCATCGCCAGCGACAGCGCCGAGCCGGCCGCCAGCGCCCAGGTGTAAGCGAGGCCGGCGCGCGGCACCGTCGACAGCGTGAACGCGCCGCCCGAGATCATGCCGGCCGCGACGCAGGCGACGATCAACTGATCGCTGGGTTTCGCGGTGGCGAACACCAGCACCGGCATCACGCCCCAGATCGATCCGAGGATCAGGGCGTGCAGCGTCATCCGCCGGATCGCATTCTCGGATGCTTCGAATCGAGGTTCGCGCCTGTTGTCCAGCCAGGACTTCACGGCCGATGCGGCCGCGAAGACGATCAGCCCCATCCAAACCAGCAATTGCGGCCGCGCGCTGCCGTCCCAGAAAGTGAACAGGATCAACGCCGCATTGGCGACGTTGATGGTCATCGTCACGGGGGTCAGTCGGGTGACGCTGTCGATCTGCGCGGCTCGGATCTGCCGCATCTCGTGCTCGTCGACGTCGGTCTGCCGAACCAGGGTGCCGCCACCACGCCCGCCGAGCCAGAAGTCGAGCAACGCCGCCCGATCGGTTCGGGATGCCCAGGCCGTCGTCATTGATTGCCACAGGCCGGACATCTCGAAAGCTCTCTCGGCCGTCCTCAGATCAGAATCGTCACTGCCCCATGCGCGGCCTCACAAGGAACAGTGTAGCCGTCCGAAAGAAACATGTCTTCCTTCCGCACGACCGCGCCAGCGCGACGATCGATGCGTCGTCCACCGGCCAGATGATTGGTTCGACCATGGGGCGGGCGTGCTTCACGACCGTTAACTCGATCACCGAACCTCCGGCTCAAAGGCCGCATCGGTTAATAATCCGCGAAGTCGACTTACTAACGGTAACAAAGTAGCTATTAAATCGGTCAAAAAGCGCATTTAGCCGCACTACAACCGACATCCCCAGGGAACGTCCGAGGGTTCTGTCCGTTGACCCCACGAAACTCACAAGGTGAAGGAGAAATTCGATGGGTAGCACAATGGACAAGATCAAGGGTCAGGCCAACGAGCTCGCCGGCAAGGCCAAGCAGGGCGTCGGTGAAGCCACCGGTTCGGAAAAGCTGCAGGGCGAAGGCGCGGTGCAGGAGGCCAAGGGCCACGGTCAGCAGGCGCTCGGCAAGGCCAAGGAAGCGGTCAAGGATACGGCCGACAAGGTCGCCGGCGCAGCGCACAAGAATCTCTGATCTACCTTTACTGATAGCCGCTGAGGCGGACGTCAGTAGGTGCAAGACCGGCCCTCGGGCCGGTCTTCGCATGTCTGGAAGAGCCCCGGTATCAGGGCCTGTATCAGTAGCCGAGCGCGCAGCCATCCTTGCGCGGGTCGGAGCCGCCGGTGAGCGTGCCCTTGTCCCAATCGATCCAGATTCCCTGACCGCCGCCGTGCGGCGTGCCGATCGGCACGACCTTGTGACCAAGCGCCTTGAGCCCCTCGACGGTCGCCGCTGGCACACCATCCTCGAGCTGATAGACGTCCTCGTAGTGCAGGCCGCGGGGCAGATCGATCGCTTCCTGCATATCCAGCCCGTAGTCGAGCACGTTGGTCAGAACATGCACCTGACCGACAGGCTGATATTGACCGCCCATGACTCCCCACGACATCCGGGCCCGGCCGTTCTCGGTCGCAAGAGCCGGAATGATGGTGTGCAGCGGGCGCTTCTTCGGCGCGATGCAGTTCGGGTGACCGGGCTGAATCCGGAAGCCGGCGCCGCGGTTTTGCAACAGCACGCCGGTCTTGTTCGACACGATCGCAGAGCCGAAGGAATGCGCGATCGAATTGATGAACGAACAGACGTTACGCTCCGCATCGACCACGGTGATGTACACCGTCGACGGATTCATCGGCGGAGAAACCACCGGCAGATCCAGTAGCTTGTCGAGCGCGATCTGGCTGTAATGCTCCTCGGCGAATTCCTTCGCCAGAATCCGCAGCACGTCGACGTCGACGTGCTGCGGATCGCCGATGTGCTGCTCGCGGATCATATAGGCGATGCGGGTCGCCTCGGCTTCGAGATGGAAGCGCTCGACGCTGAGCGGGCCGAACTTGGTGAGGTCGAACCGGCTGAGGATGTTCAGCATCACCAGCATGGTGATGCCCGGGCCGTTCGGCGGGCACTGCCAGACGTCGAGCCCCTTGTAGATCGTGCCGATCGGCGAAGTCGTTTCGGTGCAATGCTCGGCGAAGTCTTCCAGGGTGTGCAAACCGCCGAGCCCGCGCAGCGTCTCGACCATGTCTTCGGCGACGGCGCCCTTGTAGAAGCCGTCCGGGCCGTTGTCGGCAATCAGCTTCAGCGTGTTCGCGAGTTCCGGCTGGGTAATGACGTCGCCGGTCGTGGCAGCCTCACCATGCGGCAGCAGATAGCGCTCGGTGTTGGCGCCCTTCTTCAGCTTGGCAAAGCCGTTGGCCCAGTCGAACGCGATGCGCGGCGCCACCACGTAGCCTTCCGCCGCCGCCTTGATCGCCGGCTGCAGCACTTTGTCGAGCCCGAACCGCCCGTGATCGCGCAGGATCGTCGCCCAGGCGTCGATCGCGCCGGGAATCGTCACCGAATGCGGGCTGGTCAGCGGGATCGCATCAATGCCCTTTTCCAGAAACCATTCGGCCTTGGCGGCTGCCGGAGCCCGGCCCGAGCCGTTATACGCCGTGATCTTGCCGGTGCCCTTTGGCTGGATCAGCGCGAAGCAATCGCCGCCGATGCCGGTGGATTGGGGTTCGATCACCGCCAGCAGCGCCGAGGCGGCGATCGCGGCGTCGGCTGCGGTGCCGCCGGCCTTCAGGATTTCGATCGCGGCCAGCGCCGCTTGCGGGTGCGAGGTCGCGACCATGCCGTTACGGGCATGGACGGTGGACCGGCCGGCGAGATGGAAATTCCTCATAGGCACAAGCTCTTGGGGTTGGATACGCCGCGCTCCGGCGCGAGCCTAATTGACATATTCCGCACGGCGCGAGCAATCCTCGCCGCGTGGGCGCGCGCGACCGCGATCGCATGGCGCCGGTTTCGCACTGCGGACCGCACTGCTAAACCAGGACACGCATCGCTGCGCTCCGGCACGTAACCCGGCGGCCTCGCCCCAACGCTGCGACGAGCGGCACGGCGAGGCACGGCAGCAAATGGAGTGAACGATGAGCGGCGAACCGGATCTGGACCAACGCATCGAAGCGCTGGAGGTCCGCCTGAGCTACCAGGAGGAGACCATCGAGACGCTGAACCAGACCGTCACCGCGCAGTGGAAGCAGATCGACGCGCTGACCCGCCAGATCGCCGCGCTCACCGAACGGCTCGACCAGGCCGAGAGCAGCGTCGCCGCTCCGATCAACGAACGGCCGCCGCATTATTGAGGGCGGCAGCCGGTTTCTCAGCTTGGTCATTCCGGGGCGCGCAAAGCGCGAACCCGGAATGACGTCCGTGTGGCTGAGCCCTTGCTTGGCCTACGACGCCGCCTTCATGCTCAGGCGCTGGTCGCGGAGTTCGCGTTTCAGCACCTTGCCGATGGCGCTGCGCGGCAGCGACTCGACCAGGACGACTTCGGCGAGGCGCTGAGTCTTGCCGACCTGACCGTTGGTCCAGCTCTTCAGCTCGGCCGGATCGATGCTGCGGCCGGGCCGCGCCGCCACGAAAGCGACCGGAGTTTCGCCCCACTCTTCCGACGGCATGCCGACGACCGCGACTTCGAGCACGTTGGGATGCTTGGCGACGACGGCCTCGATGTCGCTCGGGTAGATGTTGAACCCGCCCGAGATGATCATGTCTTTCTTGCGGTCCATCAGCGTGATGAAGCCGTCGGCGTCGAACTTGCCGACGTCGCCGCTGCGCACCCAGAGATTGCCGTCTTTGTCAGTCCAGAACACTTCGGCGGTCTTCTGCGGCTGATTGAGATAGCCCTTCATGATCGCTCCGGAGCGGCCGACGATCTCGCCGACCTCGCCATAGGGCAGGAAGTTGCCGTCCTCGTCGATCATTCGAATCTCATGGCCGGGCCGCGGCACGCCGACAGTGTGCAGCTTGTCCGGATGCTCGTGGGCGAGCAGCGTGCAGGAGCCGCCGCCCTCGGTCATGCCGTAGTACTCGGTCAGACCGCCCGGCCAGCGCTTCAGGATATCGGCCTTCAGCTCCGGCGCGAACGGCGCCGAGGTGCAGAACTTCATCTGGAAGGACGACAAGTCGAACTGATCGAACTCGGGCAGCGCCATGATCCGGCGATATTGCACCGGCACCAGCATCGCGTGAGTGACGCTCAGCTTCTGCGCCAGTTCGAGGAAGCCGCGGGCGTCGAACTTCTTCATCAGCACGACGGTGCCGCCGCCGGCGAGCGTCGGATTGAAGCAGACCAGCGTGGTGTTGGAATAAAGCGGCGTCGATAGCAGCGTGACCGCGTCGGGGCCGTAGCCCATCGGATCGAGCTGGCCATATTGCAGCCAGCGCATCTGATGGCTGTGGACGATGCCCTTCGGCGTGCCGGTGGTGCCGGACGAATAGATGATGTTGAACACCCACTCCGGATCGATCGTCACCGGCGCGGGCTGGGTGCCTTCCGGCGCCAACCAACGCGTGAACGCCTCGCCGCTGGCGCCGTCGTCGAACGCGACGCGCTTCACCGCGGGGTCGATTTCGGCATCCTTCATCGCGTTGGCGGCGAAGTCGTCGGTGAACAGAATCTTGGCGCCGGAGTCCCGCACCATCGCGGAGAAGTCCTTGGCGGTCGAGGACGGCGCCAGCGGCGCTACCGCGATGCCCGCACGCAGCGCGCCGAGGAAGGTCGCCGCATATTCGATCGACGACAGCGCGCAGATCGAAATGGTGTCGGTCGGCTTCAGACCGTCGCGCTGGAAGGTCGCGGCGATGCGATCGATCAGCGCATCGAATTCCGCGTAGCGCAATTGCCGTTCCCCGTCGATCACCGCGATCCGGTCCGGCCGCGCCTGCGCGGTGTCGCGGACCAAGGCGGGAAGAGTGATGAAGTCGGGCATTTCGGTCTCCACGTTTCTTGGTTATCGAGGTCGGAAAGTGCTTCGCCATTGCGAGGAGCGAAGCGACGACGCAATCGCTCGCCATGACGTTGCGGGAAAAGTCAGTTCGCGTCAGCGATCCAGCGCGCCGCCTTTCAACCACTTCGCGCCGCTCGCGTACAGCCGTTCGACCGCCTCCCCCTTCAATCCCGGCATGTCGCGCTTGATCGGGTAGCCGAGGCCGCTCTGCAAGTAAGCGAGATGGCGGTAGCCCTCTGGGAACTGCGCCAGCAGCGCGGGATCGAGCGCGAGCTTCGCGGCCGGATCGACCGGGTCCATGCGGTCTTTCTCATAGATCGGCTGGCGTAGCACCAGCCCCCAGCGGTCGTCGCGCTTTTCAAGGAAATCATAGAAGCGGCCGGTGCAGACGACATCGACCACGACGTCGTCCACGCTGGCGCGCTGCGAGATCGTCATCTTGGTTTGCGAGATCGCGCGGGGGCCGGCGAGGTCGATCGACTGCCCGCCGAGGAAGTGCAGGATCGACACGCCCTTGGCCCATCCGGCCTTGCTCATCGCGATGAATTCGTCGGCGGTGCCTTGCGTCCAGGTCGCCATCATCCGGCCGTCGTCGAACCAGACGGTGCGAAAGCGGTCCCAGTCGCCGGCGTCCCGCCACACCACCCAATTCTCGATCAGCTCGCGGATCGCGAACCGATCGCGCCGTTCCTCGTCGTCCATGCCGTTTCCACCCCGCGTCTTGCGCGCGGGACGCACTATACCGGTGGCGCGACCGCGCGTATCCGGCAAAAGTGGATGGCGGTTTTGCGATGCGAAGCCGCGCTCGTCTCTTGACCGATGAGCCCGGAGAAACGCAGCAGCGCCGCAGCTAGCCTAGGCCCTCGGCCCGGTCGTGCAGCACGGCGCTGAGCCGGGCCGGATGCACCTCGATGGTGCGGTCGTAGCTGATCAGGCCGAGCTTGCGGAATTTGTTCATGAAGTAGCTCACCCGCGACCGGGTGGTGCCGATCATCTCCGCCAGCGTTTCCTGGCTGATGTGCGGCGCGATCGGCTGCGGTTCGCTGCCCTGATCGAATTCGGCGAGGCGGAGCAACAGTCGCGCCAGCCGTTTCTCGCTGCAATTGAGAAGCTGATCGAGCAGATCCTCTTCGATGCGGCGGTTGCGCAGCAGCAAATGACGGACGAACAATTCGGCGAAGTCCGGTTGCGCTCGCAGCGTCTCCAGCAGCCGGGCACTCGGGATAGTCGCAACCAGACAGTCCTGCATCGCGATGGTGGTGGTACTACGCGTCTGCTCGCCGACGAGGCAACCGTCACCGAAGAACTGCCCAGGCGCCACCATGCCGGTCGCAGCCTCTTTGCCCTGCACCGACAAGACCACCACTTTGATGCGCCCCTGCAGGAGCAAATACACACTGTCGGCGTCGTCGCCCTGCGCGAAAACCGTCTGATTCTTGGCGAATTTCGCAATCGCGCTGCCGGCGCCGAGCTTGCGCAGCAGTTCGCGGTGATCGAAACCGACATCCAGCTTCATCGTCGCCTCCACGGATCGACAGGCGTTGGATCGCGTGATCAAGTCGCCTTAGAATAGACCGCAGGACGCTGAATTCACTGGTAAATCTGATTTCCTCGGAATGCTACGAAGCGTGCTGTTCGTGCGCCGCCACAGCACGCGCGTTCAATTCGGCAACTTCGAGATCAAACCACCGGTGTGGTGCGCTCGTCGTTCCAGGATAGGCCGAACTCCTCAAGGCCTTCGGCGAGATAATCGCCGAGCAACGGCTCGCCGAGAAGGTAATGAGCGGTGCGGCCGTTGCGGCCCTCGGCGGCCTCGCGGCGCAGATCATCCCATTCTTCGATGCTGCCGTCACCGCGGCCGAGCCGCATCAAGGCGACGAGGTCGATCTGCTCTTCTTCGGTCATCGCGTTGATGAAGCTGCTGATCTCCTGGACGACAGGATCGTCGCCGGTATCCTCGAGCACGTCGACCATATCGTCGTCGGCGCCGTTCGATCCGGAATCGGCGTCGCTGACGCCTTCCTTGACGTCGAATTCGCGCGCCTTCTCGATCAGAAACGCGACCTTGTCGGTCGAAATCGCAAGCTCGGGCATCGTCCGTCCTCCGTCTTCGCGCCGATTATGGCGCTGTCCTCGAACGAGCTAACGCATCGCAGCGCGACGCGATCCATTGCGCAACCGTCGCAAAACCCGCATGTTCGGGCAAAACAAAAGCCAGGGAGAAACGTGGGATGGCGTGGTCGATCGGCAAGGTCAAAATCACAAAAATCGTCGAGATGGAAATGACCGGAGGCACCCGGTTCATCCTGCCGCAAGCCACCCCTCAGCAAATCCAATCGATGCCGTGGCTGACGCCGCAATTCGCCAGTGCCGAGGGGCGCCTGACGATGTCGGTACATAGTTGGGTGGTGGAAACGCCGACCCGCCGGATCGTGGTCGACACCTGCATCGGCAACGACAAGCAGGGCCGCGGCGTGCCGCACTGGAACGGATTGGACAAACCGTTCCAGCGGGATCTGGAGCGCGCCGGCTATCCGGCGGACAGCATCGACACCGTGATCTGCACGCATCTGCATGTCGACCACGTCGGATGGAATACCAGGCTGGTCGACGGACGATGGGTGCCCACCTTCGCCAAGGCACGCTATCTGTTCGGCCGCGTCGAATACGATTACTGGAAGACGCATTCGACGGATGCGGCGCACGCCGCGGTGTTCGCCGACTCGGTACAACCGGTGATCGATGCCGGTATCGTCGATCTGGTTTCCAGCGATGCGACGATCGACGACGAGATCACGCTGATCCCGACGCCCGGCCACAGCCCCGGGCATGTCGCGCTGCATATTCGCTCGGAAGGCGAAGAAGCGGTGCTGGCGGGCGACGTTGCGCATCACCCCTGCCAGATGGCGCGGCTGGACTGGTCGTCCAGCTTCGACTCCGACCCGCTGCAATCGATCGAGACGCGGCGCCGGTTGTTCTCGCGCTTCGCCGATACACCGACCTTGCTGTTCGGCGGGCATTTCGGCCCGGGCCGGATCGTCCGCGACGGCGACGCCTTCCGCCTTGTGGCTCTGCCATGACGGGTCACAGCATGGGTGTGCATAGCCCGGCGGCGCCAGCATGTATTGAACTCGACTCACCACTGGTCCATCAGTTGGACTACCTGCACAACTGCGGAGGAAACGCGGGATGAAGCTCGTTCGTTATGGTGTCGTCGGCCACGAGAAGCCCGGCCTGATCGATCAGTCCGGCCAGCTTCGCGATCTGTCCGGACAGATCGCCGACCTCGCGGGCGAGGCGTTTTCGCCCGCCGGCCTCGCCAAGCTGGCGGCGCTCGATGTCGCGGGGCTTCCCGCAGTGCCCGGCCAGCCGCGGCTCGGCTCGCCGGTCGGCGGGGCGCCGAAGTTCATCGCGATCGGCCTGAACTACGCCGATCACGCCGCCGAAGCCAACATGCCGATTCCGGCCGAGCCGATCGTGTTCATGAAGGCCAACAACTCGCTGTGCGGACCGAATGACGACGTCGAGAAGCCGCGCGGCTCGACCAAGCTCGACTGGGAAGTCGAGCTCGCTGTGATCATCGGCACTCGCGCCAAATATGTCACCGAGGCCGATGCGCTGAACTACGTCGCCGGCTACGCGGTGTGCAACGACGTCTCCGAGCGTCACTTCCAGATCGAGCGGTCCGGGCAGTGGACCAAAGGCAAGTCGCACGACACGTTCGGCCCGCTCGGTCCGTGGGTCGTCACCAAGGACGAGATCGCCGACGTCCACAAGCTCGGGATGTGGCTCGACGTCAACGGCCAGCGCTGCCAGACCGGCTCGACCACGACCATGATCTTCAACGTGCCGAAGATCGTGTCGCATCTGTCGGAGCTGATGACGCTGATGCCCGGCGACATCATCACCACGGGCACGCCGCCCGGCGTCGGCATGGGCAAGAAGCCGCCGCAATTCCTCAATGTCGGTGACGTCGTCACCCTCGGCATCGAGGGGCTCGGCGAGCAGAAGCAAACCATCGTGGCGGCGTAAGCCTCTCAGACACTCCTCTCGTTCGTCATTCCGGGATGCGCCCTTTTGGGCGCAGGCCCGGAATCCATATTCCCGGCGGTGGTTATGGATTCCGGGCTCGCTCACTTCGTCCGCGCCCCGGAATGACAGAAGATAGATTGAGCAGGCTCGCGACCAATTCGTTCCTCTAAGGAGCATCCCATGAAACTCTCCTTCTCCCAAGCCTCGCCGTTCGCCCGCAAGGTGCGGATCGCAGCGATCGAACTCGGACTGATCGACCGGATTGAATTCGTGACCGCGACCGTGATCCCGGCGCAGGCCAACGAGCAGTACATGCGCGAGGTCAATCCGCTGAAGAAGTTGCCGGCGCTGATCCTCGACAATGGCGAGGTGATCGTCGACTCCTACGTGATCGCCGAATATCTCGACGAGCTCGCGGGCGGCGGCAAGCTGATCCCGGCCTCGGGCGCAGAGCGCTGGCGGGTAAAGAGCGACCACTCGCTGCTGCAGGGCATGCTGGATTCGATGCTGCTGTGCCGCTACGAGAAGCTGGTGCGGCCCAAGGAACTGTTCTGGCAGGGCTGGTACGACGATCACTGGGCGCGCGCCTGGGCCGGCATGGCGCGGTTCGATCGCGACACTGCGATGCTGAACGGACCGCTGACGATCGCGCAAATCGCGCTGGTGTGCGTGCTGGGTTACGCCGACTTCCGCTTCGCCGACTGCGGCTGGCGCGCGGCCTATCCCAATCTCGACGCGTTCTACCAGCGCATGCAGCAGCGGGAGTCGGTGAAGGTGTCGGTGCCGCCGGCGGCCTGAAACGAGGTCTGTTCAGTCGAACAGGCTCGGCGTGTAGTTGACCGAGGCGCCTTCGATCGCCAGCAGCTTCAGCTTGGTGACGACGCCGCCATTGGCCGAAAAGCCGCCGGGTTTATTCCCGGCGGCGAGAACGCGGTGGCACGGCACGATGATCGGGCATGGATTGCGCCCCAGAGCCTGCCCGACTTCCCGTGACAGCTCGATTCCGCCGAGCTGCCTGGCGATGTCGCCATAGGTCAGCGTCTGGCCGGCCGGAATGCGGCGCGCGATGTCGTAGACCCCACGCTGAAATGCCGACGTGCCAGCAAGATCGAGGTCAACATCGGCAAAATCGATCGCCGCACCTTCGAGCAGCGCGACGATGCCGTCGATCGCGCGCTGCACATCCGCAGGTGGCAGCGCCGCGAAGCTGTCGGCGTGACGCTGCGCGATCCGGGCCAGGGTCTGGGCTTCGCTCGGCTGCGGCAATTGCACGGCGACGATGCCGCGCCGGCCCCAGACGATGCCGCAGCGGCCGATCGTCGTGTCGAACAGGGCGTGATGGTGCTCGCTCATCGGCATGATGGCGCCGAGAGTACGGCGGCCGGGCCGATCCGGCCACCCGATTTCACGAAGCCGGAACGTGCTGCTCCAGCCGCTCGGCAACGGTCGCCAACAGCTTCGTCGGCTCGGCCGGCAGCACCAGGGCGCGGGCCGGATCGAAATCATAGGCAATATGATAGGCGTCGTGCTGGTCCTGCGTCAGGAACCACAGCTCGGTGCGGGAGGCTGCGGCGAACACGCCTCGCTCCAGCGCCAGCCGGATCCGCTGCCGCGGCGGCCACGCCCACAGCCGGTCGCGCAGGATCGCGGCATCGTCGGCGACGTAATGAAAATCCGCGCCCGGCACCAGTTCGAACGACAGCAGCGCATCGGGCTGATGGTTGCGGCGATGCTCGCGGACGGCACGGGCAAAATTACGCGCCCGGCGGTGATTGGTCAGACCGCGGGTGCGCACCGTCACGGTGGCGATGCGGTCGAGCGGTTCGGGGGACGGAACCGTGGTGACAATGGTGACGTCGTGGCCGCGACCCGCGAGATGGCGCGCGATGGCGATGCAATCGCGTTCTTTGCCGCTCTGCTTTTCGAGTTGGAAGACCGCCAGCAGGATTTTCATGACGCGGCGGTTGGTTCGCGACGGGTCGGAGTGATTTGACCGATGGCTTATAGCGCGGGCGATCGGAGCGGCGCAACATTGCGACCGGCCGAACTGCTGCCTTGAGGCGTCTGTCAGCCGCCGCGGGCGGCGAGCTGCATCCGCTTGTGACGCCGGCGCGACAGATACAGCAGCACCCCGGTAATGCCGAACAACGGCATCGTCAGCGCCGCCAGCATGAACAGCAACTTGCCGGGCCAGCCGAGAACGCTGCCGCGGTGGATGTCGAGCAGGCGCGCAAGCGTCTTTTCGCCGACGGTCTTGTCGGCATACAGTTCGGCGGACACGATCCGGCCGGTCCGGCCGTCGATCCGGAAGTCGTCGTGCACGCCGTCTCGGGCGTCGGTCAACCAGGAGCGGACCCGCACGACGCTGTCTCGGCCGGACGGCAGCGTCAGGCGCACGGCCTCGAAACGGTCCCCGCGATCGGCAACGAACGCCGCCCAAACGCGATCCAGCGACACCGGGGCGGACGAGGCCTCGGCAGCGGCAGACCGGGTCAGACGCTGCGCCGCGGTCGGTGATCGCGCCAGGAGCCAGGTCGCGGCGGCCTTGTACCAGTCGAACGACCACCACAGCCCGGTCGTCGTCATGACCAGATAGACCAGCAACACCCAGGTTCCGATGACGGCATGCAGCGAGCGGTGCAGCCCGCGCCCGCGCAATTGCCAGTGCGGCTTCAACCACACCTTGATGCTGCCGGGGCGGTGCGGCCAGCGCAGCACCAGGCCGGTGAGCAGCATGGTCAACAATCCGAGCGCAGCAACGGCGGTGATCGGCCGACCGTAGCCATTGCCATCGCCCGGCAACAGCAGCCAGCGGTGCAGCTTGCGGACCGTGGCGAAGAACGCCTCGGCGGCCGGATGACCGAGACTGTCGCCGGTGTAGGGATCGAGATAGAGCGGCGCCGGCCGGGTGTGATCCGGCCGGCGGGCGAACCGAACCTCGACGGCGGACGTCGCGACGCGCGGTATCGTGATCGACGCGACCGGATCTCCGGCGACTTGCAGCTTCGCAATCAGGGCGTCGGGCGGCATGCGGGGCTCGGCACGCGGCGCGACCTGGACGCGTCCGGCATCCAGCGCGCCGCGGATCTCGTCCTCGAAACTCATCACCGCGCCGGACAGGGCCACCACGACCAACACCGCCGCGAGCACCAATCCCGCGACCGAGTGAATCTGCAGCAGGATCGCCCTGAGTGCCGGCGGGCGCATCGGCTAGAACTTGACGGTGGCAGCCAGCGAGAAGCGCCTCGCGTCGCCGAGTGCGACGTTCAGGGTGTTCACCGCCGACGGGTAGTACACCTTGTCGAACAGGTTCTTGACGTTGAACTGGTAGAGCACCGGCGTCCGCCCGTATTTCACCTCGTAGGTCGCGAACAGGTCGGCCACCGTGTAGGACGGCAACACGAAGGAATTGGTGCTGTCGCCCGGCCGGTCGCCGACGTAGCGCGCGCCGCCGCCGAGCCGGAGGCGTCCCGGCAGCGAGGTGCCGAAATCGTAGACCAGGAACAGCGACGCCGTGTTCATCGCGACGTTTTGCAGGCGCTTGCCAGTGAGCACCGGATCGTCGGTGACGATGGCATCGGTGTAGCCATAGCTGGCGATCGTGCTCCAATGCTCGTTCAGCCGGCCGGTGACGTCGAACTCGGCTCCGCGCGAGCGGACCTTGCCGGCGGCGCGATATTCGTTGAGGCCGGTCGCGGCGTTGAACTGCGACACCAGCACGTTCTTCTTCTCGATGTCGTAGAACGCGAGCGTGCCGGACAGGCGTTTGTCGAGATCGAACTTGACCCCGGCCTCGTATTGCGTGCCCTCCTCCGGCGCAACGCTGGATCCGATCACGTAACCGCCGCTCAGAGGCGCGATCGTCGAGGTTGGCTGCAGCGACTGGGTGTAGCTGGCGTAGAGCGAGATTTGATCGTTGAGCTTGAAGACGGCGCCGCCGAGCGGCAGCAGCTTGTTGCCGCTCAGGTCGGTGTTGGCGGTGAACGGCCGGCCGCGACCGGCGAGCTGCTCGTAGTCCATCCAGCGCAGGCCGCCGACCAGCGAAAACCGGTCGGTGAGGTGCAGCGTGTCCTGGGCAAACACCGCGCGGGTCTCCAGCCGATCGGTCTGGTCGCTGTCCGATGCCGACACCGTGGTGCCCGGGCCAACACGGCCGTAGACCGGATCGTAGAAATTGAACGTCGGCGTCGCCTGGCGAATCAGGTCCTGCCGGTAGATCAGCCGTCGCTGAGCCTCGCCGCCGATCAGCACTTCGTGGCGTAGGCCGCCGAGCCAGAGGTCGCCCCGCAGATAGGACGTGCCGTAGCCGACATAAGCGAGCGCGCCATGGGTGCCGTCGTTGCTGCGCTTCTCGATCCCGGTGACCGGATCGACGGCGGTGATCCGAAGCTGGTTGGCTTCGTAGATCTCGCGATTGTAGCTGTAGGCTGCGGTCAGCTTCCAGGTATCGTCGAGGCGCTGCTCGACCGAGGCCTGCAGCAGATCCGACTGGCCCCAGGTGCGGTTGAACGGCTCGTCGAGGCGGCGCGCCGCCGGGATCGCGAGCGGTGCGCCGTTGACGAAAGCGGTGCCGCGGTCGAACGGATAGCTGAAATCGCGGTGCTCATAGGAAAACTGCACCGTGGTGGACTCGCCGTACCACGCCAGTGACGGCGCCAGCAGCCGCTCGCGGTTGGCGCCGAAGTTGCGCCAATAGTCCTCGTCAAGACCCGACCCGATCACCCGATAGGCGAGGCCGCTGCTACCGATCGGCCCTGTGAGGTCGAAGATCGCATTCGCACCATTGTGGCCGCCGCCGAAGGTCGAGCCGATCACGGTGAGCGAGCCGTGCTGATAGAGCTCCGGCCGCTTGCTGATGGTGTTGACGACGCCGCCCGGCGACTGAATCCCATACAGCAACGACGCCGGACCTTTCAGCACTTCGACGCTTTCGACGGTCGGGCCGAGGCTCCGTCCCTGCACCAGCGGCATACCGTTGCGCATGATCGAGCCGTCGCGGTTCTCGCCGAAACCGCGTCGGATCACGGCATCGAACGAGCCGGCGAGCGTATTGGTCTGGGTGACACCACTGACATTGGCGAGCGCGTCATCGAGATTGCGCGGCAGTTGGTCCTTGAGCACCTGCTCGGGGACGACCGCGACGGCCTGCGAGGTGTCCAGCGCCGACGCGCCGGTCCGAAGCGTCGTCGGACTCGGCATCGCGCGGTAGCCGAGTTTGGCTTCGTTCAGCGGCGCAGCCGCGGCCGCGGCCCGCTCGGACGGACTCGGCGGGGCGGCAACCGGCGTGCGCCGCGCCTGCCTTCTGATCGGGGCTCGCGTGTTTCGCTGTGACGCTGGCGCTGGCCGCGACGCGACCGAGCGATTCGGTGCCTCAACGGTGACGCTCGGCAATTGCTGAGACTGCGCCTGAGCATCGGCAATTCGCGGCAGCATCGCCACCCAGCACACGGCGGAGCCGACCGCGACACGAACGAACACAGCGCCGCAACTGGTCAGCAGAGCCCGATGGACTCGGCGGCAGGCAGTGGATCGGTGTGACATCTGGCTCTTCTGCTGCATCGCAATAGATGCGACCGCCTAGCAGACGCAATCAACCGAGAGAATGCGACCGAGCCTGGAATCAGTCTAATAGCAACGGCCTCGACGTTCAGACCGACGAGCCGACACGCATCCCGCGCACCGCGACATCTCCGGCATCGGTCAACGCTGGCCAGCCGCCTGACACGACAACGCCGCCTCTCGGCTAAGAGGCGGCGTTGAACGAGCTGAGTTAGATAAGGCGATCGACTATTCGTCGTCCTCGAGCGCCTGGGACAACGCGTCGTAGTTCTTCAGAACCAGATCGATGTTGGTCTTGTTGGTCACGGCTGGCCCGGGATTCTTCGCGGCCTCATTGAGGTCGGCGAGCGCCTGCTTCTTGTCCTCGGCCGACATCTTGGTGTCGGCCTCGACCGCTGCAATCTGATCCTTCAGCGCCGCGGCGGGACCGACATAAGTCTTCGTCTTGGGATCGGTGCCGGCCAGGACCATGCCGATCGCTTCGATCACATCGCTGTACTCGTCGTAGGACGCGAAGCCGTGCTTCTTGGCTGCGTCATCGAGCTGCTTCAACACCTTCGGATCGGGCTTGGTGTCCTGATCATCCGGCAGCTTCGCGGCAATCGCATCGACGTCCTTGTGTGCGCTGAGCACACCCTGAATCTGTTTCTCGGTGAGCGTGATTTCCTTCATTGCCGGCTCGGCAGCGGCCGGGGCCGACGGCGCAGCTTTGTTCGCCTGAGCGAACACTGCAGTGGTCGAGGCCGACGCGAGCGCGACGGCGATGACACCAGCGCCGAGAGCGACGACGACGGGACGAAGGGCAAAAGGCATGAACGATCTCCTCGAGTGGACCTGGTTCGCAGGCGGCCGTTGTGAACGGAACGCGAGCGCCGCGGTTCCCGCTCAATCTGACGACAGATCGAGTCGGAACGGGGGCGAGCCTAGGGTGATCGAGATGAACCGCTGCAAAATGCCGCGCTGAATGAACGGAAAAAGCGGAGGGTGCCCCGAACGCGAAAACGCCGCTTCCTTTTGGGAAGCGGCGTTTTGTGGTGTCTGTGTTTGTCATCGTGATGATTTGAGGATCTC
>NZ_JAMKBZ010000019.1:0-116584 GCF_053772255.1 Rhodopseudomonas parapalustris | reverse complement strand
ACTATGTCTCCGGGCTGAACACTTGACCCGGCCATCCACGGACCAGAGCGATGCGCTCGCTTCGAAGACGTGGATGCCCGGGTCAAGCCCGGGCATGACGCGGTGGGTGGGGCGAAGCCGCTCCGTTCATTGAGCTCGCATAACCTGTCTGCGGAGACGCTGATTTGACCACCGCCACCATCATCCAGTCCCTCGCCAGCGGTCTGCTGATGGGACTTCTGTACGGCTTGGTCGCGGTCGGCCTGGCTCTGATCTTCGGCCTGATGGACGTCACCAACTTCGCCCACGGCGAGTTTCTGATGTTGGCGATGTACATCACTTTCTTTCTGTTCGCGTTCTTCGCAATCGATCCGATCCTCGCCGCTCCGCTCGTCGGAGCGGCGATGTTCATATTCGGCGCCGCGATCTACCTCTTGGTCGTCAGATTTGCGATGCGGGCCAAGGCCAATATCGGCATGGTGCAGATCTTCACGACTTTCGGCCTCGCCATCCTGATGCGCGGCCTCGCGCAGTACTTCTTCACCCCCGATTATCGCAGCATCAACGTCTCCTGGCTCGGCGGCAGAACGCTGGAGATCGGCGGCGTGTTTTTGCCGGTGCCGCAATTGGTCGGCGCGTTGGTGTCGATCGCGGCATTTGGCGCGTTGTACTTCTTCATGAAGAAGACCGATTTTGGCCGTGCGCTGGAGGCGACCCGCGAAGACGCCGGCGCGGTGGCGCTGGTCGGAATCGACAAGAACAAGGTGTTCGCACTCGGCTGGGGGCTGGGGTCGGCCTTGATTGGTCTTGCCGGCGCGGTGATGGCGATCTTCTTTTACATCTATCCCGACGTCGGCGCCTCGTTCGCTCTGATCGCCTACGTCACCGTGGCACTCGGTGGTTTCGGCAGCGTGTTCGGCGCCTTCGCCGGCGGCATCATCGTCGGTCTGGTCGAGGCGACTACCGCGATGATCCTGCCGCCGTCCCTGAAGTCGATCGGCATTTACGCCGTTTATTTGCTGGTTGTGTTCATTCGGCCGCGCGGCCTGTTCGGATCGATCTGATGGACGAGGCTCATCTCAAACGCCGCCGCCGCGACCTGATCGTCGCCGCACTGCTCACTGTCGCTGCCGCCTGCGCGCCACTGTTCGTCAAGGACGTCTACGTCCAGAACATCATGGTGCTGACCCTGATGTACGCGGCTCTGTCGCAGGCCTGGAATATCCTCGGCGGCTATTGCGGCCAGATCTCGCTCGGACATGCGTTGTATTTCGGGCTCGGCGCCTACACCACCGCGCTGTTGTTCACCAAGCTCGGCGTGCTGCCATGGTTCGGCATGATCGGCGGCGGGGTCATCTCGGCAGCGATCGCGCTGGCGCTCGGCTATCCGACGTTCCGGTTGCGCGGGCATTACTTCGTCATCGCCACCATCGTCATCGCCGAGATCGGCTTCCTGTTGTTCCACAACTGGGACTGGGCCGGGGCGGCGCTCGGCATCGACATTCCGGTGCGCGGCGACAGTTGGGCCAAGTTCCAGTTCGCCCGCAGCAAGCTGCCTTATTACTATTTCGCGCTGGTGTTCTGTTGTCTGGCCTGGCTAATCACCTGGTGGCTGCAGGATTCGAAGTGGGGTTATTGGTGGCGTGCGGTCAAGGACAACCCCGAAGCGGCCGAAAGTCTCGGTGTGGTGGTGTTTAATTCGAAGATGGGCGCCGCGGCGGTGTCGGCGTTCCTGACCGCGATCGGCGGCGCGTTCTACGCGATGTTCGTATCCTACATCGATCCTGAAAGCGTGATGACCTTCCAGTTCTCGCTGCTGATGGCGCTGCCTGCGGTGCTCGGCGGCATCGGCACGCTATGGGGGCCGGTGCTCGGCGCAGCGATCCTGATTCCGCTCACTGAACTGACGCGCTCGTTTGTCGGCGGTTCCGGCCGTGGTGTCGACTTGATCCTGTATGGCAGCGTGATCGTGCTGATCTCGCTGGCGCGGCCGGAAGGTCTGCTCGGGCTGTTCTCGCGCAAGCCGGCCTCGAAGGGAGCGCCGCAATGACGACGCCTCTGCTCGAGACCCGCGGCGTCTGGCAACGCTTTGGTGGCCTGGTCGCGAATTCCGATGTCTCGATCTCGGTGCAGCGCGGCGAGATCGTCGGGCTGATCGGTCCGAACGGCGCCGGCAAATCGACGCTGTTCAACCTGATCGCCGGTGTCTTGCCGCCGACGCAGGGCTCGATCATCTTCGACGGCGAGGACGTCACCAAGCTGCCGGCGACTGCGCGCTGCGCCCGCGGCATCGGCCGCACCTTCCAGGTGGTGAAGAGCTTCGAATCGATGAGCGTGATCGACAATGTCATCGTCGGCGCGTTGATCCGCACCACGGTGATGCGCGAGGCCCGGCGCAAGGCGCACGAGGTGCTTGCGTTCTGCGGCCTCGACGCGCGCACCGATGTGTTGGCGAGCCAACTTATTCCATCGGAGAAGCGCCGGCTCGAAGTGGCGCGGGCGCTCGCCACCGAGCCGAAGCTCTTGCTGCTCGACGAAGTGCTGACCGGCCTGACGCCGACCGAGGCGGAGAAGGGCGTCGAGCTGGTGCGCCGGGTCCGCGATGCCGGTATCACCGTGCTGATGGTCGAACACGTCATGGAGATCGTGATGCCGCTGGTCGACCGCGCCATCGTGCTCGATCTCGGCAAGGTGCTCACCGAAGGTAAGCCGGCCGACGTGGTGCGCGACCCGAAAGTCATTACCGCTTACCTTGGGGATCGTCATGCTGTCGGTGCGTGAGGTCACCACCGCCTATAAGGGGCTGGTCGCGATATCGAACGTCTCGATCGAGGTCGAGAAGGGCGAGATCGTCTGCGTCGCCGGTGCCAACGGCGCGGGCAAGTCGACGCTGCTCAAATCGATCGCCGGTGCCGAGCGGATCCGCTCCGGACAGGTGCTGTTCGACGGCGAGCGGCTCGACGGCGTGGCGCAGCATCTGATCACGGCGCGCGGCGTCGCCTATGTGCCGGAGAACCGCCGGCTGTTTCCGCGCCTGTCGGTGCACGACAATCTGCGGCTCGGCAGCTATCTGTATCGCGGCAAGGCAGATCGCGAACAGCCGCTGGAGTTCGTGTTCAGCCTGTTCCCGCGGCTGCAGGAGCGGCTGGAGCAGCGCGCCGAAACGCTCTCCGGCGGCGAGCAGCAGATGCTGGCGATCGGCCGCGCGCTGATGACGCGGCCGCGGCTGTTGATGCTGGACGAGCCGTCGCAGGGTATCATGCCGAAGCTGGTGAGCGAGATCTTCCAGTCGGTGAAAAAGATCCGCGACGCAGGCATGACCGTGCTGATCGTGGAACAGCGCATGGCCGAATGCCTCGAGATCGCCGACCGTGCCTACATCCTGCAGACCGGCCGCGTGCAGATGCAGGGCGGGGCTGCCGAGCTGATGGACAACCCCGACGTCAGGAAAGCGTATCTGGGTTTGTAAGAGCTGGTTCTCACTGCCCGTGTGCCGTGGTACACTGTCTCCATGAGCGTCGAGGACATCGAGAAGGCAGTCGAGCAACTTCCGGCCGACCAGTTCGCGCGTTTTCGCGCGTGGTTCGTGGCTTTTGATGCTGCGCGTTTCGACGAGCGGATCGCGCGAGACGCGGCCGGAGGACGGCTGGACGACTTGGCGGCAGATGCCATTGCCGAACATCGGCGCGGCGGCTCGCGAGAGCTGTGAGGCATTTGCCAGCTCCCGATTTTGGACAGCCTATCGGGCGTTGCCTCAGCCCATCCGCGCTCTCGCCGACAAGAACTTTGCGTTGTTGAAGGCCGATGCCGGTCATCCATCGCTGCATTTCAAGAAAGTCGGCAATCTGTGGTCGGTGTGGGTTGGCCTCGGTTACCGGACGCTCGCTGTGCCGGTGGACGAGGGGCTGTTGTGGTTCTGGATTGGCAGCCACGCCGACTATGATGCAATGCTCCGATGATGGCAGAGCTGCATCAAGTTCGAATCCGCTGAAGTCAGGTGTCTCCCGAGGATGATCATCCGATGCCACGCTTCGCAGCCAACCTCAGCCTGATGTTCACCGAGCACGCCTTTCTGGATCGCTTCGATGCAGCGCGGGCGGCGGGATTTGATGCGGTCGAGTTTCTGTTTCCCTACGAGGTCGAGCCGGCCGCGATCGCCGAGCGGCTGCAGCGCAATCACCTGAGTCAGGCGCTGTTCAACCTGCCGCCGGGCGATTGGGCCGCGGGCGAAAAGGGATTTGCGGCGCTGCCGGACAAGTTCGACGAATTGCAGCGCAGCCTGCACACCGCGCTGCCTTATGCGCTCGCGAGCGGCGTGAAGCGGCTGCATCTGCTGGCGGGCAATGCCGACCGCCGCGACGGCGCGGCGGCGCTGGCGTTCCGCCGGTCGTTGGCGGTTGCCGCGCATTTCTTCGCGCCGCACGGCATCGACGTGATGATCGAGCCGTTGAATGGCCGCGATGCGCCCGGCTATTTCCTCGACGATGTCGATTACGCCTACGACGTCGTCCGTGAGCTCGCCATTCCCAACCTGAAGCTGCAATTCGACGTGTATCACTGCCAGATCCTGCACGGTGACGTCACCATGCGGCTTCGGAAGATGTTGCCGGTGATCGGCCACATTCAGATCGCCAGCGTGCCATCGCGGCAGGAGCCGGATGGCGAGGAGCTCAACTATCCGTTCATCTTTGCCGAACTCGATCGGCTCGGCTACGCCGGCTTCGTCGGCGCGGAATATCGGCCGCGCGGCAAGACCGAGGAAGGCCTCGGCTGGTTTGCGTCCTACAGCACCGGAACCTGAGGCCGTCGCAGCGACGTCATTTGCTGCACTGCAATCAATCTGTCGTGAGCGCTGCGTGGAATGCGGCCAACAACCGTGAACCTTGCAGTTTGCACCGTGTTCGCCGGCCGGGCGACGCTTGGCTAATTGCACGGCCTTCGGTAAATCATCACAAGGGCCTGTCCGCGCAGGCGGCCCTTCCGCAACAAGAAGAACGGGACGACCCGACGAATGATTGCGCTGGTCCGCATCGCACTGAGCCGGCCGTACACATTCGTGGTGTTGGCGCTGCTGCTGCTGATCGTCGGGCCGTTGGCCGCGCTGCGTACCCCGACCGACATCTTCCCTGAAATCCGGATCCCGGTGATCGGCGTCGTCTGGCAGTACACCGGCCTGCCGCCGGATCAGATGGCCGGGCGTATCACCACGCCGTTCCAGCGCGCGCTCACCACCACGGTGAACGATATCGAGCACATCGTGGCGAACTCCTATGGCGGGTTCGGCATCGTCAAGATCTTCTTCCAGCCTAACGTCGACATTCGCACCGCGAATGCGCAGGTCACCGCGATCTCGCAGACCATGATCAAGCAGATGCCGCCGGGAGCGACTCCGCCGCTGATCCTGAACTACTCGGCGTCCACCGTGCCGATCCTGCAGCTAGCGCTCTCGGGCGACGGGCTGACCGAGCAGAACCTTGCCGACCTCGCCATCAACCAGCTCCGCACGCCGCTGGTGACGGTTCCGGGGGCGGCGATTCCCTGGCCGTTCGGTGGCAAGCAGCGCCAGATCCAGATCGACCTCGACCCCAACGCGCTGCAGGCGCGCGGCCTGTCCGGCCAGGACGTCGCCAACGCGCTGGCCGCGCAGAACCTGATCACGCCGGTCGGCACCCAGAAGATCGGCGAGTTCGAATACGTCATCCAGCTCAACAACTCGCCGCTCAAGATTCAGGACCTCGGCAACCTGCCGATCAAGGCGGTGAACGGCGCGATGGTTTACATCCGCGACGTCGCCTCGGTGCGCGACGGCAATCCGCCGCAGACCAACATCGTGCACGTCGACGGCAACCGCTCGGTACTGATGATGGTGCTGAAGGCCGGTGCGGTGTCGACGCTCGACATCATCGCGGGCATCAAACAGAAGGTGCAGGACGTCAAGGACGCGATGCCGGCGGCCCTGAAGGTCGCTTTCGTCGGCGACCAGTCGGTGTTCGTGCGCGGCGCCGTCACCGGCGTCGCCGTCGAGGGCGTGATCGCCGCGCTGCTGACCAGCGTGATGATCCTGCTGTTTCTGGGCAGCTGGCGCTCGACCATCATTATCGCGGTGTCGATTCCGCTGTCGGTGCTCGGCGCCATCATCTGCCTCTCGGCGATCGGCGAGACGCTGAACATCATGACGCTCGGCGGCCTCGCGCTCGCGGTCGGAATCCTGGTCGACGACGCGACGGTGACGATCGAGAACATCAACTGGCATCTGGAGCAGGGCAAGGAGGTCGAGCCGGCGATCCTCGACGGCGCCAACCAGATCGTGACGCCGGCCTTCGTCTCGCTGCTGTGCATCTGCATCGTTTTCGTGCCGATGTTCTTCCTGCAGGGGGTGGCGCGTTATCTGTTCGTGCCGATGGCCGAAGCGGTGATGTTCGCGATGGTCTGGTCGTTCCTGCTGTCGCGCACGCTGGTGCCGACGATGGCCAAATATCTTCTGAAGCCGCACCTTCATCACGACAGCCTCTCCGGGCGGAAACCGTCGCGAAACCCGCTGGTGCGCTTCCAGCAGGGGTTCGAAGGCGTGTTCGCCCGGTTTCGCCACGGCTACGGCGACGTGCTGACGCTGGCGATGGGACATCGCCGGACGTTCGTCGCCGGCTTCCTGTGCGTGGTCGCGCTGTCGTTCGCGCTGGTGCCGTATCTCGGCCGCAACTTCTTTCCGTCGGTCGATTCCGGCCAGATCCTGATGCATGTCCGCACCCAGGTCGGCACCCGGATCGAAGAGACCGCGAACCAGCTCGCCGAGGTGCAGAAGGCGATTCGCAAGATCATTCCGCCGGACCAGATCGAGACGCTGACCGACAACATCGGCATGCCGATCTCGGGCATCAATCTCACCTACAACAACACCGGCGTGATCGGCACCCAGGACGCCGATATCCAGATCAAACTGAAAGGCGAGCACAGGCCGACCGAACAGTATGTGAAGATCCTGCGCGAGCAACTGCCGCGGCAGTTTCCAGGCATGACCTTCGCATTCCTGCCCGCCGACATCGTCAGCCAGATCCTGAACTTCGGCGCGCCGGCGCCGATCGACCTGCAGATCCGCGGCGCCAATCTGCCGGCGAATTTCGACTATGCCGGCAGGCTGCTGGCCAAGATCAAGCGCATCCCGGGCGTCGCCGATGCCCGGATCCAGCAGTCGCCCAACAACCCGACCTTCAACATCGACGTCGACCGCACCCGCGCCCAATATGTCGGCCTGACCGAGCGCGACGTCACCAACAGCCTCGTCGTCAATCTGGCCGGCTCGTCGCAGGTGGCGCCGACCTACTTTCTGAATCCCGAGAATGGCGTGTCGTATTCGATCGTGATGCAGACGCCGCAATATCACGTCGATTCACTGAGCAAGCTCGAGACCATTCCGATTTCGGCCGCAGGCGGCGCCGGCGCGAGCGCGCCGATCCTCGGCGGCCTCGCACAGATCAAGCGCTCCGCCGGCAACGCGGTGGTCTCGCAATACGACATCCAGCCGATCGTGCAGATCTTCGCGACCACACAGGGGCGCGATCTCGGCGCGGTGTCGGCGGATATACGCAAGCTGATCGACGAGACCAGGGCCGAGGTGCCGAAAGGCTCCTCGGTGGTGCTGCTCGGCCAGGTCGAAACCATGAACAGCGCTTTCGCAGGCCTGCTGTTCGGACTGCTCGGCGCGATCGTGCTGATCTATCTGCTGATCGTGGTCAACTTCCAGTCCTGGGCCGATCCGTTCGTGATCATCACCGCGCTGCCGGCCGCGCTTGCCGGCATCGTCTGGATGCTGTTCGCGACCGGCACCACACTGTCGGTGCCGGCGCTCACCGGCGCGATCATGTGCATGGGCGTCGCGACCGCCAACAGCGTGCTGGTGATTTCGTTCGCGCGTGAACGCTACGCGGTGCTCGGCGATCCGGTGCAGGCGGCGCTCGAATCCGGCTTCGTCAGGTTCCGTCCGGTGCTGATGACCGCGCTGGCGATGATCATTGGCATGGCGCCGATGGCGCTCGGCCTCGGCGAGGGCGGCGAGCAGAACGCGCCGCTCGGCCGCGCCGTAATCGGCGGCCTGATCTTCGCGACCTTCGCGACGCTGATGTTCGTGCCGGTGGTGTTCAGCATGGTTCACAACAAACAGTCGGCGTCCGATGACGCGACTGCTCCGGAGATGTCGCATGTCCACTGATCAACCGCCGCGCAGGTCCCGTCGCGGTCTCGGCATCGCCGGCGTGGTGATTGCCTGCGGCGCGGTCGCGATCGTGGTCACCGGCATCAGCGCTCGCGAGAAGAGCAGCGCGGAGCTGCGGGCCTGGACCGACGAGCAGGCGATCTCCAGCGTCGCCGTGACGCGGCCGGACGGCAAAGTGCCGACCACGACGCTCGACCTGCCGGGCCGGCTGGAGGCGTATTCGCGGGCGCCGATCTATGCCCGCGTGTCCGGCTATGTGAAGAGCTGGAGCGCCGACATCGGTGCCAAGGTGAAGGCCGGCGAGGTGATCGCCGAGATCGAGGCGCCGGATCTCGACCAGCAGTTGCTGCAGGCGCGCGCCGATCTTGCCAGCCAGCAGGCGAGCGCGAAGCTGTCGGAGGCGACGCTGAACCGCCGCAAGACGCTGGTAGCGTCGAACTTCGTCTCGGCGCAGGAAATCGACGAGCGCACCGCCGACCTCGCTGCCAAGAAAGCCGCGGTGAATTCCGGCCAGGCCAATGTCGAACGGCTCGAAGCGCTCGCCGGCTACAAGAAGATCTCCGCGCCATTCGACGGCGTGGTCACCGAGCGCAACACCGACGTCGGTGCGCTGATCAACGCCGGCTCGAGCTCTGGCCCAGCGATGTTCGTGGTGTCTGACATCGCCAAGCTCCGCGTCTACGTCAACGTGCCGCAGAACTACGCGCCGCTGGTGCGGATCGGCGGCAAGGCGGTGATCGCGCTGCCGGAATATCCGGGGCGCACTTTCCGGGCGACGGTGGAAGCCTCGTCGCAAGCGGTCGACGTCGCTTCCGGGACGATGCGGATTCAGCTCGGGCTCGACAATTCCAAGGGCGAACTGATGCCCGGCGGCTTCGCCAATGTGAAGCTGGCGCTGGTCCGCGATTCTGCGCCGCTGCACATCCCGGCCAGTGCGCTGATCTTCAACCGCAGTGGCCTACGGGTCGCGACCGTCGGGCCCGATGATCGGGTCCAGCTCAAGCCCGTCACCATCGCCCGCGATCTCGGCCGCGAGATCGAGCTCTCGGCCGGTCTCACCGCTGCGGACCGCATCATCATCGCGCCGCCGGACGGCATCGCCGACGGCGAGAAAGTCCGCGTCGTTGCCGACGACGCCGCCAAGGCCGGCAAGCCGACCGCGTCGGAGAACCAGGACGTCAAGGGGTAGGGCGCGCCGGCGACTGCTTTCGCGGGACCGCCCACTCACGACCTCGGCAGTCATTGCGAGGAGCCGAAGGCGACGAAGCAATCCAGGGGCTTCGTACACCGACGCCTGGATTGCTTCGCTTCGCTCGCAATGACGATGGGAGATGCTCGCTCCCTAGACGAAGCGCTTCCTAGGAGTTGGCCGCGCGCCACTCCAGCACGCCATCCGCCGCCGTGGTGATCGGTCCGCGCGTGCCGACCGGGCTGCGATCCATGTTGGTCAGGAACGCCAGCGTCGCCTGATCCTGCGCCGGCACGCGCGCCAGCGCGCGGGCGCCGTCAGCGGTGCGCAGCATCACCACGCCGTGCTGCACCTCGCCGCGCCCGTCGTAGATCACGGTGAAACTCTCGATCCTCCCGTCGCCCGACGCCTTGTCGACGAATGGCGGCACCTGGCCATACGCGGCATCGGCTCTGGCCTGCACACTGACGTTCTCGTCGAGGTGGCCCTGCGGCGGCGTGCGCGAGACGACGAGGGCGTGATGCTTGGTGACGAAGCCGCCCTGGCCGTAGAGGAGGCCGAGCTTAGCGCCGTCGCGGAGGCGGCGGACCATCGCGCAGGCGGCGTGGGTCATGTAGGTGTTGAGCGGCGCGCCGAAGAAGGTGAGGCCGCCGGTGACGGTGGGCTCGACGTCGTCACCGAGCCCCAGCGTCCGCCGCGCCATCTTCGGCACCACAGGGAAGCAGGAATACAGTTCGATCGCGTCGAAGCTGCGGCCGTCGCCGCCGACCATTGTTTTGATAGTCTCCAGCACCGCGTTCTGCGCGTGGCTTTGCGCGAACTGATCGCGCGCCAGGTAATCGCGCGGCTCCTCGGCGGAAGCGCCGCCGTGGATGTAGATCAGTCTGTCCTCGGGGATACCCGCTGCGCGCGCCTTCGCCAGCGAAGTGAGCAGCACCGCGGAGCCGAAATTGACGCTCGGATTGGCGACCATCAGCTTGGTGTAGGGCCAGGCGATCAGCCGGTTATCGGATGAAGGCGTGGTAATCTCGTTCGGAGCAAAGGCGCGTTTGATCCAGGCGTTCGGATTGCGCGCAGCCTCCGCCGCGTAACGCGACCACAGCACGCCGGATTCGTCGAGCGCTTGGCGCGGCGTCTGACCCCAATGCGCGGCGGTCGCCGCCTCGTAAAGCGGATACACCGAGATTGGACGCGCAACGCCGAGCGTCGAGGCTATCGGCTGCTGGAATGCCGCGCCGCGCTTGGGCTCGGGCGCGTCGTGAGCGAACGGCGTCCATGGCAGGTCGATCTTGGCGCGCGCCGCTTTGGTCGCGGTCGATTGCGCCTCGGCGCCGCAGACCACGGCGACCTGCGCGTCGCCGCGGGCGATGCGCAGCGCGGCTTCGTGGATGAAGCGGATCGGGCTCTCGCCGCCGACCGGCCCATAGAAGCAGTGCCGCGGCGCGACGCCGAGCCGGCTCGCCAGTTGCTCGGCCGGCGCTTGATAGCGCCAACTCAGAAAGTTGACGACGTCGAGCGAGTCAATCTGCGGCAGCAGACTCGCGGCGCTGTCGTCGCCGGCGCGTTGCACGGCGGCTTCGAGTAGCGCCAGCGGCTCCAGCCCTTGCGCGATGTCCGTCGGGTGATCGGCAACTTCGCCGACACCGGCGATGACAGGAATGCGTTCGGGCGGGAGCGTGGTCGGCATTTGTTGCTTCTTGTTGCTTGGCAGGTTGGTCGAAAGCGTCGTCAGAACGCGGTGTAGCCACCGTCGATCACGAAGGTATCGGCGGTGTGATACGACGACGCCTTGCTCATCAGATACACCGCGATGCCGCCGAAGTCTTCCGGCTCGCCGAACCGCCGCACCGGAATGCGTGGCATCACGTTGGCGACGAACTTGTCGTTGCCCATGATGCCGGCGGTCATGTCGCTCTTGATCCAGCCCGGCAGGATCGCGTTGGCGGTGACGCCGTGGCGTGCAAGCTCGACCGCGAGCGCGCGCACCAGCGCATTGATCGCCGCCTTGGTGGCCGCGTAGTGCTCGTTGCGCGCGGTGCCGAAGATCGAGGCGAGGCTCGAGGTCGCAACCAGACGGCCGAACGGATCGCCGCCGGCGGCGCGCTCGGTCATGTGCCGCGCCGCGGCCTGGAAGGCATGGAACACACCGTCGAGATTGGTGGCGAACATCGAGCGCCACTGTTCTTCGGTGCGGTCGATGAAGGCCTGCCGGCCGCCGCCGCCGATGCCCGCATTGGCGAAGCAGCCGTCGACGCGGCCGAACGCTTTCAGCGTCGCGTCCATTGCAGCCTTGACCGACGCCGGATCGGTGACGTCGCAGATCTGCGCCTCGACCTTACCGGGCATGTTCGCCATGGTGGCCAGAGCGGCCTGGTTCTTCGTCGCGTTGCGGCCCCAGATCGAGACGTTGCAGCCCGCGGTTGCCAGCGCCTGCGCCATGCCGAGGCCGATACCACCGTTGCCCCCGGTGACGACCGCGACGCGGCCGCTGAGATCGAAAATGCTCATCCAGCGTTTCCATTTTTGTCTGTCGCGCGCTACACCCTGCATGCCGGTGCGCGCGCTGTGATCGATGCAGGACGATGGACAAGCGCGTCGCAAAAATCAAATATGCTTTCACGTCGTGAAACCCTTCCACAGCGCGGAATAACCGCGAACCGATAGCGCGAGGAAACTATGCAGTTCAAACACGTCACGCTCGATTTCGACGGCGCCGTCGCGATCCTGAAGCTCGATCATCAGGAAGTGATGAACGCGGTGTCGATCGACATGCTGGGCGGCCTCGGCGAAGCGCTCGACGCGATTGAAGAGAAGCGTGCCGAGGTGCGCTGCCTGGTGATCACTGGCGCCGGTCGCGCGTTCTGCACGGGTGCCAATCTGCAGGGCCGCAACTCCGGCAACAACATGAGCCAAGGCGGCGGCAAGGGGGCCGGCGCGGCGCTGGAGACCGCGTTCCATCCGTTCCTGCGCCGGCTCCGTCGGCTGCATTGCCCGATCGTCACCTCGGTCAACGGTCCGGCCGCGGGCGCCGGCATGAGCTTCGCGCTGATGGGCGACATGATCCTGTGCGCCAAGTCCTCGTACTTCCTGCAGGCGTTCCGCCGCATCGGCCTGGTGCCGGATTGCGGCTCGACCTGGCTGCTGCCGCGTTTGGTCGGCAAGGCGCGTTCGGTCGAATTGTCGCTGCTCGGCGAGAAGCTGCCGGCCGACAAGGCGCTGGAGTGGGGCCTCGTCAACCGCGTGTACGAAGACGCAGAACTGTGGACCGAGACCATGAAGCTCGCCCACGACCTCGCCAACGGTCCGACCATCGCGTTGTCGCTGATCCGCAAGATGTATTGGGACTCGCCGGAGAACTCGTTCGAGGAGCAACTCAACCTCGAATTCGAATGCCAGCGCGTCGCCGGCTCGACCGACGACTTCAAGGAAGGCGTCGGAGCGTTCCTCGAGAAGCGTCCCGCGCAGTTCAAGGGCAAATAACAGCGGATGGCCCAAGCCGCTTTCGTGGACGCGCTCGCGCGCAGCGTTCGACGCTGGTGCGCGGGTGCGACGGGAATTCGCGCCGCCGCACAGCTCTCGGGCGGCGCGAGTCAGGAGACATGGTCGTTCGTGATCGAGCGGCCGGACGGCGACATCGCCGCGATCCTGCGTCGCTCGCCGCCGGGCTACGGCAGCGTGTCGGGTCGCGCCGCGGGACTCGATGTCGAAGCCGAACTGATGCGGCTCGCCTACGAGGCCGGCGTGCCGTCGCCGCAGGTGCTGCACGTTCTCACCGAGGCCGACGCGCTCGGTGCCGGCTTCGTGATGCGGCGCGTCGATGGCGAAACCATCCCGCGCAAGATTCTGCGCGACGACGAGTTCGCAGACGCGCGACCGAAGCTGGCGCGACAGATCGGCACGATCCTCGCCGGCCTGCACGGCATCGACAGCGCCGCGCTGCCGCCGTTGCGCACGATCAGTTCGACCGAGGAGATCGGTCTGCTACGCGACGATTATCGCAGCATGGGCTGGCCGCGCCCGGTGTTCGAGTTGGCGCTGCGCTGGCTCAGCCAGAACGATCCGGGCGTATCGAAGGCGGTCACGCTGGTGCACGGCGATTTTCGCCACGGCAATCTGATCATCGGTCCGGACGGCGTGCGCGCCGTGCTGGATTGGGAACTGGCGCATCGCGGCGATCCGATGGAGGATCTCGGCTGGATCTGCGTGAATTCCTGGCGGTTCGGCGAGATCGACAAACCGGTCGGCGGGCTCGGCTCGCGCGAAGAGATGTTCGCCGGCTACGAAGCGGCGGGCGGCACCGTCGATCCGGACCGGGTCAAGTTCTGGGAAGTGATGGGTACGCTGCGCTGGGGCATCATGTGCTGCGGCATGATGCAGCGCTTCCGTCAGGGGCCCGACCATTCGATGGAGCGCGCGATGATCGGTCGCCGCTCGTCGGAAACCGAGATCGATCTGCTGCGCCTGCTGGCGCCGCGCAGCTAATCAATCAGCGAGGCAGCGATGCAGGACGAACCGAGACCAGACGAACTGATCAAGGCGGTGGCGGATTTTCTGCGTGATCAGATTGCGCCGCAGATCTCCGGCCATGCCGCGTTCAAGCTGCGGGTCGGCATCAACGCGCTCGATCTGGTGACGCGGCAATTGGCGCTGTCGACCGACAGCGACGCCGAAGAACTCGCCAGCCTGCAAACGCTGCTCGGCAAGGACGGCTTGCTGGTTGATCTCAATTCCGAACTCGCCGAACGGATCGCCTCCGGCGCGGTCGATCTGTCGACGCCCGGCGTCAAAGATCATCTATGGCGCACCACCCTGGCCAAGCTCGCCGTCGATCAGCCGAACTACGCGAGCTATAGGCGGGAAGTGGAACAGAAGTAAGCCTCGGCTGAGCGAAGGCAACCACGGCATCGCCGCGAGCAACAACCTATCGTTCGTCATTCCGGGGCGCGCGAAGCGCGAGCCCGGAATCTATAAGCCCTGTGTCGCCGTCTGACTGACACCATTGACCTCCGCCGTGCCATTGCCGCGAATGCTGCGGTGTATGGATTCCGGGCTCGCGAGCCATGCTCGCTCCCCGGAATGACGAATGAGTGGGTTTCCTTCGTCATTGCGAGCGGAGCGAAGCAATCCAGTCGTCTTGCACTGAATTTCTGGATTGCTTCGTCGCTGCGCTTCTCGCAATGAAGACAGAGATTGCGCGGCGAACGAACTACTTCCCCAGCCAGTTCGGCGCGCGCTTTTCCGAGAACGCCTTCGGCCCCTCGATGTAGTCTTGCGACGCCACCATCGCTTTTACCGCCGGATAGTCGCGCTGCTCGGCGATCGCTTGCGGCAATGAGACTTCGAGGCCGCGACTCAGCGTCTGCTTCGAAGCGCGGATCGACATCGGCGAGTTCTTGCAGATGGTTTCGGCCCAGCGTTCGGCGGCGGCGAGCGCTTCGCCTTGCGGCACCACTTCATTGACGAAGCCGAGCTCCAGCCCCTCCCGGGCGGGAACATGGCGGGCGGTGAGGATCATGCCCATCGCGCGCTTCAGACCGATCTGGCGGGGCAGGCGGTGCAGGCCGCCAGCGAGCGCGGCGAGGCCGACCTTCGGCTCCGGCAGCGCGAACACGGCGTTCTCGGAAGCGATGATCAGGTCACATGCGAGCGCGATCTCGAAGCCGCCGCCCATTGCCACGCCGTTGACGGCGGCGATGATCGGCTTGTCGCAATCGAACCGCGAGGTGAGGCCGCCGAAGCCGCTCTCGCCCCAGCCGCGCTTGCCGCCGCTCGCTTGCCACTTCAGATCGTTGCCGGCGCAGAAGGCCTTGTCGCCGGCGCCGGTGACGATCGCCACCCATTGCTCGGGATCGGCTGCGAAGTCGTTGAACACGCCTTCGAGTTCGTAGTGCGCGTCGGTGTGCAGCGCGTTGTACACTTCGGGCCGCGACAGCGTGACGATGGTGATCGGGCCCTTGCGGGTCACGGTGGAGAATTGCAGCGCCATCGGCGTTTCCTTTTTTCGTTGGGCAGAATTGATGCGGCTGAAGCGCGCTTGACTTGTCGCGTGCGGCGCATGTTAATCACTCGCTTAACAAGATCAACAACAACACGAAGACCGTGGGAGCACGCCTTGGATTTTTCTCTGCCGCAAGATCTGGTCGCCTATCTGGCCGAACTCGATCGCTTCATCGATACCACGATCAAGCCGCTGGAACAGGCGGACGACAACATCCGCTTCTTCGATCATCGCCGCGAATGGGCGCGCACCGATTTCGAAGGCGGCGGGCTGCCGCGTCACGAGTGGGAAGAGCTGCTGCGCAAGGCGAAGAATCTCGCCGACGACGCCGGGCATCTGCGCTTCGCGATCCCGAAGCGCTACGGCGGCCAGGACGGCACGAATTTGTGGATGGCGGTGATCCGCGAGCACTTCGCCGCCAAGGGCCTCGGCCTGCACAACGATCTGCAGAACGAGCATTCGATCGTCGGCAATTTCCCGATCGTGAAGATGCTCGATCTGTACGGCCGCGACGATCAGAAGGCGATGATCGATGGCTCGATCAAGGGCAAGTATCGCATCACGTTCGGTCTCACCGAACCCGATCATGGTTCCGACGCCACCCACATGGAGACGCGCGCCGAAGAGGCGACACGCGACGGCAAGAAGGGCTGGGTGATCAACGGCGAGAAGATGTGGACGACGGGCATGCACGTCGCCACGCATTGCGCACTGTTCGCCCGCACCTCGGGCAATGACGGCGACGCCCGCGGCATCACCTGCTTCCTGGTGCCGGCCGATGCGCCCGGCGTGAAGGTCGAGGAATATCTCTGGACCTTCAACATGCCGACCGACCATCCGCGGGTGTCGTTCAAGGACGTGTTCGTCACCGAGGAAGCGCTGTTCGGCGAAGTCGGCCGCGGCCTGTCGCTGGCGCAGTGCTTTGTGCACGAGAACCGTATCCGCCAGGCGGCGAGTTCGCTCGGCGCGGCGGTGTTCTGCATCAATGAAAGCGTGAAGTACGCGCGTGAGCGCAAGCCGTTCGGCGAGGAGCTGGCGCGCAACCAGGCGATTCAGTTTCCGCTGGTCGAGCTCGCCACCCAGGCCGAGATGCTGCGCCTGTTGATCCGCAAGACGGCGTGGGAGATGGACCAGATGACCCAGGCGCAGGTCGAGCACACGCTGTCCGACAAGGTGTCGATGTGTAACTACTGGGCCAACCGGCTGTGCGGCCAGGCGGCCGATCGTGCGATCCAGGTCCACGGCGGCATCGGCTATTCGCGCCACAAGCCGTTCGAACACATCTACCGCCATCACCGCCGCTATCGCATCACCGAAGGCAGCGAGGAAATCCAGATGCGTAAGGTCGCTGGCTTCCTGTTCGGCTATATGGGCGCCAACAAGCGGTGAACTATCAGTAGGGTGGGCAAAGGCGCGGAGCGCCGTGCCCACGCGCTCCCACGCGATGCGTTGTGCGTGGCCACGCAACGCGTGGGCACGCTTCGCTTTGCCCACCCTACGGTGCTACACGTAGAACCTCTCCGTCGTCATTCCGGGGCGCGCGAAGCGCGAGCCCGGAATCCATATCCCCTAGCTTCGCCGCGTGGGCAGGTGTTCGCCATGCGGAGCCTTAACGCGACCACTGTGGTTATGGATTCCGGGTTCGCGAGCTACGCTCGCGCCCCGGAATGACCAACGGGAGGGACGTGCGCCGCGGCTTGGTGGCGCAGCGTCGCCGTCCGGTGTAGACGCCGCTTAGTTCACCTGCCGGTCCTTCCCCTCCCAATACGGGTCGCGCAGGTGCCGGCGCAGGATCTTACCTGATGCGTTGCGGGGCAGGGCCGGGATGAAGTCGATCGATTTCGGCGTCTTGAAGCCGGCGATCCGGGTGCGGGTGAAGCCGATGATGTCCTGGGCGGTGGCTTCCTTGCCGGGCTTCATCACCACCACGGCCTTCACTGCCTCGCCCCACTGATCGTCGGGCACGCCGACCACCGCGACTTCGGCGACGTCGGGGTGATCGCAGATCGCGCTCTCGACTTCGGCCGGGTAGATGTTCTCGCCGCCGGAGATGATCATGTCCTTGATGCGGTCGTGGATGTAGACGTAGCCGTCTTCGTCCATGTAGCCGGCGTCGCCGGTGCGCAGCCAGTTGTTGGTGTCGATGGTCTTCTTGGTCGCCTCCGGCAGATTCCAGTAGCCGACCATGTTTGAGCCGGAGCGGGTGGCGATCTCGCCGACCTGCCGCGGTGGCAGCGGCTTGCCGTCGTGATCGAGGATCGCGATCTCGACGCCGGGCAGCGCCTTGCCGGCGGAGCGCATCCGCTCCAGACCCTCGACGTGATCCTCCGGCGGCAGCGCCACGATGGTGCCGGTGGTCTCGGTCATGCCGTACATCTGCACGAAGCCGCATTTGAAGACCTCGATGCATTCCTTCAGGAGTGCCGCCGGAATCGGCGAGGCGCCGTACAGCATGTATTTCAGCCGCGAGAAATCGACCTCGCGGGCGCGCGGCTGCCGCACCACGAACTGCATCGCGGCCGGCACCATGAACAGCTTGGTGATGCCGGACTGTTCGAAGAAGTCGAGCACCTTGGTCGGATCGAACTCGCGCGCGATCACGCCCTTGGCGCCGTGATAGATCCCCATCATGCCCCAGCCGGAGCCGCCGATGTGAAACACCGGCATCGCCACCAGCGAGACGTCGTCAGGCGACCATCGGTTCCATTCCGGCTTATTGTCCTGACCGGCGCGGACCAGCGACAGGAAGTTGGCGTGGCTGAGCATCGCGCCCTTCGGCTTGCCGGTGGTGCCGGAGGTGTAAAGCTGGATCGCGATGTCGGACGGCGCGATCGCGACCTGCGGATCATCGCTCGACTGCGCGTCGCGCCATCTGGTGAAGTCCTGCCACTCCGGTGCGCCGCCTTCGGTGGTGATGATGTGGCGCACGCTTCCGATCTGATCCTTGAGGCCGCGGACCTGATCGACGAATTCCGGTCCGACGAACAGGATCGCCGCCTTGCAGTCCTCGACGATGTAGGCGATCTCCGGTCCGGCGAGCCGCCAGTTCACCGGCGCCATCACCGCCTTGGCTTTGATCGCGCCGGACCACAGCTCGAAATAGATGTCGCTGTTCTTGCCGAGATAGGCGATGCGCTCGTTCGGTTGCACGCCGGAGGCCTGCAGCGCGCGGGCGACCTGATTGGTGTGGCGGTCGAAATCCGCAAAGGTGCTGATGCGGCCCTCGAACTCGTAGGCGATCTCGTTGCCGCGGGTCTTGGCTTGTGCGCGGATCACGTCGGCCAGATTGGCCGGCTCGGCTGCCTCGGACATTGTCTCTCCCTGGGATCTGTTAGTTAGTTGCTTGTTTTGCGTGAAGTCTGCCGCGCTTCGGCTGCAAACACAAGCGGGGGGCAATGTCGCGGGGATGGGGGAGTTTGCCGAGCGCAAGGGGCGCGCAATATCAGGTCGACATCGCCGGCTTGTCCGGGCGATGCTCGTATTCCAGAGCGCTCGTCGTCGGCCGAGATGCTCTGGGATAATGGATCCCCCGCATGCGCGTGGGATGACGTCGGTCGGTGGTGAGAGGCGGGAAGTGAAATCTAGATCACTTCGATCTTTCCGCTCGCACGTCGTCATCCTGAGGTGCCGTCGCGTCGGCGACGGCCTCGAAGGATGGGTTCGCTCGGACTCGCGGCCGTCATCCTTCGAGGCACGCAACAGCGTGCCCCTCAGGATGACAGCCTCGCGGCATTCTAACCGCGCTGTGCGCGGTCCTTTTCGTTCTGCGCCTTGATCGAGGCCTTGGCCTGATCCCAGTCGGCGTTGCTCCAGTCGCGGAGCTGGTAGAAGTTGCCGCCCATCGCCAGCCCCTGGGCGCCGTCCATCGCGATGGTTTCGCCGCTGATCCAGTCGCACCCGCCGGAGATCAGGAAGGTCGCGAGGTTCTGCAGCTCTTCCATGGTGCCGACGCGGCCCATCGGGTTCATCTTGATGGTGCGGGCACCGGCTTCGTCGCCCGGCTTGATCCGCTTGCTCATGCCCTCGGTCGGAATTTCGCCAGGCGCAATGGTGTTGAGGCGGATGCCGTATTTGCCCCATTCGGTGGCCAGCGACATCGTCATGGCGTGAATCGCCGACTTGCTCATCGCCGACGGCACCACATAGGGGCTGCCGTTGCGCACCCAGGTGGTGGTGATCGACACCACGTTGCCGCGATGGCCACCGGCGATCCAGCGCTTGCCGACCGCGTGGGTGACGTAGAACGTGCCGTGCATCACGATATTGGCGACGGCGTCGAAGCCGCGCGGGGAAAGATCCTCACTCCGCGAGATGAAATTTCCCGCCGCGTTGTTGATCAGGTCGGTGAGCGGTCCGCCTTCGAAGATGGTTTCGACCATGTGGTCGACCGCGGCGGCGTCGCGGATGTCGACGCCGTAAGTCATCACCTTGCCGCCGTACTGATTCATCAGTTCGGTGGCGGTCTCGTCGCACACGCCCTTGCGGCGGCCGCAGATATGGACCTCGGCGCCGAGCTGCAGGAAGCGCGCGGCCATAGCCTTGCCGAGGCCGGTGCCGCCCCCGGTGACGAGGATGCGACGGCCGGCGAGAAGCTGATCTGTGAACATGAAGAAACCGCCCGGAAAAGTTGAAGGTGGTTGTTAATTAGGCGATTGACTAAATCCCGACAACGCTTTTCTGTAGCGCCGCAACGCAAAACAACAGAGGAAGTGCCCGATGAACGATCGCGTTTCGGTGACGATCACCGACGGCGTCGCCGATGTCCGGCTGGTGCGCGCCGACAAGATGAATGCGCTCGATGCCGCGATGTTCGAGGCATTGGTGAACACCACCGAGCGGCTGGCGAACGAAAAGGGCGTGCGTGCCGTGGTGCTGTCCGGGGAGGGCAAGGCGTTCTGCGCCGGCCTCGACATGGGACGTTTCGCCGCGATGAAGGAGAGCGGCGGCAACGGAATTCCGGGAGGCGAATTTCGTGATCTCACCAAGCGCACCCATGGCCAAGCCAACGCGGCGCAGCAGGCGGTGTGGGGCTGGCGGATGCTGCCGGTGCCGGTGATTGCTGCGGTGCACGGCGTCGCGTTCGGCGGCGGCTGTCAGCTCGCGCTCGGCGCCGACATCCGGCTGATGGCGCCGGATGCCAGGATGTCGATCATGGAGATCAAATGGGGCTTGGTGCCCGACATGGCCGGCACGCCGATTTTGGCGGCGCTGCTGCGCGACGACGTGTTGCGCGAGCTGACCTACACCGGCCGCATCGTCGGCGCGCAGGAAGCGGTGAGCCTCGGCCTCGCCACCAAGGTGGTCGACGATCCGTATCAGGCCGCGCTGGAGATGGCGCGCGAGATCGCCGGCAAGAATCCGGACGCGATCCGCGCCGCCAAGCGGATGATGAACACCCTCTCGGTCGATCCCGGCCCGGCGCTGCTCGCCGAAAGCGTCGAACAGCAGAAATTGATCGGATCGCCGAACCAGACCGAAGCGGTTCGCGCGAATCTGGAGAAGCGTGCACCGAACTTCACCGACGCATAGCACTACGCGGCAAATACATGACTGATCGGGGGGACGCCGCGCGCATCGCGCGGCGTCTTCACGTATAAGCCCCCGCATCGTCTCGCCATGGCGCGCACCGCTCTGCGGCCGCTGCGGCGCAACCCCGACCTCGAGAATCGGAGAGTAACTATGTCCGAGAACCAGCTTTATCACGGCATCATTTCAGGCGACCGCCGCCACAGCTTCGACGAGGTGAACGCGCGTGTCGCTATCATCGCGGGTGGCCTGCAGGCGCTCGGGGTGAAGCCCGGGGACTGCGTCTGCGTTCTGATGCGCAACGACATCGCGTTCATGGAGGCGGTGTACGGCGTGATGACGCTGGGCGCCTATGCGGTGCCGGTGAACTGGCACTTCAAGCCGGAGGAAGTCGGCTACATCATCGACGATTCCGCGACCCGGGTGCTGATCGGCCACGCCGATCTGTTGCACAGCGTCGCCTCCGCGATTCCGGCCGGCCTCACCGTGCTCAGCGTGCCGACGCCGCCGGAAGTGATCGCCAATTACAAGATCGCGCCGGACCATCTGTCGCCGCCGAACAATGCGATCGATCTCGACGGCTGGATGGCGCAGCAGAAACCGTATGACGGCCCGGTGCAGCCGCAGCCGCAGAACATGATCTACACCTCCGGCACCACCGGCCACCCCAAGGGCGTGAAGCGGTTCGCGCCGACGCCCGAGCAGGCGGCGCATGCCGAAAAGATGCGGGCGACGATCTACGGTCTGAAGCCGCAGGTGCGGGCGCTGTGCCCGGGGCCGCTGTATCACTCGGCGCCGAACTCGTTCGGCATCCGCGCCGGCCGCCTCGGCGGCGTTCTGGTGCTGATGCCGCGGTTCCACCCCGAAGAGTTCCTGGCGCTGGTGCAGGAGCACAAGATCGACACCGTGTTCATGGTGCCGACGATGTTCATCCGGCTGATGAAACTGCCCGCGGAGGTGCGCGCCAAGTACGACGTCTCGTCGTTGCGCCACGTCATTCACGCCGCCGCCCCGTGCCCGGCCGACGTCAAGCGCGCGATGATCGAGTGGTGGGGGCCGGTGATCTACGAATTCTACGGTTCGACCGAAAGCGGCGCAGTGACCTTCGCGACCTCCGAAGACGCGCTGAGCAAGCCCGGCACCGTCGGCAAGATCGCGCAAGGCGCCGAGCTGAAGTTCATCGACGACGATGGCAACGAAGTGCCGCAGGGCGAGATCGGCGAGATTTTCTCGCGGATCGCCGGCAATCCGGACTTCACCTATCACAACAAACCGGAGAAGCGCGCCGAGATCGACCGCGACGGTTTCATCACCTCCGGCGACGTCGGCTATGTCGACGGCGACGGCTATGTGTTCATCTGCGACCGCAAGCGCGACATGGTGATCTCCGGCGGCGTCAACATCTACCCGGCCGAGATCGAGGCGGCGCTGCACGCCATTCCCGGCGTGCACGATTGCGCGGTGTTCGGCATTCCGGATGCGGAATTCGGCGAGGCGCTGATGGCGATGCTCGAGCCGCAACCCGGCGTGACGCTGGACGAGAGCTTCGTCAGGTCGCAGCTCAAGCTCGCGGTCGCCGACTACAAGGTGCCCAAGCACATCAAGATCATGCCGGAACTGCCGCGCGAGGATTCCGGCAAGATCTTCAAGCGGCGCTTGCGCGATCCGTATTGGGCCAATGCTGGTCGGGTGATTTAGGTCGCCGCTCTCTTGCGGTCGGCGCCGGTCGTATCACCGGAAGGCTGGTGATCGGCGCGATTGAGCGCGGCGCGGACCATCCGCGCCAGATCGGCGCGGCGGAACGGCTTCGACAGCAACAGCACGCCGGGATCGAGCCGGCCGTGATGCACGATCGCATTCTCGGTGTAGCCCGACGTGTACAGCACCTTGACCGGCCGTAGCCGCGCGACTTCGTCGGCGAGCTCACGGCCGTTCATTCCACCCGGCATGATGATGTCGGTGAGCAGAAGGTCGAACGGCGTGCCGCGCTTCACTTCCGCGAGTGCGGAAGCTCCGTCCGCCGCCGCGACCGTACGATAGCCGAGGCCGCGGAGCTGGGCGAGCGCGAAGTTGCGCACCAGCTCGTCGTCTTCGACCAGCAGAATGGTCTCGCTGCCGCCTTCGACCGGCGCGGCCGCGGGCAGGGCGTCGGCGCCGGATTCGGCGCGCGGCAGATACAGCCTGATCGTGGTGCCGTGGCGTTCCTCGCTGTAGATCTGGATGTGGCCGTTCGACTGTTTGACGAAGCCGTATACCATGCTCAGCCCGAGGCCGGTGCCTTGGCCGACGCTTTTGGTGGTGAAGAACGGTTCGAACGCTTTCTCCAGCACCTCGGGCGCCATGCCGTCGCCGGAGTCGCTGACCGCGATCATCACGTAGCTGCCGGGTTTCACCTCGGGGTAGTGCTCGGCGTAGTCGGCATCTAGCGTCACGTTGGCGGTTTCAAACAATAGCCTGCCGCCGTCCGGCATCGCGTCGCGGGCGTTGACGGCGAGATTGAGCAGCGCCGAGGACAGTTGCGATGGATCGATCAGCGCCGGCTCGAGCTCGGGCGACAGCCGCATATCGATCGCGATGTGCTCGCCGATGGTCGGTCGCAGGAGCTGCTTGATGTTCGACACCACGGTGTTGACGTCGATGCTGCGCGGCTGCAGCGGCTGCTTGCGGGCGAAGGCGAGCAGTTGCCGGGTCAGGTCGGCGCCGCGTTCGGCGGCCTGATCGATCATCTTGGCGATGGTGACGAGGTCGGGCCGGTCGGCCAGCTCGTCGAGCAGGATCTCGGCGGTGCCGCTGATCACCGTCAGCATGTTGTTGAAGTCGTGAGCGACGCCCCCGGTGAGCTGACCGATCGCCTCGAGCTTCTGCGCCTGATGCAGTCGCCGCTCGGTCTCCTTCAATTCGGAGACGTCGGTGAACACCAGGACCGCTCCGCTGATCGCGCCATCGGCGTCGCGGATCGGCCGCGCATTGCCGGAGACCTCGACGTACTTATCGCTACCGAGGACGTGCACCACCAGCTCGAACCGGTCGACCAGCTCGCCGGTCAGGGCCCGTCGTCCGGGACGCCGAGCGATCGGGAGCGGCGTCACGCCGTCGGTCATGAACATCTCGATCGAGCGCTCCCAGTTCGACCCGGTGATGCCGGTCGACGAGGTGCGTAGCGCCATGGCGGCAGGGTTCTCGTAGATCACGCTGGCGTTGGCATCGATCAGCAGCACGGCCTCGGCCATCGCGTTGGTGATCGACTCGAAGACTTCCTTTTCGTGGCGCAGCGCGGCGGTCTTCTCGCGCGCATCCCGCATCGTTGCGGAGAATGCCTCGACCAGGACGCCGATCTCGCCGCCGGCATTGCGCGGTAGCGGGAGCGGTGCATCGCTGCCGAGGCTCGCGACTGCGCGGGTCATGTCCGACAACGGCCGCGCGAGGCTGCGGGCGAAGGTGACGGACAGCAGGATCGCCAGCAGCACGGCGAAACTGCCGCCGACCAATGTCGAGTTCGCCCAGACCAGCATCGGTCCCTGGATCATGTCGCGTTCGGCAGTCGCTTCGATCAGCGCCAGTGGCGCGGCGCCGGCGACGGTCATCGGATGGTACGCGACGCCGAACCGCTGACCATTGCGATTGCTGATCACGGCCGGAGGCCAGCGGTCGCCGTTCAGCGCCTTGCCGAGCGCTGGAAGTTCCTCCTGCATGCGGGTGGGCCGGCCGTCCGCGGAGCGGATCAGTTGGCGTCCGTCGGGGTGAAACAGGTAGTCGCCTTGCTCGTTGACGACATAGATCCTGGCCGCGGACAGCGCCGGGTCGGTCAGCCGTTCGAACGGGCGGCGGAGGTCGATCGTCGCCGCCAACACGCCGAAGCGTCGGCCTTTAACGGTAAAGACCGGGGTGGCGACGCGGATGATCGGGCGCCGGGCATGCATTGCTGTCGCCCGGTCTTCGATTTCTTCGATCTCGACCGCCGACACCAGCATCTCGCCTTCATCGGCGTTGATCCCGAGCCTGACGACGGCGGCAGCGCTTGCCACCGGTAACTCGTCCTCCGGAACAACCCGAATCGTCCCTCCCGGCTCGCGCTCGACGCGAACGATGTCGGCGCTGGGGTCGGCGAGCCCGACCAGCCGATAGCGCGCAACGTCGGGATTCCTGGAGAGCTCTTGCGACAGATGTTCCCCGAATTGCTCGCGCAATTGGGGTAAGCTCGCCTCGCCCTCAGCGTGTTTCGAGGGATCGAGGCTGAGCTGAATCAGTTCGTCAACGCCGGCGATGCGGCGGAAGCGGAGCAGATCGGCGTTGGTTCCGCTGACGAGCTGCGACAGCTCACGCGCCTGCGCGTTGGTGTTGGCGTCGAGAGCCGCCAAGGTCCGTTCGATCGCGATCGGCGCGATGTTGCGATAGCCGAGGTAGCCGACACCGACCGCAGTCAGCACCACCGTGGATACAACCAGGATCGCAAGCCTGGTGGAAAGCGTCAGCCCCTTGCGCACGTTTCAACTCCCAGCGGTTGCAATGCTACGCTGGCTTCGCGCGTACTCGCAACGATGAGATCGGATTGGTTGGGTTTTTCCTCGGATAGTTACAATTTCGTTGGTTCCTGTGCGTGGAACCGTGAATTAGTAACAGCGATGTGGGTAACCGCGTGCCAATCAGCTCGCCGATGGTGCCGACAATTCACTAAGCAGTGCGTTCTCTGCCCGACTCTGGCTGTGTTCTGTGTGCCGCAGCAGATGAAACGCGCGACGAGGCAGATCGAATCGCAGACGGTGCAGGGTCCCGGCGGCGAGCGAGGGGGCCGCGACCAGCGCCGAGATCGCGGTGGCGCAGTCGGAGCTTTCGACCGCGGCGCGGATCGCTTCGTTGGAGGGCAGTTCGAGACGCACGTCGAGATCGGACAGCGCCAGTCCGGCGCGATGCAGCGCCGCTTCGAACATCGCGCGGGTACCGGAGCCGCGCTCGCGCAGCACCCAGCGGGTGGTGGCGAGCTTGGCTGAGGTGAGACGCTGCAGCCCACGCCACGGATGGTCGCGGCCGACCACGATCACCAGCTCGTCGCCGGCCATCGGCGTGGCGCTGAGCTGCGGCTCGTCGACGTCGCCTTCGACCAGGCCGAGGTCGGCGCGGCCGTCACGCACCGCGACGGCGACCTGCTCGGTATTGGCGATCGTCAGGTGCAGCGTGATGCCGGGATAGCGCTGCTGAAATCTCAGCAACCGCTGCGGCAGCCAGTAGTTGCCGACGGTCTGGCTTGCGGCGAGGCTGAGCGAGCCGCGCTTCAATCCGGCGATGTCGTCGAGCGCCTGGGCGGCGGCGCGGGCGCGGGCGAGCACGGCGCGGGCCTCGCCAAGGAAGTCGCGCCCCGCCTGGGTGAGCACGATGCCGCGGCCGACGCGATCGAACAGTTTGACGCCGTGACGCGCTTCCAGCGCGGCGATCGCCGCGCTGGTGGCCGATTGGGTGAGGTGCAGTCCGCTCGCGGCTCGGGTCATATGTTGCTGTTCGGCAACCGCGATGAAGATGCGGAGCTGCTCCAATGTCATCCGTGCCATCCTGTGAGTTTGATCAGCGCCAGCGAGAAGCTGGCAATGAACAGCGCGGCGGTGAGGCCGAGCAAAGCGGGACGCAGGCCGCGCGCGGCGAGCTTGCGCAAGTCCGTCTCGAGTCCCATCGCCGCCAACGCCATCGACAATAGGAAGGCGGTAATCGCCACGATCCAGCTCTTGGCCTCGTGCGGGATCGCGACGAACTGATTGACTCCGATCATCGCCACGAAGCCGAGCACGAACCACGGCATCGGCGGCGTCGCGGTGTGGTCGCCAGCGGGCTGATGCCGTGCGCGGCGGCGCGCCATCATGCCAAGCCCGATCACCAGCGGCGCCAGCATCATCACCCGCGACAGCTTGGCGATGGTGCCGAATTCGCCGGCGCTCTGGCCGCCCTGGAAGCTGGCTGCAACCACCTGCGCGATCTCGTGGATCGACGCGCCGGTCCACAGCCCGAAGCCGTGGGCGTCGAGGCCGAACACCCCCTGCAGCAGCGGGTAGCCGATCATGGCGAGAGAGCCGAACACGGTGACGCAGGCCACGCCGTAGGCGACGTCCTCGTCGTCTGCGCGCGTGACGGTGTTGGTGGCGATGATCGCGGAGGCGCCGCAGATCGAAGTACCGGCAGCGATCAGTTCGGCCAGCTTGCGGTCGACGCCGAGCACGCGGCCGAACCACACCGTGAAGCTGAAGGTGGCGAGCAGCGTTGCGGCGATGATCGCCAGCCCTTCGCCGCCGACTTCGATCAGTTGCGCGGTAGTAAGCTGCAGCCCGAGCAGGATGATGGCGAAGCGCAGCACCCGGCGGAGGCTGAACTTGACGCCGGGTACCGCCCAGGACGGCGTGCCGACCGCATTGTGGGCGACAATGCCGATCAGGATCGCCAGCAGCATCGGCGAGATGCCGGGCATACCCGGAATGGCGCGCAGGCCGACCGCGGCGGCTGCGATCGCGGCGGTCACCAGCACCCCGGGCGCGATCGCGGCGAGGTGTCGCCCGAGATGGGCGGCGCGCGGGTGACGATGGTGCGGGTTGGGCTCGGCATCTGTGATCAGGGTCATGGGATCGGCTCCTTGCTTGCCGATCCATCGCGCCCGTTGATCAATCAATCAAACAGATTATTACGATAAAATCAATCAATATAATCGATTGATTGTGCGAGAGGGCGGTATCAGCGGGTGTTTGCGCTCAGGTGTCGTTCCGACGGGGAACCGCAGAGGGGCACGGCCGTTGCCCAATCACTGCGCCTGCGACGGACCGGTTGGCAGCTCGTTGACCAAGGCGCGCGATCGGCAGCCGCGATTGCCGGTTCCGTGCTACACAGGGCAGCCGGAGGGATCGACCATGACCGACCTGCAATCCGACACGCCTCGCGCGAAATGGCATTCCGGCCTCGGCGGCTTCCTGCTGCGCGACTGGCCGTATCTGCTGATGCTGCTGCTCGCAGTGGTCGGCGTCGCTTACACCAGCTTCGTGCAGGACAGCCTGTATTGGGTGATCCTGACTCCGCTGATCGGCTTGATCTGCATCGCCGCCGGCTGGCCCGAGACTGAGACCAGCGAGCATCGGGTGCGGTTGGTGCTGACCCAGATCCTGCATTGGGGCGCCGTGCTGGTCGCGATGCAGCTCATGTCGCTGCAGGTGACGCGGCAAGTCAGCGGGCTGGCCAGCGCGCTCGGCGTGCTGACCTTGCTGGCCCTTGGCACCTTCACCGCCGGGCTCCATATGCGGACCTGGAAAGTCGCCGTGGTCGGCGTGATTCTCGGCCTCAGCGTTCCGGCGATCGCCTTCCTTCAGCAATCTTCGCTGCTGATCCTGCTGATCCTCGCCCTGATCGTCGCGATCATCATCCCGTTCTTCTGGGCCAAGCGGCGGATGGAGGCGTCATCGTCGCCATTGTTCGAGCAGCCTTTCGCTCGTAGCCCCGAGCCTGCGCCTTCACCTGCGCCGGCCCCCGCTCCCGGTGTGGTCTCGCGGCCGGTGCCACAGCCGCCGCTGTATGAAACGCCGGTGTCTGCACCGATCCCAATGCCGCCGCCGCCGGCGGTGACCCCTTCGGCTGCGGAGCCGGCGGCGACACCGCCGGACAATCTGCCGCCGGCCGATCGCGAGGATCCGCCGCACGAGTCGCCGCCGGACAATGTCCGCAACATCTCGGGCGCGCGCTAACGACCCGTAGGCGGCCGCACGCGCGGTCGCCGCCATTCTTAGCCTTGCGTGCAGTGCACAAAATACTTCAGGATGCGGTGGTGTCCTGGAGGGCTGCGATGTCGTCACCCAATCCGTCCGCCGGCGTCCAGCCGGTTTCCGAGCGCCCCGATGACTCGACCACAAGCGAGGCCGAGATCCGGTTGCGCAACGACATCCGGCTGCTCGGCCGGATCCTCGGCGATACCGTGCGCGAGCAGGAAGGCCAGAGCGTGTTCGATCTGGTCGAGAACATCCGCCAGACCTCGATCCGCTTTCATCGCGATGACGACAAGACCGCGCGCGGCGAGCTCGGCGCGATCCTCGATGGTATGTCGATCCAGGATACGATGCGGATCGTTCGTGCCTTCAGCTACTTCTCGCACCTCGCCAATATCGCCGAGGACCAGAACAACATCCGCCAGATGCGCGCCGGCTCGACCGCGGGCTCGGCACCGCGCGCCGGCCTCCTCGCCAAGACGCTGGCGCACGCGCGGCAAGAGGGGATCAGCGCCGCGGAGCTGCGCAAGTTTTTCGCCAGCGCCCTGGTCAGCCCCGTGCTGACCGCGCATCCGACCGAGGTGCGCCGCAAGAGCACGATGGACCGCGAGATGCAGATTGCATCGCTGCTCGATCAGCGCGACCGCGTTCAGCTCACTGCCGACGAATGGGCCGACAACGAAGAGCGGCTGCGCCGCGCCGTCGAGACGCTGTGGAAGACCAACCTACTGCGACGGACCAAGCTGACGGTGCTGGACGAAGTCACCAACGGCCTGTCGTTCTACGACTACACTTTCCTGCGCGAAGTGCCGCGGCTGCACAGCGCGCTGGAGGACCGGCTCGCCGATGCGGCGAAGGCGGAAGGCGTCAACAGCGAGGGCGAGCTCGCCAGCTTCCTGCGGATGGGAAGCTGGATCGGCGGTGACCGCGATGGCAATCCGTTCGTCACCGCCGAGGTGCTGCACGGCACCTTGAAGCTGCAGAGCACGCGGGTGCTGCGCTATTATCTCGAGGAGCTGCACGAGCTCGGCTCGGAATTGTCACTGGCCTCGCATCTCGCCGGCACCACCGACACCGTCAAGGCGCTGGCCGAAACGTCGCCCGACACCTCGCCGCATCGCAAATACGAGCCGTATCGCCTCGCGGTGTCCGGCATCTACGCGCGGCTCGCCGCCACTGCGCTCAAGCTCGAGGTCGAAAATCTGCGCGCGCCGGTCGGCGAAGCCGAGCCGTATGCCAGCGCGCAGGAATTCAAGGCCGATCTCGACGCCATTCACCTGTCGCTCACCACCCACAATTCCGGCGTGATCGCCCGCGGCCGGCTGCGCCAGCTCCGCCGCGCGATCGACTGCTTCGGCTTCCACCTCGCCTGCCTCGATATGCGGCAGAACTCGGCGGTGCACGAGCGCACCGTCGGCGAACTGATGGACGCGGCGCGGCCCGGCACGTCCTATGCGGTGCTCGACGAGGAGGCGCGGATCGCGCTGCTGATCAGCGAGCTGCGCAGCACCCGGCCGCTGACCTCGATGTTCGTCAAATACAGCGACGAGACCGTCGGCGAACTCGCGGTGTTCCGGGAAGCTGCGAAGGCGCATGCGACGTACGGCGCGGCGGCGATCCCGCAATGCATCATCTCGATGACCAAGGGCGTCTCGGACCTCTTGGAAGTCGCGGTGCTGCTCAAGGAGGTCGGGCTGATCGATCCGTCCGGGCGCAGCGCCATCAATGTGGTGCCGCTGTTCGAGACCATCGAGGACCTGCAGGCCTGTGCCAAGATCATGGACCGGCTGCTGGCGATCCCGGAATATCGTCGGTTGGTCGACAGCCGCGGCTCGGTGCAGGAGGTGATGCTCGGCTATTCCGACAGCAACAAGGACGGCGGCTTCGTCACCTCGGGCTGGGAGCTGTACAAGGCCGAGATCGGGCTGATCGAGATCTTCGAGCGCCACGGCGTCCGCTTGCGGTTGTTCCACGGCCGCGGCGGCTCGGTCGGCCGCGGGGGTGGCCCGAGCTACGACGCCATCGTGGCGCAGCCGGGCGGCGCGGTGAATGGACAGATCCGCATCACCGAGCAGGGCGAGATCATCACCAGCAAATATTCCAACGTCGAAGTCGGCCGCAATAACCTCGAGATCCTCGCCGCCGCGACGCTGGAAGCGAGCCTGCTGCAGCCCAAGCGGGTGGCGCCGCACCGCGATTATCTTGAAGCGATGGAGCAGCTCTCGGCCTTGGCCTTCAAGGCGTACCGCGGGCTGGTGTACGAGACCGACGGCTTCGTCGATTATTTCTGGGCCTCCACTGTGATCAACGAGATCTCGACGCTGAACATTGGCAGCCGCCCGGCTTCACGCAAGAAGACCCGCGCGATCGAAGACCTGCGCGCCATCCCCTGGGTGTTCTCATGGGCGCAGTGCCGGCTGATGCTGCCGGGCTGGTACGGCTTCGGCAGCGCGGTGTCGGCCTGGGTCACCGAGCACCCGGAGAAGGGCGTCGCGTTCCTGCAGGCGATGTATCAGGACTGGCCGTTCTTCCGCACGCTGTTGTCGAACATGGACATGGTGCTGTCGAAGAGCTCGATCGGCATCGCCTCGCGCTACGCCGAGCTGGTCGAGGACGTGGACATCCGAGACCGCATCTTCGGCCGCATCCGCGCCGAATGGCATTCGTCGATCGACCATCTGCTGGCGATCATGCAGCAGGACCATTTGCTGCAGAGCAATCCGTTGCTCGAACGCTCGATCCGCCACCGCTTCCCGTATCTCGACCCCCTGAACCACGTCCAGGTCCAACTGCTGCGCGAACACCGCACTCACGATCCCGACGAGCAAGTGCTCCGCGGCGTGCAGCTGACGATCAACGGGATTTCGGCGGGGCTGCGGAATAGTGGGTGAGGGCGGGTTGCGGCCGGGAGTGGTCGATACCTATTTCAGCCGATGGAAAGGCGCGCCTGTTAGATTGGCGTCGGCGCTGAAGGTCGGGCGAGCCGCCAGGTCTGCGCCGCCAGCGGCCGGTGGACACCGGGGACGTCCCTCATGAAATGGCTCTATCTTTTGATCGCGGTCGTCGCCGAGGTCGTCGGCACGTCGGCGCTGAAGGCGTCGCAGGGGTTTACGGTGCTGCTGCCATCGGTGCTGGTCGTCCTCGGGTATGGCGCAGCATTCTACTTCTTATCGCTGACGTTGAGCAGCATACCCGTCGGTATCGCCTATGCGCTGTGGTCCGGGATCGGGATCGTGCTGATCTCGGCGGTCGGCTGGCTGTGGTTCGGGCAGGCTTTGGACGTGGCGGCGATGATCGGCATCGCTTTCATCATCGCCGGCGTCGGGATCATCAATTTCTTCTCGAACGTGTCGGCACACTAGGACAGTCGGTGTCGGCTTCAGATCGCTGAGACGAGCGCGGATAATTTTGGCATTGCGTCGGTATCTCGGCATCGCCTCACGTCGAATGGTTCGCACGCTCGCGCATCCCGATACCGCCGCCGCTGTATCCAGCTACTATTCGGTAGAAAAGTAGTTAGTCGCGTGCCGAAAATCGGAGCGCTGTTGCTTAGTTAGTAGGCAGACAGCGGGGCGGGTCAAACTTTTGTCAGGATGGTGGCCGGCGTGGCGATGGCGCTAACTGCGCGGCGACCGTGCCCGTCCATTTGCAGGCGATCGTGGCCGCGGTTCGACCATGCGAACTCGAGCGTTCGCTGCGCCATGTCGGCTCGGCTTCGTTGGCTGTAGGCCTTGGCACGCGGCGCGAGCGCAGCGGAGAAGGGGCTTCCGATGCTGTATCTCGTCACTCATTATTGGATCTGGCTGGCGGCGGCATTCGTCGTCGGCGCAGTCACGCCGCTGCTGGCGAACAAATTTGGCTGGGCGGCCGACCTCGAGAATTACTGGGTGAGCCGGGTCGGCGTGGTACTCGCGGTGGCGCTGGTGCTGGTCGCCGCGCAGCTTGCCTCGGGCAAGGCCGAGTTGTTGTTGGAAGTCGGAATTGGGCTCGTGATCGCGTATGTCGTCGGCGGGCTGGCCGGCGGTATCGCACATGGGTTGTTGCCGGTGCGGTTTGAGGGCTGGTGGGTCGGCCTGTTCGCCACCGGCCTGATCCTGGCGGTGTTCGGCATCACCACGATGCCGAAGCTGGAGCCGGATTTACGCGAGCGCGTCGCCGAGGTGGTGAAGGATGCCGGCGCCAATCCGTTGAATTTCGACGTCGCCGGGCGCGACGTGCTGCTGCCGGCCGATGTCGGCAGCGACAAGCTCCGCGCCGCGCTGAGTGAGCAGATCGCCAAAGTGCCGGGCGTGCGCCGCGTTGCCGACGTCGACGAACTGAGCGGCGCGGCGCTGGCGGCCAAGACGGTGGCGAAGCTGCAGGCAGATGCCGAAGCCAAGGCCAAGGCGGAGGCCGAGGCGACCGCGAAGGCCGCGGCCGCGAAGGAAGCCGAGGCGAAAGCTCTCGCCGCGATGGACGCCGCGCAGAGGCGCGCCGCTAAGGCCAAGGCGGACGCCGAGGCGAAGGAAGCCGCAGCCAAGGCCGCCGCGGAAGCTGCGGCCAAGGAAGCGGCCGCGAAGGAGGCTCTGGCTAAGGAAGTTGCGGCTAAGGAAGCTGAAGCGAAGGAAGCCGCTGCGAAGCAGCAGGCTGCGGCAGAGGAGGCTGCAAAGAAAGCCGCGGCCGACGATGCCGCCAAGCAAACCGCCGCCAAGCCCGCAGCCGCGCCGGCCGAGATCAAGACGGCGAGTGCCACCGGCGAGCTGCCGGTTACCACGGTGCAGGATTGTCAGGGGCGGGTGTCGTCGCTGGTCGCTGCCGAGACGATCAATTTCGAGCGTGGCAGCGCGGTGATCGACAAGGCGTCGCAGCCGCTATTGGAGAAGCTGTCGGCCGCTATCAAGCAGTGCCCGGCGGTGACCATCGAGGTCGCCGGCCACACCGACGCCGCCGGCAAGAAATCCGCCAATCTGGCGCTGTCGAAGCGCCGCGCCGAAGCCGTGGTGGACAGTCTGAGCAAGGCCGGAATCGGATCGGCGAAGCTGGTGGCGGCTGGCTACGGCTCGGCGAAACCGGTCGCCGTCAACACCACCGCCGAAGGCCGTGCGCGCAATCGGCGGATTGAATTCGTGGTGAAGTAACTTCCCCTCCCAGATGCTTCACCCGACGGAAAAGCCCGCTGCGAGGCGGGCTTTTCTGTGCTTGGAAGGTGCTGAGCCGCAGTCGAGTCATTCCGGGGCGCGAGCGCAGCTCGCGAACCCAATCCCGAGTTGGCGGCGACGGCCGGGGGCTCCACAGCTCCGGATTCCGGGTTCGCGCCTGGCGGCGCGCCCCGGAATGACGTGCTGATGTTTTAACCGACGCTTGTCGCGGAGCTGACCGAACTTACACCGGATCCCAGTTGAAGATGTCGGCGGAGCGGTCGAGCTTGTAGAACGAGCCCTTCAGCGCCGGCATGCCATGCTCGGCGAGGCTTTCGCAGGTCCAGCCGCCGTCGCGGTGCACCGAGCGGATCGGGCGCGACTGGCCCATCAGGAAGATCTCGTTCATGCGGACGGCGAAGATCTGGCCGCTGACGTCCTTGGCGGCGTCGCCGAGCAGGTAAACCGACAGCGGCGCGATCTTCTCCGGGCCCATCTGCTGCATCCGCGCGACGCGGGCCTTCTCGGCTTCGGTCTCGGTCGGGATGGTGCCGATCAGGCGGCTCCAGGCGAACGGCGACACGCAGTTGGAGCGGACGTTGAAGCGGCTCATGTCGAGCGCGATCGACTTCGACAGGCCGACGATGCCGAGCTTGGCGGCGGCGTAGTTGGCCTGGCCGAAATTGCCGATCAGCCCCGAGGTCGAGGTGAAGTGCACGAACGAGCCGCTCTCCTGCTCACGGAACAGCCGGGCGGCGGCGTGGCTGACGTAGAACGTGCCCATCAGGTGCACCTTGATGACCTGCTCGAACGCATCGATGCTCATGCGGTGGAAGATCGCATCGCGCAAGATGCCGGCGTTGTTCACCACGCCGTCGAGCTTGCCGTAGGTGTCGACCGCCTGCTTGACGATCTTGCTGGCGGGGATCGCCTCGGCGACGCTTTCGAAGTTCGCGACCGCGGTGCCGCCTTCCTTCTTGATCTCCTCGACGACCTGCTCGGCCGGGGCGGCGTCGGTGCCCGAGCCGTCGGAGGCGACGCCCGGATCGTTGACGACCACCTTGGCGCCTTCGCGCGCCGCGAGCAGTGCGATCTCGCGGCCGATGCCGCGCCCCGCGCCGGTGACGATGATGACTTTGCCGTCCAGTGCCTTGGCCATGTGATGTCCTTTTTGTTTGTTGTTCGTTGCTATCCGACGGTCATTCCGGGGCGCGCGCAGCGCGAACCCGGAATCCCGAGGTGTTCTGCTGAGCGAGATTCCGGGTTCGCTCACGTCGTGAGCGCCCCGGAATGACGCCTCGCTATTTTCGCTGCGTCATGCGCGGGCTTGACCCGCCTGCGGGGCCGAAGCCCCTTCGGCGCGGCGTAGGCCCGCGCATCCATCTTCTTCGAGGGATGGATCGCCGGGTCGAGCCCGGCGATGACGTGGTGTGTTGCGGCTTGTGCCGAACTACTTCTCGTTGGTGAAGATGATCGTGCCGGAGGCCGCGAACATGCCGCCGACGCCGTGGCAGACCGAGATCTTCGCGCCTTCGACTTGCGCCGGCGCGATGCCGCGCATTTGCCGAACGCTCTCCTGCAGCGCGTACATGCCGTACATGCCCGAGTGCATGTAGGATAGGCCGCCGCCATTGGTGTTGAGCGGCAGCTTGCCGCCGGGGCGGGTGTTGCCGTCGGCGATGAACTTGCCGGTTTCCTCATACGGCATGAAGCCGAGGTCGCCGAGGCCGAACAGCGGCAAATGTGCGAACGCGTCGTAGATCATCAGATGATCGACGTCCTTGTGGCTGATGCCGGCCTCGCGGAACGCGGTCGGGCCCGCCACCTTGAAGGCGCGCGAGGAGTTGAAGGTCTCCATCTGGCTGACCATCGGCGTTTCGACGCTCTCGCCGGTGCCGAGCACGTAGACCGGCTTGTGCGGGAAGTCCTTGGCGCGATCGGCCGAGGTCATGATCAGCGCGCCGCCGCCGTCGGTGACGAGGCAGCACTGCAGCAGCCGGAACGGATAGGCGATCATCCGCGAGTTGAGGACGTCCTCGACTGTGATCGGATCCTTCATCATCGCGCGCGGATTCTTTGCCGCCCATTCGCGCTGCGCCACCGCGACCGAGGCGATCTGCTCGTGGGTGATGCCGTGGGTCTTCATGAAGCGCAGCACCGGAATCGGGAACTGGCTCGGCGGCCCGTAGATCCCGTAGGGCGCCTCGAACTGGCCCTGCAGGCTGTCGGCGGGGATCGAGCGCGGCAGCTTGCCGATCATCGACTTGCCGCTCTCGGCGTGAGTGATCAGCACGGTCTTGCACAGCCCGGCCTCGATCGCCGCGGCGGCGTGGCGGACGTGCAGCATGAACGAGCAGCCGCCGACAGAAGTGCCGTCGACCCAGGTCGGCGTGATGCCGAGATAGTGGGCGATCTGCTGCGGCGTTTCGACCGCGGTGGCGATGCCGTCGATGTCCGACAGCTTCAGCCCGGCGTCGGCGATCGCGTTGAGCGCGGCGTCGGCGTGGAGCTGGATCTGCGACATATCGGGAATGACGCCGAGCTTGGTGGTTTCGGCGGCGCCGACGATAGCAACCTGATTGCGACGCATGGTGCTTACCCCTTCGCCGGACGGAATTGCGGAAGGGTGAGATTGTCGTCGATCTTCTGGAAGGTGACTTCCAGCTTCATGTCGAGCTCGAGCGCCTCCGGGGTCTGCGGACACTCCAGGATGTTGCTCATCATCCGCGGGCCCTCTTCGAGCTCCACGACCGCGATGGCGTAGGGCTCGGTGAAGCCGGCCGCCAGCGGGCGGTGATTGATCACGTAGGAATACAGGGTGCCATTGCCGGAGGCCTTGAACACGCTGACCTCGCGCGAGCCGCATTTCGGGCAGAACGGGCGGGGCGGGAAGTACGCGTGAGCACAGGAATCGCAGCGCTGAAGCCGCAGTTCGCCTTGCTTGGCGCCGTCCCAGTAGTGCTGGGTTTCCGGAGTGATCTTGGGACGTGCGCGTGCGGGTTCAGCCATGTCTTAGTTTTCTCCCTGAGCTGGCTCGTGGGCCCATCGGTTGTGGCGTCTTGATGCGATATCGCTCCGCCAGCGTCAACACGCGCAGGGCGCGGAGCCGTGTGCAGGATTTGTATTCCGCAAAGCGGACAATCGGCGAGGGCGAGCGATGCGCTGTGCGCGGAACGAGAGCCGCCGTCGTCGCGGATGGCAAACCGTCACTTTCCGCGCTACTGAATAAGCCGATGATCCTCATGTACGATCGAGGCGCGCCGCACAGCGTGGCCGATCGGCTCCCAGCGGAATGAACACTATGACCCGACATCCCACACTCGCCGTCCTCGCGGCTGATCTCGAAGCCGGCCGCACCACCGCCCGCAAGCTGGTGGAAGACTGTCTGGCGCGGATCGACGATTCGGCCGGCGAGGGGGCGCGGGCTTTCATCCATGTCGATCGCGACGCGGCGCTGCAGGCGGCGGATGCGATGGACAGGCTGCGCGCCGCCAACGCGGCGCCGTCGCCGTTCGCCGGCATTCCGGTTTCGATCAAGGATCTGTTCGACATCAAGGGGCAGGTGACCCGCGCCGGATCGCGCGCGCTCGATGATAATCCGCCGGCCGACAGCGATGCGCCCGCAGTGGCGCGGCTACGGCGCGCCGGCTTCGTGGTGATCGGCCGCAGCAACATGACCGAGTTCGCCTATTCGGGCATCGGCATCAATCCGCATTACGGCACGCCGAAAGCAGCCTATCGCCGCGACGTCGGCCATGTGCCGGGCGGCTCGTCGTCCGGCGCCGCGGTCTCGGTCGCGGACGGCATGGCGCATGCCGGGCTCGGCACCGACACCGGCGGCTCGTGCCGGATTCCGGCGGCATTCAACGGCATCGTCGGCTACAAGCCGTCGCAGGCCCGCGTGCCGCGCGACGGCGCGGTGCCGCTGTCGTTCTCGCTCGACTCGATCGGCCCGCTGGCGCGCAGCGTCGCCTGCTGCGCTACGCTGGACGCGATCCTGGCCGACCAGCCGGCGGTGCCGTTGAGCCCGCGGCCGCTGAAGGGGATGCGGATCGCGGTCCCCTCCACGGTGGCGCTCGATGAACTCGACGCCGCTGTGAAGGCCGCGTTCGACCGCGCGCTGACGACGCTGTCCGGTCACGGCGTGATCGTCGAGCAGATCGAGGTGCCGGAATTCAACGACGTCGCGCCGTTGAGTGCGAAAGGTGGCCTGACCGCCGCCGAGAGCTACGCCTGGCACCGCTATCTGGTCGTCGCGCAGGGCGACGTCTACGACCCGCGGGTACGCGAGCGCATCCTGCGGGGCGAGACCCAGAGCGCCGCCGACTACATCGATATCGTGACCGCACGCAAATCGCTGATCGAACGGGCCACGGCGCGGCTGGCGCCCTACGACGCGGTGGCGATGCCGACCACCGCGATCACCGCGCCGGCCATCTCCGAACTCGCCGACGACAAGGCGTTCACCAAGGCCAATCTGCTGGCCTTGCGCAACTGCACGTTGATCAACATGATCGACGGCTGTGCGATCTCGCTGCCGTGCCATCGGGACGGCGAGGCGCCGGTCGGGTTGATGCTGGCGGGTGTCAACGGCACCGATCGCGACATCTTCGAGGTCGCCGCCGGCGTCGAAGCAGTGATCCAGAGTTGATCGCGCGGTCGCGCGCGATTGCTACTTGCCCGTCATTCCGGGGCACGCGCGTGAGCGCGTGAACCCGGAATCTCGAGGTTAAAGCGACAGGTCGCAGAACAGCTCGGAGTTCCGGGTTCGCGCTATGCGCGCCCCGGAAGGACAGTGCCAGATGGCCAGGAGCCGCGACCTTACTCCTTCGCCTTCACCACGCTGAACGTGCCGTTGGCGCGGGCGCAGCGGGTGCCGTCGGCGGTGACGAAGCACTGCGCGACGCACAGCGTAGCGCCGACCTTGATCACCTCCGGCTCGATCTGCAGCCATTGTCCGATCCTCGCTGGACCGATGAAGTCGATCGCCAGCGACGCCGTCAGCAGCCGTCCGCTGCCGCCGAGCTTGAGGCCGCAGCTATAGCCCATTGCATTGTCGGCGAGTGCGGTGATCAACCCGCCATGGGCGAGGCCGCGCGAATTGGTATGGCAATCGCGAAGCCGCAGCCCGAGCATCACCGCCTCCGTCGTGGTCCTCGCATACAGCGGCTCCCACGGCGCAGTGAGGGGGCTCGATCGGGTGTGGCGGACGAAGCCCGCGGGGACGTCGTCGGAGTTCGTCGTGTCGATTGGATCTTTGTCGGTCGTCATCCTGCTCGTCGCTCGCTTCGCTGCATCGGCTACCGTTAGACCGCAGCGCCGCTTCGCCGGCAACGCCGACAAAGTTTGAAGCGAGGTTTGAGGGGGTGTTTGAAACGAGGCGACGTGACTCCATGCGCCGTCATTCCGGAGAAACCTCAGTACGGCAGCCCGACGTAGTTCTCCGCCAGTGAGGCGATCGCGGCTTTGGAATTGACCAGGTAGTCGAGTTCGGCGGTCTGGATCCGCTGCGAGAAGCCGTCATGATCGGGGAAGCGGTGGAGCTGCGAGGTCATCCACCACGAGAACCGCTCGGCCTTCCATACCCGGCGCAGTGCATTCGCCGAATAAGCGTCGATGCCGGCCTCGGATTTCTCAGCGTAGTACTCGCGCAAACTCCGCGACAGATAATACACGTCGCTGGCGGCGAGGTTCAGGCCCTTGGCGCCGGTCGGTGGCACGATGTGGGCGGCGTCGCCGGCCAGGAACAGGCGGCCGAACCGCATCGGCTCGGCGACGAACGAGCGCAGCGGCGCGATGCTCTTTTCGATCGACGGGCCGGTGACCAGCTTCGCGGCGGTCTCCGGATCGAGCCTGCTTCGGAGTTCGTCCCAGAACCGGTCGTCCCTCCATTCGGCGACGTCGTCGGTAAGCGGGCATTGCACGTAGTAGCGGCTGCGGTGCGCCGAGCGCATCGAGCACAGCGCGAAGCCTCGGTCGTGGTTGACGTAGATCAGCTCCGGCGACACCGGCGGGGTGTCGGAGAGCAGCCCGAGCCAGCCGAACGGATACACCCGCTCGAACGACTGAATCGCGTGGGCCGGTACGCTCTGCCGGCTGATGCCGTGGAAGCCGTCGCAGCCGGCGATGAAATCGCACACGATCTCTCGCGTCGTGCCGTCCTTGACGAACCGCACCTTGGGATGGGCGCCTTCGAAATCGTGCAGGCTGACGTCGGCGGCATCGTAGATCGTGGTGAGGCCGGCGCTCTTGCGCGCCTCCATCAGGTCGCGCGTGACCTCGGTCTGCCCGTACACGGTGACGCTCTTGCCGCCGGTCGCGCCCTTCAGGTCGATGTGATGCCGTTTGCCGGCGAAGGCGATCTCGAAGCCGTCGTGCACCAGCGCTTCCTGGTGCAGCCGCGCAGAAACGCCGGCCTCGTCGAGCAGGTCGACCATGCCCTGTTCCAGCACGCCGGCGCGAATCCGCGACAGCACGTAGTCCGGATCCTTGCGTTCCACGATGACGGCATCGATGCCGTATTTGTGCAGCAGCTGGCCGAGCAGCAGTCCGGACGGACCCGCGCCGATGATGGCCACTTGTGTCCGCATGGTCGTTCCCCCGATGATGTCGTCGCTTCGTTACGGGACCGTCACGGAGCCGTCTAGCTGCCGTCCGACATCTAGCAGCTATTACGCGGCGGTCACTTGCAATGATGGTTATAACCTATAACAATGCGGCCCAAAGGCCGATTGAAGCCGACCATAGGGAGTGAAGCTCGATGAGGAAAACTCTGCTCGCGCTGCTGCTTGCCGCCAGCGTGACGCCCGCGCTCGCGCAGGACAAGACGGTCAATTGGAAAGTCTCGCTGTGGGTGCCGCCGGCGCATCCGCTGGTGCCGGCCACCAAGGCATGGGCCGAGGACATCCATAAGGCTTCCGGCGGCACCATCCGCATGACCGTGTTCCCTTCCGAGCAGCTCGGCAAGGCGTTCGACCATTACGATATGGCGCGCGACGGCATCGCCGACGTCACCTACGTCAATCCCGGCTATCAGCCCGGCCGCTTCCCGATCGTCGCCGCGGGGCAGCTTCCGTTCGTGTTCAAGGACGGCAAGAAGGGCACGCTAGCGCTGAACGAGTGGTACCACAAATACGCGCCGACCGAGATGAAGGACACCAAGCTGTGCTTCGCCTTCATCCACGATCCGGGCGCGCTGCACGGCAAGAAGAAGGTGATGCTGCCGTCCGATATGAGCGGCCTGAAGGTGCGTCCGGCGCAATCGACCATCGGCGAAATGGTGAAGCTGTTCGGTGGCACCAATGTCCAGGCCTCGGCGCCCGAATCGCGCGATGCGCTGGAGCGCGGCGTTGCCGACGAGATCACCTTCCCCTGGGGCTCGGTGTTCCTGTTCGGCATCGACAAGGTGGTCAAGTATCATATGGATGTGCCGCTCTACACCACGGTGTTCACCTACAACATCGGGCTGAAGGCCTATAATGCGCTGTCGGATGCGCAGAAGAAGATCATCGACGATCACTGCACGCCGGAATGGGCCTCCAGAGTCACCGATCCATGGACCGATTTCGAGGCCAATGGACGCGTCAAAATGAAGGCGCTGAAGGATCACGAGGTCTATCCGCTGACGCCCGAGCAGCTTGCCGAATGGAAGAAGGCGACCAAACCGCTGCGCGATAGCTGGGCCGCCCAGGTCAAGAAGGCCGGCGGCGATCCAGAGGCGATCGAAGCCGACCTGCAGACCGCGCTGAAGAAGTACGACGCCGGGCTGTGAGCTGGCACGGGCTTCACCTCTCCCCGCGTGCGGGGAGAGGTCGACCGGCGGCGTAGTGCGCCGCTGGTCGGGTGAGGGGGCGTTTCCCCGCACTCGCCGCTATCCATCGTTGCAATTCCGTCACCCCCTCATCCCAACCCTCTCCCCGCAAGCGGGGAGAGGGAGCAGCAAAGCCCTCGTGATGGCCCCCTCCGACGACAAGCAGCCCGACCGGCTGCCCGGCGCGCTAACGACGCGGCGCTTCGCCAAGAACGGCATGGACCGGTTCATCGACGCGATCGAATGGATCGCGGCGTTCTTCGTCGGCATCGTCGCGCTGAACACCTTCCTGGCGGTGTTCATGCGCAAATTCTTCTCGGTGACGATCCCGGACTACTACAATTTCGGCCAGTTCATGCTCGGCGTGCTGATCTTCTGGGGCATCGCCGCCACCAGCTATCGCGGCTCGCACATCACCGTCGATCTGGTGTGGGCGGCGGCGTCGCCGCGCTGGCAGCGGATTATCGACATTTTCGCCACTTTGGTTCTGCTGTTCGTGGTCACGGTGCAGACCTACACGCTGTTCGACAAGGTGGTGACGACGCGTGCCGACCACATCGTCACCATGGACCTGCAGATCCCGATCTGGCCGTTCTATCTGGTGTCGTGGATCGGCGACGTCTCTGCCGTGCTCCTGATCGCGATTCGAACCTTCCGGCTGATCTTCCATCCGGAGCAGATGCGCGAAGTGCGCATGAAGCCGGTGGAGTAGGCCGCGATGCTGACCAACGAGACCGTGGCCGCCATCGGCTTCGTCAGCCTGTTCGTCCTGATGTTGCTGCGCGTGCCGGTCGGCATGGCGATGGGCCTCGTCGGCATCACCGGCTTCGGCTATCTCACCGGCTTCGAGCCGGCGCTGAAGCTGGTCGGCCAGACCACGATGCGGACCGTCACCGACTATTCGTTCGGCGTGATCCCGATGTTCCTGTTGATGGGCGCGTTCGTGTCGGCGTCGGGCATCAGCCGCGAGCTGTTCCGCGCCGGCAACACCATCGTCGGCCATTGGAAGGGCGGGCTCGGCATCGCCACCATCGCCGCCTGCGGCGGTTTCGCGGCGATCTCCGGTTCCTCAGTCGCCACGGCAGCAACGTTCTCGGCAGTGGCCTATCCGGAGATGCGGCGGTTCGGCTATCCGCAGTCGTTCTCGACCGGCGTGATCGCGGTCGGCGGCACGCTCGGCGCGATGCTGCCGCCGTCGACCGTGCTGGCGGTGTACGGCATCATCACTCAGCAGGACATCGGCAAGCTGTTCATCGCCGGCATCCTGCTGGGCCTGCTCGCGATCGTGATGCACATGATCACGATCTGGATCATCGGCGTGGTGCGGCCAGGCTTTCTACCGGCCGGGCCGAAGAGTTCGTGGGGCGACCGCCTTGCCGCCTTCCGCGACGTGTGGTCGCCGCTGCTATTGTTCCTGTTCGTGATTGGCGGGCTGTATGGCGGGTTCTTCATCCCGACCGAGGCCGGCGCGGTGGGCGCGGTCGGCGCGTTTCTGATCGGCATCCTGCGCGGCAAGCTCAATCGCGAGGGCATTCTGCAATCGCTGCTGCAGGCGACCCGCACGGCGGCGGCGGTGTTCACCGTGCTGATCGGTGCGCTGTGCTTCGGCTACTTCCTCACCATCACCCAGACGCCGCAATACGTCACTGAATTCCTCACCGGGCTCGGTATCGGGCCCTACGGCGTGCTGGCGCTGATCCTGCTGATGTATCTGGTGCTCGGCTGCCTGATGGACGCGATGGCGATGGTGATCCTCACCGTGCCGATCGTGTTTCCGGTGGTCACCGCGCTCGGTTTCGATCCGATCTGGTTCGGCATCATCATTGTGATGACGGTCGAGCTTGGCCTGATCCATCCGCCCGTCGGCATGAACGTGTTTGTGATCAAGAGCGTGATCAAGGATGTCAGCATGTCCACGGTGTTCGCCGGCGTGCTGCCGTTCGTCGTCACGGATTTAATCCGGCTGGTGATCCTGATCGTCTTCCCGATCATCGCGCTGTGGCTGCCGATGCGGATGATCGGTTAGGGACGGGGATACGTTCACAATCAACCTCCCGTCATTGCGAGGAACGAAGCGACGAAGCAATCCAGAAGCGCAGTGCGTGAAGCCCTGGATTGCTTTGCTGCGCTCGCAATGACGGAATAGGTGGGAGCCGATCAATGACGCCGACCCTCGAAACCAAATACGTCTTCACCATCACCGCGCGGATCGGCGAGGTGACCTCGGCCGGCGAGATCGGCACCGGCGTACGCCGGATCATTCCGATCCTCGGCGGCGAGGTGAAGGGGGAGGGGATCGCCGGCAAGGTGCTGCCGTTCGGTGCCGACTTCCAGATCATCCGGCCGAACGAACTGATCGAGCTGGAAGCCAAATACGCCTTCGAGACCGACGACGGCGCAGTGGTCTATGTCGAGAACGTCGGCCTCCGGTTCGGGCCGATCGACCTCCTGCAGAAGCTGAAGCGCGGCGAGCCAGTCGATCCCAAGCTGATTTATTTCCGCACCCGGCCGCGGTTCGAGACCGGCCACCCGAATTATCAGTGGCTGATGCAGCATCTGTTCATTGGCTCCGCCGCCCGCCACGCCGACCGCGTGGTGATCGACGTGCATCAGGTGCTGTGAGGCCTCCTTCCTAACCTCTCCCCGCAGAAGGGCGGGGAGAGGGAGCGCGCCTCGCAGGCGGCACTCGCGCCACACTCGGCAATCCCAGCTTTTATGAGCCCGGGCCCGCTCTCGTTCCGCAATGCCGATTGACGCCGGCCCCAAGTGATCGTTATAATCTATAACTATTCTGCACAGGACGTAATAAGTGCTCACAGGAAACGCTCAGGCCGCGACGCTCGCGGACTCATCGACGCTTGTCGTCGACACCGTCGGCCCTGTGCTGACGATCGGTCTCAATCGCCCGAAGAAACGCAACGCCCTCAATGACGGGCTGATGGCGGCGTTGAAGGACTGCCTCTCCGACATTCCGGACGATATCCGCGCGGTGGTGATCCATGGCGTCGGCGATCACTTCTCGGCCGGCCTCGATCTTTCCGAGCTGCGTGAGCGCGACGCCACCGAGGGGCTGGTGCATTCACAGACCTGGCACCGGGTGTTCGACAAGATCCAGTATTGCCGGGTGCCGGTGATCGCGGCGCTGAAGGGCGCGGTGATCGGTGGCGGGCTCGAGCTTGCCTGCGCGGCGCACATACGCGTCGCCGAGGCCTCGGCCTACTACGCGCTGCCGGAAGGCAGCCGCGGCATCTTCGTCGGCGGCGGCGGCTCGGTGCGGCTGCCGCGTCTGATCGGGGTGGCACGGATGGCCGACATGATGCTCACGGGCCGCGTGTACTCCGCCGCCGAAGGCGTTGTGCACGGCTTTTCGCAATACCTGATCGACAGCGGTTCGGCCTACGACAAGGCGCTGGAGCTCGGCAATCGGGTGGCGCAGAATGCGCCGCTGACCAATTTCGCGGTGCTGCAGGCGCTGCCGATGATCGCCGAGGCCAATCCGCAAACCGGCCTGTTGATGGAATCGCTGATGGCGACCGTGGCGCAGAGCGACCAGGAAGCCAAGAACCGAATTCGCGCCTTCCTCGATCACAAGACAGCCAAGGTTCGGCCGACCTGAAACGGAGCCGTGATGGACGCCATGACCGATCCCATTGCATTCGCCGCTGCCGCCGGGCGCGAGTCAGCTCATCCGCTGCGCGACATTTCGTTCGGCGAGATCGGCATCGCCACGGAGCGCAAGCCCGATGGTACGATCTATGTGCGCTCGACCACCACGCTCACCGACTATCCGGTGCGGATTACGGACCGGCTGCATCACTTTGCGGAAGCGGCGCCGGACCGGGTATTCATGGCCGAGCGCAACGGCGAGGGCGGCTGGCGCAAGATCAGCTACGCCGAGATGCTGCGCGCGGCGCAGACCATCGCCTCGGCCCTGATCACGCGCGGGCTGTCAGTCGAACGGCCGGTGATGATCCTGTCCGGCAATTCGATCGACCATGCGATCGTGATGTTCGGCGCGCTGTATGCCGGCGTCGCGATGTGTCCGGTGTCGCCGCCGTATTCTCTGGTCTCCAAGGACTACGGTAAGCTGCGCCACATCGTCGGGCTGCTGACGCCCGGCCTGATCTTCGCCGATGACATCACGGCATTCGCGCCCGCGATCCTCGCCACCGTGCCGGCCGATGTCGAACTCGCCGCGACGCGCGGCGAAGTGGCGGGCCGCAAGGTGACGTCGCTCGCTGCGCTGCTGGCGACGCCGGAGCATCCCGAGCTTGCCGCCAGGCACGAGGCGATCGGCCACGACACCATCGCCAAGTTCCTGCTGACGTCGGGCTCCACCGGCAATCCGAAGGCGGTGATCAATACCCAGCGGATGATCTGCGCCAATCAGGTGATGATCCGCGAGGCGATGGCATTTCTGAAGGAAGAGCCGCCGGTGATCGTCGACTGGCTGCCGTGGAATCACACCTTCGGTGGCAATCACAATATCGGGCTGACGCTGTTCAACGGCGGCTCGATGTATATCGACGACGGCAAGCCGACGCCGGCCGGGATCGCCGCCACGATTCGTAATCTGCGCGAGGTCGCGCCGACGGTGTATTTCAACGTTCCCAAAGGCTACGAGTCGCTGCTGCCGGTGCTGCGTGAAGACCAGCAGCTCCGCAAATTGTTCTTCAGCCGGCTGCACGCGATGTTCTTCTCCGGCGCCAGCCTCGCCGCGCATGTCTGGAGCGGGCTCGACGAGGTCGCGGTTCAGGAGACCGGCGCGCGCGTGCCGATGCTCACTGGCCTTGGCGCCACCGAGACCGCACCGTTCTTCATGTCGGTGACGCCGCAGACGTCTCGGTCGGGCCATGTCGGCCTGCCGGTGCCCGGCAACGCGGCCAAGCTGGTGCCGAACAACGGCAAGCTTGAAGTCCGCGCGAAGGGACCGAACATCACCCCCGGCTATTGGCGCGCGCCCGAGCTGACCGAGAAGGCGTTCGACGAGGAGGGCTTCTACAAGCTCAACGACGCGCTCAAGCCCGTCGATCCCAACGATCTCACCAGGGGGTTCGATTTCGACGGCCGGATCTCCGAGGACTTCAAGCTGGCGTCCGGCACCTGGGTCAGCGTCGGCCCGCTGCGTGCCAAGTTCATCGCGGCCTGCGCGCCGCTGGTGCGCGATGTGGTGATCGCAGGGCTCGACCGCCACTACGTCACCGCGCTGGCGATCCTCGATCCGGACGGCTGCAAGCTGATCAACGCCACGCTGCCGCTGGAGGATCTCGCCGGCATGGCGGGCGACCATCTGATCCGCGAAGCGTTCCGCGAGCGTTTCGCTACGTTGCTGACCCAGGCGACCGGCTCGTCGAACCGCGTCACCCGCGCGGTGCTGCTCGGCGAGCCGCTGTCGATCGACAAGGGCGAGATCACCGACAAGGGCTCGGTCAACCAGCGCGCCGTGCTGGAATATCGCGCCGGCCTGATCGCCGACCTTTACGCCGACCCGACGCCCGCGCATGTGATCGCGCTGGAGTAAAGGCATCAAGATGGCCACGACAGCCGCAACCGGCACGGCGCAACCTCTCCCCGCGTGCGGGGAGAGGTCATCCCGGTGCCGCGCAGCGGTGCCGGGGCGGGTGAGGGGGCGATTCAAACGATGACAGCGAAGTAGCAGCCCCATGTTCACCAATCGCCGCGACGTGCAGATCCAGTGGGGTGATTGCGACCCGGCGGATATTGTGTACTACCCGCGCTATTTTGCGATGTTCGACGACTCGACCTCGGCGCTGTTTGTCGCCGCCGGCTGTTCGAAGCGCGACCTGATCAAGGTCTATGGCTTGGTCGGGATTCCGATGGTCGACACCCGTGCCAAGTTCTACATCCCGTCGACCTATGGCGATGTGATCAGCATCGAAAGCCGGATCGCGCGGTTCGGGCGCTCCAGCTTCGAAGTGGTGCACAAGGTGTTCAAGGGTGATTCGATGGCGCTCGAAGGATTCGAGACGCGGGTGCTGGTCGGCCGTCATCCCGACGATCCGAGCCGGCTGAAGTCGGTCGCGGTGCCGGAGGAGGTGAAGGCGAAGTTCATGCGGGGCTGACTCGCCGCCGGTGATGCCGTAAACAGGACGACAAGATCGCGCCGAACACGGCCGATACCATAACAGTGGGAGGAGGAGAACGTGACCAAGTTCAAGATGTCCGCTGCGGCGGTCGCCGTGGCCCTTGCGTTGCCGGGGCTTTCCGGCGCTGCGCGCGCCGAAACCAACGAAATTACCATCGGTATCACCGTCACCACCACCGGCCCCGCCGCGGCGCTCGGTATTCCCGAGCGGAACGCGCTGGAATTCGTGCCAAAGGAGATCGGCGGTCATCCGCTCAAATTGATCGTGCTCGACGACGGCGGCGACCCGACGGCGGCCACCACTAACGCGCGTCGTTTCGTCACGGAGTCCAAGGCGGACGTGATCATGGGGTCGTCAGTGACGCCGCCGACGGTCGCGGTGTCCAACGTCGCCAACGAAGCCCAGGTGCCACACATCGCACTGGCGCCGCTGCCGATCACGCCGGAGCGCGCCAAGTGGTCGGTGGCGATGCCGCAGCCGATCCCGATCATGGGCAAGGTGCTGTACGAGCACATGAAGAAGCACGGCATCAAGACCGTCGGCTACATCGGTTATTCCGACTCCTATGGCGACCTGTGGTTCAACGACCTGAAGAAGCAGGGCGAGGCGATGGGGCTGAAGATCGTCGCCGAAGAGCGGTTCGCGCGTCCCGACACGTCGGTTGCGGGCCAGGTGCTGAAGCTGGTCGCCGCCAATCCGGATGCGATCCTGGTCGGTGCGTCCGGCACCGCCGCGGCGCTGCCGCAGACGTCCTTGCGTGATCGTGGCTACAAGGGGCTGATCTATCAGACCCATGGTGCGGCCTCGATGGATTTCATTCGGATCGCCGGCAAGGCGGCCGAGGGCGTGATCATGGCGTCGGGTCCGGTGATGGATCCGGAGGATCAGCCCGACAGCGCGCTGACCAAGAAGCCTGGTCTGGAACTGGTGCAGGCTTACGAGGCCAAATACGGCCCGAACAGCCGCAGCCAGTTCGCCGCGCATTCGTTCGACGCCTTCAAGGTGCTCGAGCGGGTAGTGCCGGTGGCGCTGAAGACCGCCAAGCCGGGCACGCAGGAATTCCGCGATGCGATCCGCAAGGCGCTGATCACCGAGAAGGACATCGCGGCCAGCCAGGGTGTGTACAGCTTCACCGAGACCGATCGCTACGGCCTGGATGACCGCTCGCGGATTCTGCTGACGGTCAAGGACGGCAAGTACGTGATGGTGAAATAGCCCTCGCGCCGGCGGCGTATCCGCCTGCGCCTGGCGAAGCCGGCCTCCGCGCGAGGCCGGTTTCTTTTTTGTGGGATGCGGCGGTTCCGCAGTTTTAGCCGCGCGTTAAGGCTGATAACTCGAATTGCGTCGAGTTAACGTGCTCGGCGCGGACGGTCTGGTAAAACCACCAGGATTGCAACCAAACGGCGTGGATTTTGCCACGCAGCCGGGCGGCCGGCGGTCGGAGCGATTGTGCCTCCGGTGCGGCGCGCGCCCCAACGACGTTGACAGATGCCGAACCAGATCGTCACGCGGCGCGACGCCATCCGCTATACGGCGGGCAGAGTAGCGGTCACGGCCGGCATTACGGCGGTCGTCACCATGATCTTTCTGATTTCCGACCTCGGCACCGATTGGAGCGCGACGGTCGAAGTCGGCGCGGTGGTGAAAGCCTCAATGATGGTCGCGCTCGGCGTGTCGACGACCCTGTCCGGCGCGCTGGCGTATCGGTCCGCGCAATTGATGCGGCAACTGACATCGACCCGTGCCGAGCTGATGCGGATGTCGCGCACCGATCCTTTGACTGGACTGCTCAACCGGCGTGGCTTCGACGAAGCCGCCGCGACGATGCTGGCGCAGGCGGCGTCGGCGGGCCAGCGGGTGGTGGCGCTGATGTGCGACCTCGACCGCTTCAAGGCGATCAACGATCATTACGGCCACACCGTCGGCGACCGGGTGCTGGCCGAGATCGGTGGAATCCTGCGAGAGTTCGCAGCGCCGCGCGGCATGCTGATGGCGCGCCACGGTGGCGAGGAGTTCGCCGGTCTGATGGTCGGCGTCAGCGACGCGCAGGCCAACGACTTTGCAATGACGCTGCGCCGGAGGTGCGCCATCGACGTGCCGTGCGACCACGGGCTTGTGGCGGTGACGATGAGCTTCGGTCTGGCCAGCTATGACGGCGGCGGGCTGTCGGCGCTGATGCGGCGCGCGGATCTCGCGCTGTACCGCGCCAAGGATCTCGGTCGCAATTGTGTAGTGCATCTCGACAACAGCGACGCATCTCCCGCGGCGCTGCCCGCATCGTCAGGCGGGATGGGAGAAGCCGAGATAGCTCGCGACCACCGCCTCGTTGCGGGCGACCTCTGAGGCCGGCCCGTCGAGCACGAACTCGCCGAGCTCCATCACATAGGCGCGGTCGGCGATTCCGAGTGCCGCCTTGGCGTTCTGTTCCACCAGCAGCACCGAGACGCCGGCCTCGCGCAGCTCGCCGACGATGCGGAAGATGTCGGCGACGATGATCGGGGCGAGGCCGAGGCTCGGTTCGTCGAGCATCAACAGCTTCGGCGCACCCATCAGCGCGCGGCCCATCGCCAGCATCTGCTGCTCGCCGCCGGAGAGTGTGCCGGCGAGCTGCTTGCGCCGCTCCTTGAGCCGCGGAAACAGACCGTAGACGCGCTCCTGCGATTGCGCCGCGATGTTCTTGGCGATCCGGAACGCGCCGAGTTCGAGATTGTCCTCCACCGTCATGGTGGCGAACAGTTCGCGATGCTCAGGCACTAGCGACAGCCCGGCGGCGACGCGATCCTCGATGTCGAGCCGGGCGACGTCGATGCCGTCGAAGGTGACGCGGCCCTTGAGCGGCAGCACGCCCATCGCGGCGCTGAGCAACGTGGTCTTGCCGGCGCCGTTGGCTCCGACCACGGTGACGATCTCGCGCTCGCGCACCTCGAGCGACACGTTCCGCACCGCCTCGACCTTGCCGTAGGACACCGAGACGCCGGACACCGAAAGCAGCGCGGTCATGCCAGCGCTCCGAGATAGGCTTTGATCACGTCCGGATTGGTCTTGATCGCGTCGGGCGTGCCTTCAGCGATCCTTGTGCCGAAGTCCAGCACGACGATGCGGTCGGCAAGATCCATCACGAAGCCCATGTCGTGTTCGACCAGTAGCACCGACATGCCGCTGTCCTTGAGCTGACGCAGCAGCGCGGCGAGGCGCTGCTTCTCCATGTGGCGCAGCCCGGCTGCCGGCTCGTCCAGCAGCAGAAGCTCCGGATCGGCGCACAGCGCGCGGGCGATCTCGACAATGCGCTGCTGGCCGAGCGAGAGGCTGCCTGCGAGTTGATCGATCTCGGCGCCGAGTCCGACACGTTCGATCTGGCGGGCGGCTTCCGCGAGCAGCTTGGCCTCGTCGCCGCGGTCGAACCGCAGCATGCTGGCGACCGCGCCGGAGCGACCGCGCAGGTGCGCGCCGATCGCGACGTTCTCCAGCACGGTCATGTCTGGCACCAGCTTGACGTGCTGGAAGGTGCGGGCGATGCCGAGCTTCACCACTTCCTGCGGCGGGGTGTTGTCGACCGGCTTGCCGTGTACTTCGATCCGGCCGCCGGTGGTGGTGAGGATGCCGGTGATCAGGTTGAAAGTGGTCGACTTGCCGGCGCCGTTGGGGCCGATCAGCGCCACGATCTCCGCGGCGTTGACGTCGAACGACACGTCGTTGACCGCAACCACGCCGCCGAACTGCTTTCGCGCGCGCTCGACCTTCAGCAGCGGCGCGGTCGAGGAGCCGCCGACCCGTTCACGCGCGGGTAGGCCGCCGGCCTTGCCGGTGACGGCGCGCCGGAATTTGACCGGTACCAGATTGGCGAGCCACGGCCACACACCGCCGGGTGCAAGCTGCAGCAGCACCACCAGGAGAATGCCGAACACGATGATCTCGAGCTGCCCCTGACCGCCGAACAGCAGCGGCAGATAGCCCTGCAGCACTTCCTTCAGGATGATGACGATCGCGGCGCCGAGCACGCCGCCCCAGACATAGCCTGCACCGCCGACCACGGCGATGAACAGATATTCGATGCCGGCCTGCGGCCCGAACGGCGTCGGATTCACGTTGCGCTGGAAGTGCGCGTACAGCCAGCCTGACAGGCCGGCGAGCACCGCGGCGTAGATGAAGACGAGCAGTTTGGCCCGCGCGGTCTGCACGCCGAAGGCTTCGGCAGCGACATGGCCGCGGCGCAGCGCGCGGATTGCGCGGCCGGTGCGGCTGTCGAGCAGGTTCATGGTCAGCACCGCGCTGATCAGAACCATCGCCCAGATCACGAAATAGATCGTGTCCGGATCGAACATCTCGACCGAGCCCACCGACAGCGGCGGGATCTGCGAGATGCCGTCGTTGCGGCCGAGGAAATCCAGCTTGCTGAACAGATAGTACAGCGCGATGCCCCAGGCGATGGTGCCGAGCGGCAGATAGTGACCTGAGAGGCGCACCGTCATCAGCCCGAGCAGCACCGCGGCTATGCCGGCGACGACGAGCGAGGCCGGCAGCGCCAGCCACGGCGACACGCCGTAGACGGTGCTGAGATAGGCTGTGGTGTAGGCGCCGAAGCCGCAGAACGCGGCTTGGCCGAACGAGGTCAGCCCGCCGACGCCGGTGAGCAGCACCAGGCCCATCGCCACCAGCGCGGCCAGGCCGATATTGTCCAGCAGCACGATCCAGAACGGCGGGAGGCCCGGGATCAGCGGCAGCGCCGTCATCACGGCGGCGAACAGGAGAATCGGCAACCAACGCGGCATCACGCTCAGTCCTTCTCTTCTTCGACCGCGGGGGCGGCGAGCGAACGCAGCACCAGCACCGGCAGGATCAGCGTGAAGACGATGACCTCCTTGTAGTTTGAGGCGTAGAACGAGGAGAACGACTCGACGATGCCGACCACGATCGCGGCGACGGCGGTGAGCGGATAGCTGACCAGTCCGCCGATGATCGCCGCAACGAAGCCCTTGAGGCCGATCAGGAAGCCGGTGTCGTAATAGAGCGTGGTGATCGGCACGATCAGGATGCCGGAGATCGCGCCGATCACCGAGGCGAGCAGAAACGCGATCTGGCCGGAGAGCGAAGTGCGGATGCCGACCAGCCGGGCGCCGAGCCGGTTGACCGCGGTGGCGCGCAGTGCCTTGCCGTAGCGGGTGAAGCCGAAGAACAGCCACAGCGCCGCCATCAGCGCCAGGGTGATGCCGTACACGGCCAGACTCTGCCCGGTGAACAGCAGCGGCCCGGCGCTCAGAGTTACGTCCGACAGCGGCGGGCCGCGCAGACCCTCGGCGCCGAAGAACACGAGGCCGAAGCCCTGCAGCGCCAGGTGGCAGCCGACCGACGCGATCAGCAGCACCAGCACGGATGTGTGGGCCAGCGGCTGGAATGCAATGCGATACAGAAACAATCCGATCGCGGCGACGATCAGCAGCGACAGCGCGATGTTGACCGCAACGCCGGGCTTGTGTGCCGGCAGCCACGTTGCCAGCGCCAGCACCACGGCCGGAAATGCGATGTAGATCAGCGCTGCCCGAACCACTTTGGCGAGGCGCAGCGATTTGCGGGCGCTGAACAGCTCGAAGCCGAACGCGACCAGTCCCATCGCCAGTGCAAGCTGCGCGGTGCCAGGCACGCCGCCGGCCGACAGCGTCGCGTAGGTGAGGGCGCCGAAGGTGATGAATTCGCCCTGCGGGATCAGAATGACGCGCGTCACCGCGAACACCAGCACCAGCGCCAGGCCGAGCAGTGCGTAGATCGCGCCGTTGGTGACGCCGTCCTGCAACAGGAACAGCAGAATCGTGGTGTTCACGCGAACGTCCCCTCCCACGGAGACGTCGCTGCGCCCCCCGTCCGCCGGCAGTTGTATTCTGCTCGGGCTATTTGATATGGTGCATAACAATTATCGATTATAAGCTCAAGGCCCGCGACGCGTTCGCAGACCGTTTGCCCCCTCAGGATCACGAGCCCGGCGATGACCGCATCGAAAACCGCCGCCGCCGTCAAGCCGGCACGCGCCGCGCGTAAGGAGCCGCCGGCCGAGTCCGCCGCCGAGGCCTCCGAGCTGATGATGGGCGAACTGTCGGAGCTGCTCGGCTACGCGCTGAAGCGCGCCCAGCTTCGCGTGTTCGAGGATTTTCTGCAATCGGTCGCGCCTGTCCAGCTCACCCCGGCGCAGTTCTCGGTGCTGCTGCTGCTCGACGCCAATCCGGGCCGCAACCAGACCGAGATCGCCACCACGCTCGGCATCCTGCGGCCGAACTTCGTGGCGATGCTGGACGCGCTGGAGAGCCGCGGACTGTGCCAGCGCACCCGCTCGCCGAGCGACCGCCGCTCGCACATCCTGGTGCTGACCGACAAGGGCCGCGCAACGCTGGCGCGCGCCAAGAAGCTGGTGGCCACCCGGCACGAGGCCAGGCTCACCGAACTGCTCGGCCGCGACAACAGCGCTGCGCTGCTGGCGATGCTCGCCAAGATCGCGCGAGAGTTCTGAGAGCGCACAGGGCGCGCGAACCGGCCTGCGCCCGGTCGAAAACGCCCTACGGCAAGACTTCCCGGCGTTCGGCGAGACGGGCGTCGAGGGCGGCGCGCTTGTCGTCCAGCAGGCCGTGATCGGCGGCTTCGATCACCTCGAACAGGTCCTGTGACTCGGTGATCCGAGGCACGGTGACGTAGTTGGCGCCAGCCCGATACATCGCTTCGACGTCGGCCAGCAGATCGGCGGTGGCGACGATCTGTGCGGTCGGATTGAGGGCGCGGACGTGGCGCACCAGGCGCTCGTTGGTGGCGCCCTTCAGCAGGGAGTCCGGCACGCTGAGGATGATGATCTCGGCCTTGGCGACGCCGGCATGCAGCAACGTGTCGACGTTGCTGATGTCGCCGTAAATGACGTGCATGCCGCGCGTGGTGAGGGTGCTGTAGACCAGCGGGTTGAAGTCGATCACGCTGATCTGCTTGAGCAGCTCCGGCGCATGGCGTTCGATCTCGCTGACCAGGGCGCTGGCGGTGCGGAAAAAGCCGAGGATGACGATGCGATGCACCGCGCCGTGGCCCGCCTCCGCGGCTGCGTCGGCACCGCTCTGCTGCTGGCCGAGATCGCGCAAGCCGAGCTTGCTCAGCGCGCCGATCGCGCGGCGGGTGATCGGATCGCTGCGCATGATCACGAAGGTCGACAGCACCGCGAGCAGCACGAAGGCGAACGAGGCGGCGCTGGCGGTCTGGGTGCCGATATGGCCGGCGGCGACGCCGGTCTGGATCACCACCAGCGAGAACTCGCTGATCTGCGCCAGGTTCAGCGCCGGCAGCAGGCTGGCGCGCAGGCCCTGTTTCATCAGATACAGCGGCAGGAAGGTGGTCAGCAGCCGGCTCGCCAGCGTGAACACTGCGATCGCCAGGGCGAGCCCGATCACCGAGCCGTTCGGGATCGGGATGGTCATGCCGAGCGCGACGAAGAACAGCGTGATGAAGAAGTCCCGCAGAGTCGTCACCTTGGCGGTGACGTCGAGCGCGTAGGGGAAGGTCGACAGCGACACGCCGGCGACCAGCGCGCCCATCTCGCGCGACAGATGCAGATGCTCGGCGATGCCGCCGATCAGAAAGCACCACGCCAGCGCGCCGAGTAGCACCAGTTCAGGCGTGCGGGCGATGCGGTGGAACAGCCAGGGCAGCACGTAGCGCGACAAGAGCGCCGCAGTCGCGACCAGCACGGCGACGCGGCCGACCGAGATCAGAAGCACCGAGATCTGCAGATCGGCGAGACTCGGCTGCACCGCGAGGAACAGGATCGCGAAGATGTCCTGCAACACCAGGATGCCGAGCGTGATCCGGCCCGGCAGGGTGTCGAGCTCGCGCTTCTCGTACAGCACCTTGACGATGATCACGGTGGAAGACAGCGCGCAGGCTACCGTCAGATACAGCGCGTCGAAATGGCCGCCGCCGAATGCGAGCCCGATGCCGATGAAGAACGCGATGCCGAGCGCGACGCCGCCGACGATCTGGCCGCCGGCCGCCACCAGGATCACCGGGCCGGCGCGGATGATCTTCTTCAGGTCGATCTCCAGCCCGATCATGAATAGCATGAAGATCAGGCCGAGCTCGGAGATGACCGAAATCGAGTTCTGCGATTTCACCCAGCCAAGGCCGAATGGACCGATCACGAAGCCGGCGATAAGGTAGGCGAGGATCAGCGGTTGACGGAAAAAATGCGCCGCCAGACCGAGCAGCCAGGCGAACAGGATGCTCAGCGTGATATCGCCAATCAGTTCGTGCATGCACCTGCCGCCGTGGAACGCCCTGGCGCGAACAATAAAGGGACAACCATGCTGAGACAACGCATCGGGAGCCCGGCTCGCGGAACGGGACGCCGCCGCTTTGGCATTCCCGCGATTCTCCGGGTGACATGCCTGATTCTGTCGGTCAGCGCACCGTGTTTGGCGCAATCATCGGGCCCGCGCGGCATCGCCCAGACGTTCGCTGCGTCGCTGACCGCGTTGCCGGCCGCGCCGCTCTCGGTCGGGGGCTCAATCTATGTGCCAGCCTATTCCAGCGTGTCGATCAACCAGGGCGCAACGCGGGCGAATTTTTCGGTGACACTGAGCATCCATAACGCTTCCGAGACCAAGCCGCTGGTGATCAAGCGGATCGGCTATTACGACGGCGCCGGCAAGATGGTGGAGAGCTATCTCGAAGGGGCGGTGGCGCTGAAGCCGTTCGCCACCATCGAGGCGTTCGTCCCCACGCTCGACACCCGCGGCGGGACCGGCGCCAATTTCGTGATCGATTGGGCTGCGGCGGGCGAGATCGCCGAGCCGGTGACCGAGGCGCTGATGATCGGCACCTTCGCCAACGGCCATTATGCCTTCATCTCGCAAGGCCGCCCGATCCGCACCACAGCCGGCCGCTGAGCTGGATGCCCTCTCGGGCGACAATGCGTGCTCTTCCACCGGTAGCTCTGCACCCCAGATGCTTCTCTTTATACCGCCTGCGCGCTAGGTTGCCGGTGATTACGGCAACCAGGGCTGGGCGGCATGGACAAGTCAGAAACCGACGATTTGCGTGCCCGCGGATGGTGGACCGGCCTCGCCATCGCACTGCTGCTGCTCGGCCTGCCGCTGGCGGTGTGGCTTGACCTCACCAGCCTCGCCGACGCGGCGCTGCGCCGGCAAGCGTCCGATCTGAATTCCGTGATCAAGAGCGTGCGGCACTATTACGCCGCCAACGTGGTCGGGCGGATTCTGGCTCATCCCGGCCAGGTGCAGGTGATCCACGACTACGAGAAGGTGCCCGGCGCAATCCCGATCCCGGCGACGCTGTCGCTCGAACTCGGCAAGGTGATCGGCGAGCAGCAGAGCAACATCACCTATCGTTTCGTCTCGGATTATCCGTTCGCCAATCGCGCTCCGCACCGGCTCGACGCCTTCGAGCGCGACGCCCTCGCGGCGCTGCGCAAGGACTCGAGCGAGAACATCGTGTCGGCATCCGCGAGCCTGTTCAGCGACAGCGTCCGGCTGGTGTCGCCGGTGACGATGGCGCCGGCCTGTGTCGCCTGCCACAACACCCACCCCGAAAGCCCGAAGCGCGACTGGAAGGTCGGCGACGTCCGCGGCATCCAGGAGGTGATGATCACCCAGCCGATCGCCGCCAATCTGTTCTCGTTCAAGTTCCTGCTGGCGTATTTCGTGCTCGCCGCGGTGTGCGGGGTATCGTTCCTAGGGATGCAGCGCCGGCAGTCATTGAAGATCGTGGCGATGAATCGCGAGCTCGAAACCAACAACGACTTCCTGGCATCGTTGTCGATGAAGATCTCGCGCTACATCCCGCCGCAGATCTACAAGAGTATTTTCTCCGGCCAGAAGGACGTCGTCATCCACACCGAGCGCAAGAAGCTGACGATCTTCTTCTCCGATATCCAGAACTTCACCGCCACTACCGAGCGGCTGCAGCCCGAATTGATCACGCAGCTTCTCAACGAGTATTTCACCGAGATGTCGGAGATCGCGCATCGCTACGGCGGCACGATCGACAAATTCATCGGCGACGCGATGCTGATCTTCTTCGGCGATCCTGAAACCAAGGGCGACCGCGCCGACGCCCAGGCCTGCGTGCGGATGGCGTGGGCGATGCAGCGCCGGCTGTCGGAGCTCAACGCGAAATGGCGCGCGGCCGGGATCGAGCAGCCGTTCCGGTCGCGGATCGGGATCAATTCCGGCTACTGCAATGTCGGCAATTTCGGCAGCGCCGACCGGATGGACTACACCATCATCGGCGCCGAGGCGAACCTCGCCGCAAGGCTGCAATCGATCGCCGAGCCGGGCGGCATCGTCATCAGCTACGAGACCTACGCGCTGGTCAGCGACATCATCGCTGCGCACGCGCTGCCCTCGATCACCATGAAGGGCATCAGCCGCGAGGTGGTGCCGTATGTGGTCGATCACCTCCGCGACGGCAGCGAGGCCTCGGCGGTGGTGATGGAGAAGATACCGGGCTTCGATTTCCGCCTCGACACCGCGGCTGTCGCGGCCACCGACAGCGATCGCGTCCGCGCGGTGCTGCTGCACGCGCTGTCGTCGCTCGATCGGCGGCAGCCGAAGGCGGCGGAGTAGCAGGCACAATCAACCACGTCATTCGCCGGGCTCGACCCGGCGTCCATCTCCCTGAGGCGATGGATGCGCGGGCCTTCGCCCCGCCGGAGTGGCAATGGCCCCGCAGGCGGGGCAAGCCCGCGCATGACGGCGATTGTTAGCGGGCGGCCTCTCGTGCGTCATTGCGAGGAGCGAAGCGACGAAGCCAGGAGCTCAAGGTACGGAACTCCTGGATGCTTCGCTTCGCTCGCAATGACGGAGAGGGGATGAACTAAACTAAGATCACCCGGATATCGTTGACGTTGGTCAGCGTCGGGCCGGTGACCAGTAGGTCGCCGGTCTGGGCGAAAAAGCCGGTGGCATCGTTGTCGGCCAGATAGGCGGAGGGATCGAGCTGCTGCTGCTCGGCGATCTTGGCGAAAGTTGCTGCGTCGATCAGCGCGCCGGCGGGATCGTCGGCGTTGCCGGCGCCGCCGTCGGCGCCGTCGGTGTCGGCGGCGAGCGCGGCGATGTCGGGCAAACCGGACAGATGCTGCGCCAGCGCGAGTGCGTATTCCTGGTTGGGCCCGCCGCGGCCCTGGCCTCGTACCGTGACGGTGAGTTCGCCGCCGGACAGGATCGCCAGCTTGCGGCCCGACGCGCGGGCCTCGCGCGCGAGCTGTGCATGCGCAGCGGCGACGTCGCGGGCTTCGCCTTCGAGATCGGCGCCGAGATCGGCGATCTCGAAGCCGGCGGCGCGCGCAACTTCGATCGCGGCATCGAGCGACTGCCGCGGCCGGGCGATGATCTCGAACCCCGCGCGCGCGAACGCGGCGTCGTCCTTCTTGCAGCTTTCGTTGCGCTCATCGTTCAGCGCGGCGGCGATCGCCGGATCGAGCTGCAGATCGTAGCGCGCCACCAGCTCGCGGGCGTCCGCGAGCGTGCTCGGGTCGGGAACGGTCGGGCCCGACGCAATCGCAGACGGCTCGTCGCGCGGCACGTCCGAGATCGCCAGCGTCAGGATCTGTCCGGCGTTTTGGCCGGTGCGGGCGAGGCGGCCGCCTTTGATCCGCGACAGGTGTTTTCTGACCGTGTTGACCTCACCGATCGGGGCGCCGGAGCGCAGCAGCGCGCGGGTGGTCTGCTGCTTCTGCGCGAGCGTGATGCCTCCGGCGGGCAGGATCCAATTGGCCGAGCCGCCGCCCGACAGCAGGACGAGAAGCAGGTCGTCCGGCGTCGCGGTGGCGGCGAGGGCGAGGCTCGCTTCAGCGCCGCGCAGGCCTTCGGCGTCGGGCATCGGATGGCCGGCTTCGATCACCTCGATCCTGCGGGTCGGCACGCGGTGGCCGTGGCGCGTGGTGGCGATGCCGACCAGTCGCGACGATTCCAGTCCCAATGTGTCGAGGTAGTGCCGCTCGGCGGCGGCGGCCATCGCGGCGGCGCTCTTTCCCGCGGCGAGGCAGATGATCCGGCCGCGCGGGGGTGGCGGCAGATGCGCGGGGAGTACGCGATCCGGATGTGCGGCGGCGACGGCCGCATCGAAGATGGAACGGAGCAGCGGTCGATGATCGGTCATGACCGAACTTGTCGCAGGCCGTCGCCGCGGCGGCAAGACGTTCCAACTGCAACAGCCGTCATTCCGGGACGCTCGCGTCAGCGAGCGAACCCGGAATTCTCTGGTGGTCAAGAACCTCGGGATTCCGGGTTCGCCGCTCCGCGGCGCCCCGGAATGACGAAGGTGAGGGAGCGACTAGCCGCCGTTCGGCGAATTCACTTCGCCTTCGATCACGTCGCCGAACAGCTTCCAGTGCTCGCCTTCGAACTTCATGAGCTGCAGTTGCTCGATCGGCGCGAAGTCGGTCGCCGAGGTGTTGAGCTTGATGCCCGGCAGCAGGCCGCCGAGCTGGACGTCCTTCAGGCTGGCGGCCTGCTTCATCACGTTGGCGCGGGTGAGGTCGTCACCGCACTGCTTAATCAGCACCGCCACCGTCTCGGCGATGTTGTAGCCGGTCATGAACGAGGAATCGGCGCGATTGGCGTCCGGCGCATACTTCGCCAGGAACTCGTAATACGCCTTCATGCCGGGATCGTTCTCCCACTGCTTGTCGGTCGCGTCCTTGGCGTAGGAGGCAGAGATGACGCCCTGGGCGTTCTCGAATCCGGCCGGCTTCATGACGCTGCCGGTCGAGGCCGACACGTTCGGCACGATCATCATCGGCTTCCACGCCAGCTCGGCGACCTTCTTGATGGTCTGCGCGGCGAATTTCGGCGTCGCGAAGATCACCAGCACGTCCGGGTTGGAGGCCTTGATCTTGACGATGTGGGAGTCGACGGTCGGCTCGGTCAGCTCGTAGCTGTCCTCGATCACGACCTGCGACGCCTTGGCGCCGAGACCATCCTTGAGACCCTTCAGATAGTCCTTGCCGAAGTCGTCGCCTTGATACAGCACGGCGATCTTGGCGTCCGGCTTCTCCTTCAGGATGTACTTGGCGTAGATCCGGCCTTCGCTCTGGTAGTTCGGCAGCCAACCCATCGTCCACGGGAAGTGCTTCGGATCGTTCCACTTGGTGGCGCCCGACGCCAGGAACAGGTGCGGCACCTTCTTGGCGTTGAGATACTTCTGGATCGCGGTGTTCGACGGCGTGCCGAGCGGCGAAAACATGAACAGCACTTCGTCGCTCTCGACCAGCTTGCGGGTCTGCTCGACGGCCTTCGGCGGCGAATAGGCGTCGTCGTAGGAGATGTAGACGATCTTGCGGCCGTTGATGCCGCCCTTGTCGTTGATCATCTTGAAATAGGCTTCCTGCGCCCGGCCGACGCTGCCATAAGCCGACGCCGGACCCGAATAGGGCACGATGTTGCCGATCTTGACTTCGGTGTCGCTGGCGCCGGGGCTGTATTTCTTCTGCGCCAACGCTTGTCCGCCGGTGGCGGACAGCAGCGCGACGGCCGCGACGGCGGCGATGGAACGGGAGAGGGCAGACATCGGATTCCTCGCGTGTTGTTGTTGGTCTTGCGGCGTACGTTGCAGTGCAGCGTTGGCAGTGCAGCGAGGGTTAGCCGGTTCGGCACGGTTGCTCAACCCGTGCGAGTTGCGACGGTTACCGAATTTCGAGTCCATTCCGTCTAGTGGAAATAAATACCTGCCCGACGGAGGTGCTCAGCCGAAAACATTGCGGCGTCATCGGCGCGCCACACTGAAGCTAGGCCGCGTGCGCCTTCTTCAGATGCGCAGCAACGATCTTCAGGTCGGCGACGAAGCGGGCGTATTCGCGCTCTTTGGCTTCGGCGTCCGGCAGGCGCAGCAGATAGGACGGATGCACGGTGACCAGCACCTGTGGGCCGTCGTTGCGGTCGATCAGATGGCCGCGGGTCTTGTTGACCGGGGTAATTTTGCCGAGCACGCTTTGCGCTGCGGTGGCGCCCATCGCCACCACGAGGAGCGGCTGCAGCGCGGCGAGCTCGCGCTCGACCCATTGCCGGCATGCCTTGATCTCCAGCGTCGACGGTTTCTGATGCAGGCGGATCTTGCCGCGCGGGACGAATTTGAAGTGCTTCACTGCGTTCGTCACGTAAGTCCTGCTGCGATCGACACCGGCCTCCGCCAGCGCACGGTCGAGCATCTGTCCGGCCGGGCCGACGAACGGTTTGCCGGCGAGGTCTTCCGTGTCGCCGGGCTGCTCGCCGACCAGCATCACAATGGCGTGCGGCGGGCCTTCGCCGAACACGATCTGGGTCGCGTCCTTCCACAGCTCGCAGGCACGGCAACCCTGCGCCTCCTCGCGCAGATGCGCCAGCGTGTCGGCGTTCGGCACGGCTTTCGTCATCGGCTGCTCCTGTCGCTGCGGCTTCTTCGGCGCGGTCGCCGCGGCTGCAACCATCGCCTGCGCTTTGCGCTCGGCGTGGTCGATCAGCGGCTTGATCAGCGCCGCTTCGGGCAGATTGCGCCAATACTTCTTCGGCATCTCGGCCTGCATCGCCTTGCTCTTCAGCCGCGCCGGGTTGAAGATGCTGGCGTAGTAAGTGAGCCAGGTTTGTTCGAGGCGATCGTCCGATGGCGCCATCGCCTTGCTGACGCCGGGCGTGATCGCGACTCTGTGGCCGTCCCAATGCGCGCAGACGTCGGGGGTCAGGATCGACCATTCCATGTCGGCGAAACGCCGCGCGAAGAATGGCGCGGCGAGCTCGACGATATGATGCTCCGGCTCGAACCAGGCGACATAGCGAGACTTCGGCTCGCGGCCGATCTCGCGGAAGCGGACGAAGGCATGCATCTTGTGCTCGTCGCGCCGCACCGCCTTGGCCATTGCCTGCAGCCGCGCAATGTCGGGATCGGTGGCGATCTGCATCAGCTCGGGATTTGTGCGAAGCCGCCACAGCAACTGATACAGATAGGCGAAGCGCTGTGGATCGCGGTGCAGGATTGCGGTCTGCGCCAGCTCGACGAAGCTGGCAGGGACGTTGAAGGTCTGCGCGGGGCGAGGCGATTGGGCAGAATGTGTGAACGGCGCAGCCGTTTCAGCAAAGGACCCGGCATCTGGCGCCAGCCCCGCCGCATCGAACAGCTCGGGCTCGTCGCCAGTCACGCTCCATGTGATATCCGCCGGCGCCACATCCGCCAGCACCAGCTCCCGCGCCGCGGTGCGCCAGCCGTCGAAATCGGTGTCGCTGTCGAGCCGGATGCGATGCATGGTGGTGATTCGATTTCTCCCTTCTCAATTCGTTAGTTTGTCATCCTGCGGTGCCGCTTCGCTCACACCTCAGGATGACGACGGTGCTTTTAGCTAATCACCTATCCCCGTCATTGCGAGGAGCGAAGCGACGAAGCAATCCAGCTCCTTGCACTAAAGCTTCTGGATTGCTTCGCTTCGCTCGCAATGACGATGCGTCAAAACCCAAATCCAAGTTGCTGCGCCTTCGGCCGAAACCGCTCCGCCAGCCTTGTGCCGTCGAGTTGGTAAGCCGGAGGACGGTGGTCGGGGAGAACGATAAACGGCAGTGCCTTGTTCCGTGGGATGTGGAGTTTCGAAAGGTCCGCGCTGCGGATCGCGCTGTGGCGCCTGGTATCGATGATGCGATCGACCGCCTTGCGGCCGAAACCCGGAATGCGCAGTAATTCTTCGCGGCTGGCGCGGTTGACGTCGAGCGGAAAGCGCTCGCGGTGGCGCAGCGCCCAGGCCAGCTTCGGGTCCATCTCCAGCGACAGCATTCCGGCAACCGGATCGATGATCTCGCCGGCCTCAAAGCCGTAGAACCGCATCAGCCAGTCGGCTTGGTACAGCCGATGTTCGCGCACCAACGGCGGCGCCTGTAGCGGCAGTGCCCGGCTGGAATCCGGGATCGGGCTGAACGCCGAGTAATAGACCCGCTTCAGATTGTACGAACCGTAGAGATTGGCGGAGGTGTTCAGGATAGTTTGGTCGGTGGCGCTGTCGGCGCCGACGATCATCTGCGTGCTTTGGCCGGCCGGCGCGAAACGCGGCGGCTTGGCGCGGGTGAGGGTCTTCCGCACCTCGGCCTTTGCCTCGGTCGCTTCATCCAGCTTCAGCCGCAGCCGCCCCATGGTTCGACGGATGGCGCGGACGTTCTTCTCCGGCGCCAATTGTGCGAGGCTGGTCTCCTCCGGCACCTCGATATTGATGCTGAGCCGGTCGGCATAGCGGCCGGCTTTGGCGATCAGCGCATCGTCGGCTTCCGGAATCGTCTTCAGATGAATGTAGCCACGGAAGTGATGCTCCTCCCGGAGGCGCCGCGCGACTTCGACGATCTGCTCCATGGTGTAGTCGGCGCTGCGGATGATGCCCGAAGACAGAAACAGCCCCTCGATGTAGTTGCGGCGATAGAAGTCGAGCGTGAGCCGCACGACTTCATCGACGGTGAAGCGGGCACGGGGCACGTTCGACGAGGCACGGTTGACGCAATACAGGCAGTCATAGGCGCAAGCATTGGTCAGCAGCACCTTGAGCAGCGAGATGCAGCGGCCGTCCGGCGAGTAAGAATGACAGATGCCCATGCCGGGCGCGGTCGAGCCCAGCCCCTTGCCGCCCTGGCTGTCGCGTTTCTCCGTCCCGCTCGAGGCGCAGGAGGCGTCGTATTTCGCCGCGTCCGCCAGGATGGCCAGCTTGCGCTGCACGTCCATGCTTGGAATCTCCTTGATTCATCTCGCGAAAAAAAATGCCGCAAGACCTCGGTGCGATCCCGATTGACTCCGCACCAAGGCAGGGATTTATTAGAACATATCATGAACAAATGGGCCGGCAACGGGTTCATCGAATCCGGAAAAACGGCAACGGAAAAAGGAACGGCGCATGGACAGCGCCCGCCACAGCATGCTTGCGCGCCTGCAGGGCGAAATCGACCGGCTCGAAAGCGGGACGGCGGAGACGCTGCGCCGCGTGCCGCTCGGCCATGCGGACGCCGACGCGACGCTGCACGGCGGGCTGGTGCAGGGCGCGCTGCACGAGGTGTTCTGCGACGGCCGTCACGCCGCAGCGGCGACTGGCTTCATCGCCGGTGTGGCGCGGCTGCTCGCCGAGGCGCGCTACCTGTTGTGGATCCGCCAGGATTTTTCCGCGCGTGAAAACGGCGAACTGGCGATGGCGGGGCTGGCCGAACTCGGGCTCGATCCGCGTCGCCTGGTGATGGTGCAGGCGCATGATGCCGACAGCGCACTGCGCGCTGCGGCCGATGCGCTGGCCTGCAATGGCCTCGGCGCGGTGATCACCGAGCTGTGGGGCGAGACCCGCGCGTTCGATGCCGTCGCGTCGCGGAAACTGACACTGGCGGCGCAGCAGTCCGGCGTCACGGCCTTGATGCTGCGGATCGCCGCCGCGCCGCAGGCCTCCACCGCGGAGACACGCTGGGTGGTGCGCGCGGCGCATTCGCCGCCGAGCGAGGATTGGGGCGCTCCGGTGTTCGAGACTTCGCTGCTTCGTAACCGTCACGGCCCAACCGGCCGTTGGATCATGGAATGGAATTGTGATGCGTGCCGCTTCCGTGAACCGCAGACGCATTCTCGGCCTGTGGCTGCCGAGGTTGTCGACCGATCGGTTCGAGCGCCAATCTCAAGCGAGCGGCGGCTCGCTGGCTGAAGCGCCGCGCCTGCTACGCGTCGTCGCTGCCAAGCGCGACAACGCGCTGGTGGTCGTGGCATGTGATGCGCGCGCCAGCCGGGGCGGGGTGATCCCCGGAATGCCGCTCGCCACCGCGCGGGCGATGCATCCTGCGCTCGACGTCGTCGATCACGATCCCTTCGCCGATGCGGCGCTGTTGAATGCGATCGCCGACTGGTGCGACCGCTTCACGCCGCTGGTGGCGTTCGACGGCGCCGACGGGCTGCTGCTCGACATCACCGGCTGCGCGCATCTGTTCGGCGACGAAGCCAAGTTGCTGAACACGCTGACCGCTGCGTTGACGCGGCAAGGCTTTGCGGTCAGCGCGGCGATCGCCGGCACCGCGGTGGCGGCGCGGGCGCTGACCCGCGGCGGCTCGGGCCTGATCGTCGCGCCGGGCGACGAGCCGCGCGCGGTGGCGCCGCTGCCGGTGGCGGCGCTCGGCGTCGATGATGGAATCGTGCGCGGGCTGCGCCGCGCCGGGCTCAAGACCGTCGGCGAGGTGCTGGCGCGGCAGCCGTCCGAACTCGCGGCTCGGTTCGGTGAAGGCTTCGTCGCGGTGCTGCGTCAGGCGACCGGCGAGGACGATGCGCCGATCTCACCGCGGCGGCCCGCGCCGGACTACGTCGTCGACAAGAATTTTCCCGAACCGGTCGCGACTCTCGATGTCATTCTGCCGACGCTGCTGACGCTGGCGAAACTGCTGATCGCTGCGATGGAGAAGAGCGGCAAAGGAGCGCGGCAGCTCACCGCCAGCTTCTTCCGCAGCGACGGGGCAGTGCGCTCGATCTGCGTCGAGACCGGCCAGCCGGTGACGCGGGTCGAGGTGGTGCAGCGGCTGTTCGCCGAAAAGCTCGATGCGCTGAACGATCCGCTCGATCCCGGCTTCGGTTTCGATCTTATCCGGCTCGCCGCCAGCGTCAGCGTGGCGGTCACCGAAGCGCAGCGCGGTTTCGACACCACGGCGCATCAGGCCGAGGACGTCGCCTTGCTGGCCGATATGCTGTCGGCGCGGCTCGGCGCGCGTCGGGTGGTACGCTATCTGCCGCAGGACACCCATATCCCGGAGCGCGCCGCGCTTGCCGTGCCGGTGCAGCATTGTCCGCCGGATGGCAGCGATGCACCGTGGCCGGCGCGCGCCGACGAGCCGCCGCTGCGCCCCTTGCGGCTGTTGCAGCCGCCGGAGCCGATCGAAGTGCTGGCCGGCGTGCCGGATGGCCCGCCGGCGCAGTTCACTTGGCGCCGCGTCCTCCATCGCGTCGCCCGCGCCGAAGGACCGGAGCGGATCGCGATGGAATGGTGGCGCGCCACCGAGCCCGGCTTGACCCGCGATTACTTCCGGATCGAGGACGAAGCCGGCGCGCGGTTCTGGCTGTATCGCGACGGCCTGTACGGCAGCGAGGTGATGCCGGAAGTAGGCGGCAGCGGCCAGCCGCACTGGTACATGCACGGGCTGTTCGCGTGAGGGATGGCGAGTGTGTGCACAGCCTCTCCCCGTCATTGCGAGGAGGCGAAGCCGACGAAGCAATCCAGGCGCCCAGTGTACGGCGCTTCTGGATTGCTTCGCTTCGCTCGCAATGACGGATTTGTCGCTTCAATTTTAAGACGAGACGCCCATGAGCGTGCAGCGCTACGCCGAGATCGGCGTCACCACCAATTTCTCGTTCCTCGAAGGCGGCTCGCATCCGCAGGATTATGTCCATGAAGCGAGCCGGCTCGGGCTCGACGCGATCGGCGTTGCGGATCGTAATACGCTGGCCGGCGTGGTCCGCGCCTATAGCGAACTCGCCAACGACGAGCTGATCCACAAGCCGAAGCTGCTGATCGGGACGCGGCTGTGCTTCGCCGATGGTACGCCCGACGTGCTGGCTTATCCGACCGATCGCGCCGCCTATGGCCGCCTCTGCCGCTTGCTCAGCGCCGGCAAGCGGCGCGCGGCGAAGGGCGAGTGCGATCTGACGTTTGCGGATCTGGAAGCTTTTGTGCACGAGGCTTCGGCCTCGATGAATCAACGTTCGGCCTCCATTCACCAGGTCCCCACGCCGTCATGGCCGGGCTCGTCCCGGCCATCCACACCTTTGCTACGATTGAGTCAGCAAGAGGTGGATGCCCGGCACAAGGCCGGGCATGACGGTAGAAAGGTTACGGGGCGTCATTCGAAGATATTGCTGGTCGTCATGCCGGCCTATCGCTTCCAGACCAAAGCGATTGCCACCGCGCTGGACCGTGTCACTGCACTCAATCCTGGCTCCGTCTGGCTCGGTCTTTCGCCGTATTATCGCGGCGACGACAAGCGTCGGCTGGGCCGGCTGCGGCGGATCGCGGCGGCAGCGCGGGTGCCGTGCATCGCCACCAACGACGTGTTGTATCATCACGCCGCGCGGCGCGCGCTGCAGGACGTGCTGACTTGCGTCCGCGAAAAGACTACCATCGACAAGGCCGGGCGCCGGCTCGAAGGCAATGCCGAGCGGCATCTGAAGCCGGCCGCCGAGATGGCGCGGCTGTTCCGCGCCGATCCGGACGCGATCGCCGAAACGCTACGGTTCGCGGACCGTATCAGCTTCACGCTCGACGAACTCAAATATCACTATCCCGACGAGCCGGTGCCGCCGGGCAAAACCGCGCAAGCGCATCTGCAGGATCTCACCGAGCAGGGCATCAAGCAGTATTTTCCAAACGGCATCAGCGGCAGACTGCGCGCCACCATCGCCAAGGAGTTGGCGATCATCGAACGGCGCGGCTACGCGCATTATTTCCTCACCGTGCACGACATCGTCCGCTACGCGCGGTCGCAAAATATTCTGTGCCAGGGCCGTGGCTCGGCGGCAAATTCGGCCGTGTGCTACGTGCTCGGCATCACCTGCGTCGATCCGACCGAGATCGACCTTTTGTTCGAGCGCTTCGTCTCCGAGGAACGCGACGAGCCGCCGGACATCGATGTCGATTTCGAGCATTCCCGCCGCGAAGAGGTGATGCAGTACATCTATCGGCGCTATGGCCGGCATCGCGCCGCGATCGTCGCCACCGTGATCCATTATCGGCCGCGCTCGGCGATCCGCGACGTCGGCAAGGCGCTGGGCTTGTCCGAAGACGTCACGGCGGCGCTCGCCGACACGGTGTGGGGAAGTTGGGGCAAGGGCGTGAGCGAGATGCAGGTGCGTCAGGCCGGGCTCGATCCGCACAACCCGATGATCGGCCGCGCGGTCGAACTCGCCACCGAGCTGATCGGCTTTCCACGGCATCTGTCGCAGCATGTCGGCGGCTATGTGCTGACGCAGGATCGGCTCGACAGCTATGTGCCGATCGGCAACGCCGCGATGGCGGATCGCACCTTCATCGAGTGGGACAAGGACGACATCGACGCCGTCAAGATGATGAAGGTCGACGTGCTGGCGCTCGGCATGCTGACCTGCATCCGCAAGGGCTTCGACCTGATCGCGCAGCACAAGGGCGTGCGGTTCCAGCTTTCCGACATCAAGTCGGAGGATGACAACGCCGTCTACAAAATGCTCCAGCGCGGCGAGTCGATCGGGGTGTTTCAGGTCGAGAGCCGAGCGCAGATGAACATGCTGCCGCGGCTGAAGCCGAAATGTTTCTACGATCTCGTCATCGAAGTCGCGATCGTGCGGCCGGGCCCGATCCAGGGTGACATGGTGCACCCTTACTTAAGGCGGCGGAACGGGCAGGAGCCGGTGGTGTATCCGTCACCGGCGGGGGAAGCCGGCGACAAGAACGAACTGCGGCAGATTCTCGGCAAGACGCTCGGCGTGCCGTTATTCCAGGAGCAGGCGATGCGGATCGCGATCGAGGCGGCGCATTTCACGCCCGACGAGGCCAATCAGCTTCGCCGCGCGATGGCGACGTTCCGCAATGTCGGCACGATCGGCAAGTTCGAAGCCAAGATGATCGGCAATCTGGTGAAGCGTGGCTACGACGCCACCTTCGCCAAGAACTGCTTCGAGCAGATCAAGGGCTTCGGCTCCTACGGCTTTCCGGAAAGCCACGCCGCCAGCTTCGCCAAGCTGGTCTATGTCTCGGCCTGGATGAAGTGCGAGCACCCCGACGCGTTCTGCTGCGCGCTACTGAACTCGCAGCCGATGGGGTTCTACGCGCCGGCGCAGATCGTCGGCGATGCGCGAAGTAATAGCGTCGAGGTGCGGCCGGTCGATGTGTCGTTCAGCGAAGGCCAGTGCACGCTCGAGGAGCGATGCGGCAGGCATCACGCGGTGCGGCTCGGATTCCGGATGATCGACGGGTTTCGCTGGGCCGATCCGGACGAGGAGCGGGTGCGCCTGGAAGCTGGTGAAGCGCCGAGCGACGATTGGGCGGCGCGCATCGTCGCGGCGCGGGCGAGGGGGGCGTTCACGTCGCTCGAACAGTTCGCCCGCATCACCGCGCTGCCGAAACGGGCGCTGATCCTGCTGGCTGATGCCGATGCCTTCCGCTCGCTCGGGCTCGATCGCCGCGCCGCGCTGTGGGCGGTGCGGCGATTGCCTGACGACGTGCCGCTGCCGCTGTTCGAAGCCGCCAGCGCGCGCGAGCAGCAGGACGAGCGCGCCGCGCCGCTGCCGGCGATGCCGATGGCCGAGCACGTCGTCGCCGATTATCAGACGGTGCGGCTGTCGCTGAAGGGCCATCCGCTGGAATTCCTGCGCGCGCTGTTCGCGGCCGAGCGGGTGGTGACCTGTCGCGAGGTGTCGGACACGCGTCGCAACGGTCGGCGCGTGAGCTGCGCCGGCGTGGTACTGGTGCGGCAGCGGCCGGGCAGCGCCAATGGTGTGATCTTCATGACTATCGAGGACGAGACCGGCATCGCCAACATCGTGGTGTGGCCGGCGGTGATGGAGAAATATCGCAAGGAAGTGATGGGTGCGCGGCTGATCCTGGTCGAGGGCAAGGTCCAGGCGAGCCCGGAAGGCGTAGTGCATCTCGTCGCCGAGCGGCTGATCGATCGCAGCGTCGAGATGGGCCGCCTCGCCGAAGGTCTGGTCCGCCCGGCGCTACCGGACGGCGCGGACCTCTACGAGCAACTAACCTCCGAGAAGCGTGGCTATGAAGCCCTCAACGGCGACCGCCGCGACACGCCCGACGCCCCCGCCCAACGCCATCGCCACCCCCGCGACGTCCGCATCCTGCCGCCGTCAAGGGATTTTCATTGATTGTAGCAGGATGACGCTATGCAAATGGGCTCATCCAAAGGCGATGGATATGCGGGTCGAGCCCGCGTATGACGGCGGTGTGGCTTGGACGTCTCTGCCATCAGGCGAATAACAACACTTCGAGGAACTACACGCCATGCAAACTCCCCGCGACCTGCTTGCTGATCTCTGGACCTCCGTCGGCGCCGACCCCGCCGCGCTGGAGCGCGTGACGCTGATTGGCGACGAGCCGCAGTTGCCGTCGTCGTTTCGCGTCGACGCTGCGGCGCAGGTGGCGATCGCGGCGAGCGGGTTGGCGGCGGCCGAGATCTGGGCGATGCGGAGCGGGCAGGTGCAGGGCGTCAGCGTCGACATGCGCCACGCCGCGATCGAGTGCCGCTCCGAACGCTATTTGCGCAGGAACGACGAGCCGCCGCCGCCCGCTTGGGATCCGCTCGCCGGCGTGTATCAGGTGAAGGGCGGCCGCTATGTCCGGCTGCACACCAACTTTCCGCATCATCGTGATGCGGTCTGCAGGGGGCTGGCCTGCGAGCCGGTTCGCGACGCGGTGCAGGCCGCGCTGCTGCAGTGGGAGGGCGAAGCGTTCGAGAGCGCTGCTTATGCGGCCGGCGGCGTGGTGGCGCTGATGCGCTCGCGCGAGGAATGGCAGACGCTGCCGCAGGCCGCGGTGCTCGATGCGTTGCCGCTGGTGGAGATCAGCAAGATTGGCGACGCGGCGCCGAAGCCGTGGCCCGCGGGCAATCGGCCGCTCGCAGGCCTGCGCGTGCTCGACCTGTCGCGGGTGATCGCCGGCCCCGTGGCCGGCCGCACCCTGGCGGCGCATGGTGCCGACGTGATGCTGGTATCAAGTCCGAAGCTGCCGTCGATTCCGTGGCTGGTGATCGACACCGGCCGCGGCAAGCTGTCGAGCTTCGCCGATCTCACCACGCAAGACGGCCACGCTGCCTTCCGCGCGCTGCTCGCCGAGGCCGATATCTTCAGCCAGGGCTATCGCCCGCATGCGCTCGCGTCGCTCGGCTTCTCGCCGGAGCAGGCTGCCGCGATCAATCCGGGTATCGTTTACGTCTCGCTATCCGCCTACGGACGCTCCGGCCCCTGGGCGGAGCGGCGCGGTTTCGACTCCTTGGTGCAATGCGCCACCGGCTTCAACCATGCCGAGGGGCAGGCAGCCGGCATCACCGGGCCGAAGGAATTGCCGATGCAGATTCTCGACCACGCCACCGGCTATCTGATGGCGTTCGGTGCGATGATCGCGAAGGCTCGCCAGGCGCGCGAGGGCGGTAGTTGGCACGTCCAGGTGTCGCTTGCGCGAACCGGCAAATGGCTGTGGGAGATGGGGCGGCTGCCGCACGGTCTGGCCACGCCCGATATCAGCCCGGAGGCGGCGGCGCCGTATCTCGATGTCACCGGCTCCGGCTTCGGCACGTTGCGTGCGGTGCGCCATGCGGCGGAGCTGAGCGCGACGCCGGCCGCGTGGACGCGCCCGGCCGTGCCGCTGGGGACCGATCCGGCAGTCTGGCCGGCGCGTGGCTGAGCGATCCGCACCGCGGTTCCTGCGGTTAATGTGCCGTTCAGGATGGGACTCTTAAAGGCTCCGCACAGGGGCGCGCGCCTCGGCGGACGGCTGACGCGCAGGTGTCATCGATCGGTGCTAAGCGCAGTTTTGCCGTTTTCACTTTGCGCTGGCCACGATTCGGGCACTATCAGCCGTCAGGGAGGCAACGCGGCGATCAAGCCGGGGTCAGGGTAGGCATGCGCGAACAATTTCTTCGAACTCTGAATCGTCGCAGCACATGGCTGATCGCAGCCGTTTGCGTCGCTGCGGGCGCCGCCATCGGCGGCTACGAGCTGTATCAGGCCAAACAGGCCGACCGCGGCCACACCGAGATTTCCAGCCAGTCGCGGCGTAGCGCCGATCGCTACACCCCGACGCCGGCCGAATGGGCCAGCCTCACGATCGAGCCGGTGAGCGACCGCAGCTTCCGCGCCGAGCACGTCACCGAAGGCAAGATCGCGATCGACGAGGACCGCGCCACGCCGGTGTTCTCGCCCTATGCGGGCCGGGTGACCAAGCTGCTCGCGCGCCCCGGCGACCACGTCGCCAAGGGCCAGCCGCTGTTCACCATCGAGGCGCCGGACACGGTGCAAGCACAGAACGATTTCATCACCGCCTCGACCGCGCTGAACAAGGCCAAGTCGCAGCTCGAACTGGCGCAGCTCCAGGACAAGCGCGCCCGCGATCTGTTCGAGGGCAAGGCGGTGCCGCTAAAGGATTATCAGCAGGCGCAGGCGACGCTGATCACCGCACAGAACGATTTCCAGTCGGCTACCACAGCCCTCGAAGCCGCGCGCAACCGGCTGCGGATTCTCGGCCTCAGCGAGGCCGCGATCTCGGCGTTCCAGGACAAGGGCAACATCAACCCGGAGACCACCATCGCGGCGCCGATCGCCGGCACTGTGGTGCAGCGCAAGGTCGGTCCGGGCCAATACGTCAACGCCGGCGCCAGCGACCCGGTCTACATGATCGGCGATCTGTCGACGGTGTGGCTCACTGCTTTCGTGCGCGAGAGCGAAGCTGCCGACGTCGAAGAAGGCCAGGACGTCAGCTTCAAGGTGCTGGCGCTGCCCGGCCGCACGCTGACCGGCCGGATCGACTACGTTGCCGCCGCGATCGATCCGACCAGCCGCCGGCTGACGGTGCGCGCCACCATCGATAATCCCGGCGGTCTGCTGAAGCCGGAAATGTTCGCCAATGTCACGATCTTCTCGCCGTCAGATCATCCGGCCGTCGGCGTGCCGCGCCAGGCGCTGATCTATGAAGGCGATCAGGTGCGGGTGTGGGTCGCCCACGACGACCGCTCGATCGAGCTGCGCACCGTGAAACCCGGCCTGTCGGCCGGTAACCTCGTCGAGGTGATCGGCAATCTGCGGCCGGGCGAAAAAGTCGTCACCAAGGGCAGCCTGTTCATCGATCGCGCCGCGACCGGGTAAGCCGCGCTCCGACGTCCTGCGCCGCGCGGCTCTTCCGCCGGCGTGCCTGCCTTCTGCCCGTCGTCGCACCGTTCGTTGGAACCGCCCGCGCCGATGATCGACACACCCGCCGGACCCGCATTTCGCAGCCTCGGCCTCCCTTGAAAGGTCCGGTCCATGGGCCGCCTCGTCGAATTCGCGGTCAACCGCCGTTTCCTGATGCTCGCCCTGTTCGTGCTGGTACTCGCCGGCGGCGTGGCGGCGTTCGAACATCTCAATATCGAAGCCTATCCCGATCCGACCCCGCCGATGGTCGACATCGTCACCCAGAGCCCAGGGCTCTCGGCCGAAGAAATCGAGCGCTACATCACCATCCCGATCGAAACCCAGGTCTCCGGCATCAAGAACCTGAAGACGATCCGGACGATCTCGCTGTACGGCCTGTCCGACGTCAAACTGCAGTTCTCGTTCGACTACACCTACGAGCAGGCGCTGCAGCAGGTGCTCAACCGGCTGTCGCAACTGCCGCCGCTGCCAGGCAACGCCCAGCCTGGCATTTCGCCGCTCAGCCCGATCGGTGAGATCTTCCGCTATCGGCTGGTCGGTCCGCCCGGTTACAGCGTGCTCGATCTGAAGACGCTGCAGGACTGGGTGCTGCAGCGCCGCTTCCGCGCCGTGCCCGGCGTGATCGACGTCACCGGCTGGGGCGGCAAGACCAAGACCTATGAGGTCCAGGTCGATTTCAACAAGCTGATCGCCTACGGCCTGACGCTGCCGCAGGTGCTGCAGGCGGTCTCCAATTCCAACATCAACGTCGGCGGCAACACCGTCGACATCGGCGCGCAGTCCGCAGTGGTGCGCGGCGTCGGCTTGATCCGCTCGATCGACGATCTGTCCAACACCATGATTTCCTCAAATGGCGGCAATCCGGTGCTGGTCAAGGACGTCGCCAAGGTCAGCGTCGGCGAGAAGCCGCGGCTCGGCATCGCCGGCATCAACAACGACGACGACATCGTCCAGGGCATCGTGCTGATGCGGCGCGGCGAGCAGAGCTCGCCGACGATCGCGCGGGTAGAGCAGGCGGTCGCCAAGATCAACGCCTCCGGCGTGCTGCCGCCCGGCGTGCGGATCGAGCGGATCTACGACCGCAAGGATTTGATCGACACCACCACCCACACCGTGCTGCACAACATGGTGGTCGGCATCCTGCTGATCGTGCTGCTGCAATGGGTCTTCCTCGGCGATCTGCGCAGCGCTCTGATCGTCGGCGCGACGATTCCGTTCGCGCTGTTCTTCGCGGTGATCATCCTGGTGCTGCGCGGCGAGTCCGCCAACCTGCTGTCGGTCGGCGCGATCGATTTCGGTCTGATTGTCGACGCCACCGTGATCATGGTCGAGGCGATCTTCAGACGGCTGTCGCACTCCACGGTTCTGTCGCCCGAGGAGAGCAAAGAGATCTCCGCCGACACCATCATGGGGATGAAGAAGCACGCGATCCGCTCGGCCGCCGCCGACGTGTCGCGTTCGATTTTCTTCGCCGCAGCGATCATTATCGCGGCGTTCCTGCCGCTGTTCACGTTGTCCGGCGTCGAGGGCAACATCTTCGGCCCGATGGCGCGGACCTACGCCTATGCGCTGGCCGGCGGCCTGCTGGCGACCTTCACGGTGACCCCGGCGCTGAGCGCCATCATCCTGCCGCATCACGTCAAGGAGACCGAGACCTGGCTGATGCGGATGCTGCACAAGCTGTACATGCCGTGGCTCGGCTGGGCGGTGAAGAACCGGCCGCTGGTGATGGCCGGCGCGGTCGGGCTGGTGCTGACCACGGTGATCGCCACCCGCTTCCTCGGGCTCGAATTCCTGCCCAAGCTGGAGGAGGGCAATCTCTGGATCCGCGCGACACTGCCGCCGACGATCTCGCTCACCGAGGGCAACGGCTACGTCAACCAGATGCGCAAGCTGATCGCCAGCTTCCCGGAAGTCGAGTCGGTGGTGTCGCAGCACGGCCGCCCCGACGACGGCACCGACGCGGCTGGCTTCTTCAATGCCGAGTTCTTTGCGCCGCTGAAGCCCGCCTCGCAGTGGCCGGGCAGTCATGACAAGGATGAACTCACCGCGCGGATGTTGAAGCAACTGCAGGCGAAATTCCCCGGCGTCGAGTTCAACTTCTCGCAATATCTGCAGGACAACGTCTCCGAAGCGGTGTCCGGCGTGAAGGGTGAGAACTCGATCAAGCTGTACGGCAACGATCTCAAGGCGCTCACCGAGACGGCCAACCAGATCAAGGCGGTGCTGGCGACGGTGGATGGCGTGAAGGATCTGGCGGTGTTCACCTCGCTCGGCCAGCCGACGATTCAGATCGACGTCAATCGGGCGCGCGCGGCGCGCTACGGGCTGACGCCCGGCGACATCAACGCCACCATCCGGGTGGCGATCGGTGGCGACAGCGCCGGCGATCTGTACGAGCCCGGCAGCGACCGGCACTTCCCGATCATCGTCCGTCTGGCGCCCGAATATCGGAAGAGTGCCGAAGCGATCCACAATTTGCGGATCGGTGTGCAGGGCCCGAACGGCATAACCCAGATCCCGCTCAGCGAGCTCGCCGACATCCAATTGGTGTCCGGCGCCGCCTACATCTATCGCGAGGATCAGGAACGTTATCTGCCGATCAAGTTCTCGGTGCGCGGGCGCGATCTCGGCAGCGCGATCCGCGAGGCGCAGGAAAAAGTCGCCGCGCAGGTGCAGTTGCCGCCGGGCTCGCGCATGGAATGGGTCGGCGAATTCGGCAATCTGCAGGACGCGATCAAGCGGCTGTCGATCGTGGTTCCGATCAGCCTCGCGTTGATCGGCGTGCTGCTGTTCTTCAATTTCGGTTCGCTGATCGACACGCTGCTGGCGATGAGCGTGATCCCGATGGCGATCTTCGGCGGCGTGATGGGGTTGTTGATCAGCGGCATCCCATTCAGCGTCTCGGCGGCGATTGGCTTCATCGCGCTGTTCGGCATTGCGGTGATGGATGGCATCATCATCCTGTCGCAGTACAATCAGCTCATCGACCAGGGCCTTGATCGGGTCCGGGCGGTGATCCGCACCGGGGAGCTGCAACTCCGACCGGTGTTGATGACCTGCGTAATCGCCGGTGTCGGCCTGTTGCCGGCGGCGATGTCGAGTGGCATCGGCTCGCAGGTGCAGAAGCCGCTCGCGACCGTGGTCGTCACCGGCATGATGATGGCGCCGGGGGTGATTCTGATCACGCTGCCGGTGCTGATCTCGTATTTCTCCCGGCGCCGCGCCAACTAATCGCCTTGCTGCGACTCGGCCTGGTAGTTGCGCGAGGTCGGGCGAGTTTATGGCGAGATCGTGTTGAAAACAGGCGCTAACTTGGTTTGTTACTTTGTGACGGTGCGGTGACGTCGGGTCGCGTCGATACATCGCAGCCGCAGCTTGACCTGAGTCAAGGAGGTCGGGCGAAGTCGTGGCACCATTCAACCATGGCTAGGCTCCTGGTTTACCGATGTCCTCAGAACGGTCTGATGACTCAGACCTGGATCGCCGACGAAGTGGTCGGCGGGGAGCGGTCGACCTACGAGCAGGTGTTCTGTCTGGCGTGCTCGCAACAGCACTTCATCAGCCTCGCGACGGGGCGCGCGCTCGGCGACAGCGCTGCGGTGCGAACTGCGACCGGCAGCCCGGCGATTCCGCCGCGCGACCACCGCGCGCCGGTGCTGGCGCTGCCATCGGAAAGCTGAGGTTTCGGCGCACCGGAGCTGGGCGCACCGGACCGGCTATCCGAATCTCAGCGCATTCCGCGGCGATCAGTTCAAGGCGTGTTGAAGCGCTGTGCGGTGTCGGCCGTTCGGCGCGGCGCCGGACGTTCGGCCTTTCCAATCAGGCAGTGTCACAGAGCGTTTGTCGGCCACTCGTCGCGGCCGGGACGAGAATCGATCTTCACTGTCCCGACGGGGTGCGCAGGCCGTGCCAGGCGTCGCGGACCTGATGGTAGTGCACTTCCGGCAGATAGTCCGGCGTGTTCAGGCCGAGGGACTGGACGTCGAGCCGGCCGATCGCGCTGAGCAGGGTGTAGGAGGCGACGACGCGGTCGCGCTGTGCGCCGATTAGCCGAGCTCGTGCCTGGATCACGTCCTGCTGCGAGTTGAGCACGTCGACGGTGGTGCGTTGGCCGCCCTGGGCTTCGCGGCCGACGCCCTGCAGCGCGATTTCGGCGGCACGGACTTCGGATTCTGCGGCGCTGACGGCGATCTTGGCACCCTCGTTCGACACCCAGGCGCCGATTGCCGCGGTGCGAGACTGGTTGCGTACCAGATCGAGCACCGACCGGCTCTGCGCGGCGAGTTCCTTGGATTGCCGGGTCTGCGAGGCCGCAGTGCCGCCGTCGTAGATCGGCGCGTTGATCTGGCCGATCACTGAGGCCTGATCAGTGCCGTAGGTGCCGAGCGTCGAATCCGCCTGGCGGCTGCGGCTGGCGCTGCCCTGCAGAGTCACGGTCGGCAGCAGCGACCCTTCGGCGACCTTGATCGTGGTGGTGGCGGCGTCGACGTCGTAGCTCGCCGCCAGGACCGCGGGATTGCCCTTCGTAGCCAGAGCAATCGCGTCCTCACGGCTCCGTGGCAGCAGCCGGTCGACCGGGGACGCCGGGCTGAGCTTGCCCGGTGCACTGCCGATCACTGCCGCATAGGTCGCCTGACTGATGGCGAGATTGACCTCCGCGGCGTTGAGATCGGCGCGGCCACGGCTGAGCCGCGCCTCGGCCTGAGCGGTATCGGTCGGGGTGACGTCACCGGCGTTCAGGCGCTTCTTGGTGATGTCGAGGGTCTGGCTGAGAAAGTCGATATTGGCCTTCTGCGCCGCGACCAGCGCCTGATTGGCGAGCACGTTGGTGTAAGCCGTCACTGCATCGAGCAGCACGCCCTGGCCGACATTGCGCAGCGCTTCGCGGCCCGATTTCACCTGCAGTTCGGCGAGGCGCACGCTGTTGGCGGTGCGGAAGCCGTTGAACAGAGTCTGCGTGACGGTCACGCCGATCGTCCACGGCTTCAGCGTATCGCTTTGAAAAGTGTTGCTGGGGAGCAGGTTGCGAACCTGCTGCAGACCCGCACCGAGCGACGCCATAAGCTGTGGCCGGTAGCCCGCGAGAGCTTGCGGGACGTTTTCATCGGTGGCGCGCTGGCGGGCGCGCTCGGCGATCAGTTGCGGATTGGACTGGTACGCCTTGACCAGTGCGTCGGACAGTCCTTCGGCCGATACCGGTCCGGCCGCCGCGACGCCGATCGCGGCGGTAACCCCCAGGGTCCACGCCGAACGATGTGCGCGCTGAGCGCTGCCAACGAGTCTCGTCCACCAAGCCATGCGGTCCCGCGTCCTCCTGGGCATCCGCCCCTCGATGCCTGCGCGTTTGTAGAACGCAGTGCAGCGCGAGGCAATCAGTGGGCGGGATAGGCGGCGGTTGCCTGCCGAGGTGTTGTGATGAGGCAACGCTGCGACGATCGGGCGCGTGGTCTCACGCGCCTTTGAGATCGTGTTTGCCGTAATCCGTCAGCGTGTTGTCAGCGGTTCTGATTGTTCGGCTTGCGCTTCTCGATGAACGCCGCCATGCCCTCGGCGCGGTCTTCCAGTGCGAAGGTTGAGCGGAACAGGTCGCGCTCGATCGCGAGGCCTTCGGTCAGCGGGGTTTCCAGCGCACGGTTCACCGCGCTCTTGGCCATCGCCGCGGTGGGGCGCGACATCGTTGCGATCTTCTCGGCCGCTGCGACCGCTTCTTCCATCAGCTTGTCGGCAGGCACGATACGGCTGACGAGGCCGGAGCGCTCGGCTTCCTGGGCGTCCATCATCCGTCCGGTCAAGCACAGATCCATCGCCTTGTACTTGCCGACCGCGCGGGTCAGACGCTGCGTGCCGCCAATACCCGGAATCGTGCCGAGGGTGATCTCGGGCTGGCCGAACTTCGCGGTGTCGGCGGCGATAATGATGTCGCACATCATCGCCAGCTCGCAGCCGCCGCCGAGCGCGTAGCCGGCGACCGCTGCGACGGTCGGCTTGCGGCAGCGCGCCAGACGGTCACCGCCGATCGAGGTGAAATCCTCGTTGAACATGTCGATGAAGCCCTTCGGCTGCATCTCCTTGATGTCGGCACCGGCGGCGAACGCCTTCTCGCTGCCGGTGATCAGGATGCATCCGATCGCGTCGTCGGCCTCGAGATCTTCGACTGCGGCGCCGATCTCCCGGAACACGCCGAACGACAGCGCATTCAGCATCTTCGGGCGGTTGAGCTTGATGATGCCGACCGCGTTCTGACGCTCGACAATGATGAATTCGAATGTGCTCATGATGCATGTCCCCGGGAAGGCCGACCGCGGCCGCGGGCAATCTGCCCGCTGCCGTTCGCGGCTTCAAGGGGTGGGCGTTCGCCCCGTCAGGCCATGAACATCCGCGCTGCGGAGGCGAGGGTGAGAAGGCCGCCGGCGGCAATAAAGATCTTGCCGATCAAGGATGCCTTGTCCCAGGCGTCGTCGTGGTTGGTGGCTTGCGCTTGCGGTTGGGATTGCGCCACCGCGACGGCTTCGCTGGCCGCGGGCTGCTGCGGCTGAACCTGGGCCTGCATTTGCGGCGCGTCGGTCGCGGCGCGGTCGAGGTCGTTGACCTGATCGGCGGCGATCACCTCGGGTGGGCTCGGCGCGGCGGAGGGAGCCTCGGCCTGCTTGGCCGCTTCGGCCGCTGCGCCGGTCTGGGAGCCGGCGACCTCCGCTGGGCTGGCTTCGGCGTTGGCGTTGGCGATCGAGGCCGGCAGCGCGCCGCTGGCGTCGGCGAGCGGCTTGGGTTCGGTCTGCAGGGTGTTGGCGGCGCGGTCTTCGTCGATCGGTGATTTGATGACGGGCTTGGCCGCAGAGTGCTTGGCCTTGGCCGGCTTTGCGCGGTGCTTGACGATCTTCTTTTTCGGCGCCGGTTTGGCGGCGCTGCCGCTGTCGCTGGCGGCCGTCTGCGGCGCCGCCAGGCTCGGAGTTGCTGGCGCGACGCACCACAACCCAATCGTCAATCCTGCTGCAATGACCAGAGCCGAGCGCCCGCTGGCTTTGATGTCCATGACATTCTCCCCATTTGCCAGCCCGGCGGCCACAAAGCGCGACGGGGTGGCGTCAGCGCGGCCAAACCATGAGGAATCGTTGCTGATCCGAGGCAACATCTTGGCAGCTATGGGGAGGATGGTTGGCGCTCGCCGAACAATGCTATGAGTTCGCCCGGCTGCGCTGTGCCTTCCGCTCCGGTCACGATAGCGTGACCGTCTGGAAAGCGTAACGAACGGCTGTCGGAGCCGAACTGTCTTGCGGGAGCGTGCGTGCGCGGACGTGACGACGAATGGACCGAGCTGATGCTGTCGGCCAATGCCGGCGACAGCATCGCTTATCGGCGCCTGCTGGAAAGTGTCACGCCGGTGCTGCGCGCAGGAGCGCGTCGTGGGCTCGCGCGAGCCGGACAGCCCGTCGATCAGGCCGAGGACATCGTGCAGGAGATTCTGCTCGCCGTGCACCTGAAGCGGCACACCTGGGACACCAGCGCGCCGTTTGCACCCTGGTTGCTGGCGATCGCGCGTAACAAGCTGATCGACACGCTGCGTCGCCGCGGTCGTCGGGTGTTCGTCGACATCGATGATTTCGCCGAGACCCTGCCGAGCGAACCGCCGCGTGAGACGCTGCCGGCGAGCGAGGTGACGAAGCATCTCGATGCGTTGCCGGCGAGGCAGCGCGAGGTGCTGCAATCGATCGCGGTGGACAGCGCCTCGATCAAGGACACCGCGGCGAAGCTGTCGATGAGCGAGGGCGCTGTGCGGGTGGCGCTGCATCGCGGCCTTTCGGCACTCGCCGCTAAACTGAGAACGGTGTGACCATGGAAACCGATCGCCTGATCCAAGCCCTCGCTGCCGACGGCGCCGGCCGCGACCGGCCGGTGGGGCAGGTGCTGGCGGCCTCGCTGCTGGTGGCGTTGCCGGTATCGGCGGCGCTGCTGCTGTCGACGCTCGGGCTGCGCCCTGATCTATCCAAGGCGATGCACAATCCGTTCTTCGATCTGAAATTCGTGGTGACGCTGGCGCTGTCGCTGTCGGCGATCATCGTCGCACTGCATCTGTCGCGCCCCGAGGCGACCGCCAGAGGCTGGCGGCTGTTGCTGCTGGCGCCGCTGGCGATTCTCGGCCTGGCGATCGGTGCCGAGGCGATGCTGCCGCATCGCACCTCGGCGATGACGCGGCTGCTCGGGCACAATTCGATGCTCTGCCTCGGCACGATTCCGGTGCTGTCGTTGCCGATCCTCGGTGCGGCGCTGCTCGGGCTGCGGCGCGGCGCACCGTCGCGTCCGGCGCTGGTCGGAGCGGTTGCCGGGATGCTGTCGGCCGGTCTAGCCGGCACGCTGTACGCAGCGCATTGCGTCGACGATTCTCCGCTGTTCGTGGCTACCTGGTACACGCTGGCGACCGCGATCGTTGCCGCCATCGGCGCGCTGCTCGGGCCGCGAGTATTGCGCTATTGAGGCAGCGTCCGGCGCAGCTCCGGGATGTAACTGATTGCGAATGAATTTGACTCGCCTTGTGCCTGTGGTAGCAAAACACCCAGGGGTGCTGGATGAGCGGATTTTCACGACGGCGGGCGAGGGCGTTGGTGGCGGCGTGGATCGCCGCCTACGCGCTCGTGCTCAATGTCGTTCTCGCCAGTGCGCTGCTCGCCAGCCAATCGCCCGTGCAACTTCTCACCGGCCACGAGTTCTGCTTCGCCGTCACCGACGCCGATAGCGGTCCCGACGATGCCGGCCAGCCGGCCAAAGCCATTCCGATCCGTTGCCCGCTGTGCCTCGGCCAGCATGTCAGCGCGACTCCGCCACCGCTGCCTCCGGCGCTGGCGATCCGGATCGCGTTCAGCATTCGTTACGAGACGCCCCGCGCGGCGTTGTTCGTCGCGCTCGAGCCTTCGCTCGATTACCAGCCGCGTGGCCCGCCGGCTCTGATCTGACGATCGCGCGCCGTTGCGCGCGTCTACCTCATCGTCCGATCTGTTGCCGGAGTTCTCTGATGTCATCCGCATGTCCGCGGTCGCGCAGCCGTGTGCTCGCGCAAGCCACCGCGCTCGTCTCCACTTGTCTCGTCGTCGTCCCCGCCACGGCGGAAAGCCGGTCCGATAGCAACCTGCCGCCGGTCACCGTACAGGCGCCGGATCAGGCCGCGCGCCCCGCGCCGGCTCGTCAGAAGCCGCGCGCAGCTTCGCGGTCGACCCGCGCGGTGCGTAGCACCGTGCCTGCCATGCAGCCGTCGTCCGCGCCGGCCGGCAACGAGGTCGCCCGCGGACCGGCACTGACCGTGCTCACGGTGCAGCAGGCGCTCGCCGATATCCAGCAGACGCCGGGCGGTGTCGCGCTGGTGCCGGCCAACGCCTATCGTAACTCGACCGTGGCCAATACCATCAAGGACATTCTCGACTACGTGCCCGGCGTGTTCGCGCAGCCGAAATGGGGCGACGACACGCGGCTGTCGATCCGCGGCTCCAGCCTGTCGCGCAATTTCCATCTGCGCGGCGTGCAGCTTTATATGGACGGGATTCCGATCAACACCGCGGACGGTTACGGAGACTTTCAGGAGATCGACCCGACCGCCTACAACTACGTCGCGGTCTACAAGGGCGCCAACGCGCTGCAGTACGGTGCCAATTCGCTCGGCGGCGCGATCAATTTCGTCACCAAGACGGGGCGCGATCCGTTCCCCAACGGCGTCGCGGTGGATGCCGGCGCGTTCGGATTCCGCCGGCTGCAGGCCAATGCCGGCGGTGTCAACGGCGCGTGGGACGGCTACGTCACCGCCTCGACCCAGGCCGCCGAGGGTTTCCGCAATCACAGCGACGGCGAGGCCCATCGCCTCAGCGCCAATATAGGCTACCAGATCACCCCGGATATCGAGACCCGGTTCTATCTCAACGCCAATCATGTCCGGCAGCGGATTCCCGGCACGGTCACCAAGGACGTTGCACTGAACGCGCCGCAGACCGCGGCGGCGAACAACGTCGCGCTCGATCAGCAGCGCAACATCGACACCGTGCGGCTCGCCAACAAGACCACGATCCGGTTCGACAACACGGTGGTCGATTTCGGCGCGTTCGGCGTCGACCGCCACCTGATGCATCCGATCTTCCAGTGGCTGGATTATCGCTATCAGGACTATGGCGGTTTCGCCAAAGTCACGGACGACCGCATCATCGGCGGCTATCGCAACCGCCTGGTCGCTGGGGTCAACCTGCTGAACGGTCGTCTCGATAACAAGCAGTATGTCAACGTCGCCGGGCAGAAGGGCGCGCTGGCGTCGTCGTCGCTCGACAAGTCGACCAACACCAGCGTCTACATCGAGGACTCGTTCTACGTCCTGCCCAACGTCGCGCTAGTCGCTGGCACGCAATTTCTGCACGCCACCCGCGATCGTCAGGATCGTTTCCTGTCGGACGGCGATCAGTCCGGTTCGACCACGTTCAACCTGTGGAGCCCGAAGGGTGGGTTGCTCTGGCAGATCGATCCGAGTTGGCAGGCGTTCGCCAACGTCTCGCGCAGCGCCGAGGTGCCTAGCTTCGGCGAGAGCGCGTCAGGGCCGGGGATTCCGTTCATCCCGTTCACCAGCATCCGGCCGCAGCGCGCAACGACCTACGAGATCGGCACCCGCGGCCGGCGGCCCGACGTGACCTGGGATCTCAGCCTGTACCGGGCCGAGATCAAGGACGAATTGCTGTGCCTGTACAGCGCGTTCGGCAATTGCAACGTCACCAACGCCGATCGCACCCTGCACCAGGGCGTCGAAGCCGGTCTCGGTGTGACGCTGTTCAAGAATTTGTTCGAGCGGGCCGGCGCGCCGGACCGGCTGTGGCTCAACATGGCCTACACGCTGAACGACTTCCGCTTCGACGGCGACGCCCGGTTCGGCAACAATCTGCTGCCTGGCGCACCGCGGCACTATCTGCGCGCCGAGCTGCTCTACAAGAACCCGAACGGGTTCTACGCGGGCCCGAACGTCGAATGGGTGCCGCAGGCTTACTACGTCGACAGCGCCAATACGCTACAGACCGAGCCTTATGCGCTGCTCGGCCTCAAGGCCGGCATCGACAATGGCGGGCCGTATTCGATCTACATCGAAGGCCGCAATCTGTTGAACAAAACGTACATCGCCTCCGCCAGCATCATCGACAGGGCGAATGCCAACTCACCGCTGTTCGAACCGGGCACCGGCCGCGCCGTCTATGCGGGCTTCAAGGCGCGATGGTGATGCGACGGCAGCGCCGGCTGCTGCTCAGGCAGCCGACGGTGCCGCTGCGGCGGCCTGCTGCATGCGGTGGAAGCGCAGTACCTGCTGGGCGGTCGAAGGGCGCAGCCGCTCGTAGGTTTCGCGGCATTCCTCGAGATCGGGGGATCGGGTTCCGTTGATCTCGTCTCGCATGTAGATGATCTCGCGCACCGTGTCCCAGGTCAGGTTGCAGATCTTGGCGAGGATCAATACGCCCTCGTCGCGCGACTCCACCATCATGGCTTCGGCGGTTTCGACCGTGATGTTGGCGAGGCAGGCGATCGCCTGATTGGTTTCGTCGAATTTGCGCTGGATGGCGAAGTTGTGCACTTCGGCGGCGTCGATACGGCCTTCTTCGAACAGCGAACGGACCAGGCCGTGGGCGATGCTGGTCTGCCGGCTGATGCCGCTGGTGGCGGAGCGCGCCAGCCGGCTCGCCTCCCGCACGGCCGTCTCGACGTCGGCCGAGGCTTGCGGATTGGCGGCGTCGAGCTTGCTGCGGACCGTCGCCGAAGCGATCGCGATCATCTTCAGATATTGCGCACGGGGAATGGCGCGCTGGCCGAGCGCTTCGGCGAGGTCGTCGTCCTGCTCGGCGCGCTTCGCCAGCGTACAGTAGACGTTGTCGGAAAACTCGGCGCCCGGATTCTTCACCGTGCTCTGCACCACGGCTGGATCGCCGAGTTCGACCAGCACGTCGGTCACGGCGCCGCTGAGGGTGCGACGGGTCGAGATCGCCATCATGTGCTGCTGGCTCTTGGCGCGTACATTGGCGATCAGCGTCGCGTCGTCGAGCTGCTCGGAGCGTGACAGCACCGGAGCGGCGATTTCGATCCGGTCTTCGAAGGCGAGCTGCCGGATGATCCGCGGCGGCGCCTGCACCGGGGCGAGCCGCTGCGCCAGCAGCACCTTGGCGTTGGTCTCAATGTTCTGCACCAGGCAGGTGAAAACGTCGTCGAATACTTCGATCTGCTCTGCATTGTAATCGACGGCACCGAGGAACAGGTCGGTGACACGGCGCAACGTCTCGACCCGGCGCGCCACGGTGCCGTGGGCCAGCATGGCTTGCAATTCGTCGAGGAGACGGAGGGCGGGCCGCTTCGATCTCGAAAACATTACTCTTTCCTAGAGTCCGGGCTGACGCCTGCTTCTTCAGGCGCAGTCAATTCGTGGTCAGTTCAAGTCGATCCTAAGTCTTTCAGGCATAGGCAATCTTGTTTCGTCCGCCATGCTTGGCCTCGTAAAGCGCCTGGTCGGCACGCGACAGCACGGACTCGGCGGTTTCCTGCAAGGTCATCGTGGTCACGCCGGCGGACAGCGTCACCGTCATGCTCGGCGAGAACGCGCTCCAATCCAGCTCAGCGACGATCATGCGCAGCCGCTCGAGGATCAGCCGCGCTTCGCGCTCGTCGGTGTTGGGCAGCAGCAGGAGGAATTCTTCGCCGCCATAGCGGCCGAACCGGTCGAAGCTGCGGATGTTGGCGAAGATCGTTATTGCGAAGGTGCGCAGCACTTCGTCGCCGATCGGATGGCCGAAGGTGTCGTTGATCCGTTTGAACCAGTCGAGATCGATCAGCGCCAGCGACAACGGCTCGCAGTGCCGCGCCGCGCGTTCGATCTCGTTGTCGAGATGCCGCATGATACAGCGGCGATTGTAGGATCCGGTCAACTCGTCGAGCTCGGCCAGTTCTTCGATCCGCTGATACGCCTCACGGAGCTGGATACCGCGCTTGTACAGCGAATCCCGCATCGCCTTCGAGAACGCACCGATGAGCATGCAGCGTCCCACCGTCAGCACCAGCGCTAGCAGGGTGGCGAACCGCTCCAACGGCGACTGGTCCGGCAGGTTGATCGGCATGTCGGTGAGCAGGAACAACACCGTCAAGGCGGACAGCAGAGCGCCCCAGCAGATCAGCGCCTGCCGCCGGTCCGCGCGCAGCGCGGCGAAGCCGAACACGACGAACAGCTCGAACAGCAAGACCGCGCCGATCTGCGGCGCCCAAGCAGCGAACCCAACGATCAACACCAGATGGGCGATCGCGGTCGGAACCGTCAGATAGTGATCGGGGAAGCGGTCGTTGAAACCGGATTCGGACAGGGCGAACAGGATGCTGCCCAGGACGCCGCCGCAGACGGCGAAGGCCACGGCTACGATCGGTTGAATAGTACCGGCTTGGACGTAGATCACCAGGATCGCGGCGTCGATCATGAAGCTGACGGCGATCAGGTCCAGCATCCGTCGGCGCTGCCGCACGCGCCGGCCGCGGACGGCAAAGACTCGGGTGTCCTCTGCGCTGGTTGGAGCACCGGGCAAGGTGCCCGGAATCGCAGCAGTTGGTCCCATCGTCCGCCCGATCGAGTGTTTGTCTCGGGGAACCTACGGGGAAAAGCCTTTCGTTTTGGTATCTGCCCGGTGGGCCGCAACTGCCGCGCGTACACGCTAGACGTTTGATTCTGCCGAATTTCTCCCCGGCCCCCGGTCCGACGTAGGGGCGGTTGGTATGGAAAATGTGGATATGTCGCGCAGATCGCGTCGTGGCTTGCTAACCTCGCGCCGTCTGGAGCCGCCGACTCGGTTCCGGCGAAGCGCTGACGATCGTCTTGATCCGGGCGAGCGGGTTGTTCCGTTTCGCAACCTATCTGGACCCTCCGACAATCCCGGGGATGTAAAATTTGCTTTTGTTTATCGAACCTTCCGCCGGGCCGCGCCGACCTAAGCCAAGAGATGGCCAGTGAGTACCAAGCAGGCTGCCACGGACGAGGCCCTGATCGCCAGGATCGCCCAGGGGGACCGGGTGGCGATGCAGGTTCTGTACGGCCGGCATCACGTCAAAGTCTTCCGTTTCGGACTGAGGTTGGTTCGGAACGAACAGATCGCCGAAGATCTTATCAGCGAGGTGTTTCTCGACGTCTGGCGTCAGGCCGGCAAGTTCGAGGGGCGGTCTGCCGTTTCAACTTGGCTATTGGCGATCACGCGGTTCAAGGCGCTGTCAGCGCTGCGACGCCGTAAGGACGCCGAACTGGACGACGAGGCCGCCGCTGCAATCGAGGATCCTGCCGACGACCCCGAGATCGCAGTGCAGAAGAAGGATACGGGCGAGGCGTTACGGAAGTGTCTGACGTCGCTGTCGCCCGAACATCGAGAGATCGTCGATCTGGTGTACTACCATGAGAAGTCCGTCCAAGAAGTCGCCGAGATCGTCGGAATTCCGGAGAACACCGTGAAAACCCGGCTGTTCTACGCGCGCAAGAAACTCGCCGACCTGCTGCTGGCGGCCGGTGTCCAGCGAGGCTGGCCATGATGGCGATGAGCAAGACGATGCCCGAGCACAGCGAGCCGGGCGATATCGAAGCGTTGCTGCCGTGGTACGCCGCCGGGACGCTGGATGCGCGCGACACCCGCAGCGTCGCCGAGGCGCTCGACCGCGATCCGGAGCTGGCGCGGCAATATGCCGTGATCCTCGAGGAATATGCTGCGACCATCGAGCTGAACGAAAGCCTGGGGGCGCCGTCGTCGCGGACGATGCACAAGCTGTTCGCGGCGATCGATGCAGAGCCGGCCCGCCAGCCCGCTGGTGGCCCCGGCCTAGGGGCGCGGTTCGCCGGTTTCTTTGCTGGTTTGTCGCCGAAAGCGCTGGCCTGGTCGGCGTCGGCGGCCGGCGTCGCGCTGTTGCTACAGGCCGGCCTGATCGGTGCGATGCTGGCTTGGCATCACCCCGGCACCGTGCAGACCGCCGCGTATCAGCCGCAGAACGATGCCACGCCGGCACCGCCGCCGGCCGCTGCGACACCAGAGCGCACCGCCGAAGCCGCGAGGCCGGCTGCGCCGATGGTGATGGCGGAACGATCGGGCGGCCCGGTGGTGCGCAGCCTGACGCCGCAGACCGCTCCGCGCGCGCTGGTCAAGTTCTCGCCCGACGCCCGTGCCGCCGAAATCTCAGCGCTGCTCGACCGCTACGATGCGGTCGTCGTTGACAGTTCGAGGGGCGGGGTATTCCGGCTGCAGTTCGGCAATCACGCGCTGTCGAAGCAGGCTCAGGACGATCTGATCGCCCGTCTGCAGAAGGAGCCGATCGTCAACGTGGTGCTGTCCGCTCCTTAAACAGCGTAATCGAGCGAACGGGGCATCGCCTCGTTCGAACGCAACACGCCAAAAACAAGGCTGAGGCCGCCCGATCAACGATATCCGCGTCGAAGCCGTCCACGGACAGCCTCGGCGCGATTGGTGTTTTCCGCGTCCAAGCGGGGGCACTCTTCACCATGACGCGAGCCGCAAAAAATTCCGCAACTGGATTGAACGTCCGGCGTTGTCGGCTGACCAATCGTTGTGGGAGCGGAGACCACCTCCCCAACGAGGCCGTATTCGGCGCGAGCGCCCATCCACCCCTGCGCTGATATGGCTTTTGACCCGCCCGGTTGTCCCCCCGGGCGGGTCTTTCGTTTTAAGGGCAGGCTCGGCCCCGAGCTGGGCGCGCGCCGCCGAATTCAAGTCATTCCATCCGCTCTGGGCGAGGCCGCGCAGTTTCAAATTACCGTTGCGCTGGACATGGTAAATTTTTGTTAACAACATTGTCCTTAAGCTGCTCGTCGATTCGTAAGTTGTGTCGCGTTCCTTTCCCTCTCCTGGCGGACTGCCCATGGAACAGACCGACGCCGAGCGCGGCCGTGCACTCGTCGAGCGCTGGTGTGTGCTCGCCGAACAGCGGCTCGACTACCTGACCGAACTGTTCGAAAGCGGCCGGTGGCGCCGATTCTTCGGCGAACGCGAATTTCTCGAGAACGTCCAGGAAGCCAAAGCAGCGGTCGAGACGTGGCGCGATCTGTTGCGCCGCGAAGCGACGCTCGACAACCAGCCGGTCGATCTGTCCTGGCTCGGCCACAACAAGCACGTCGCCCCCCGCGTCGCCTTCTACTTCGACGGCGAACCGGTCAACGGCTCGGCGTCACCGCCAAGCCCTCCGCTGGCTCGGACCGTGCGAGTCGCTGAGCCGGCAAAGCCGGTCGAATCGGGGACGCGTCCGCGCGTGATCGCCGAGCCCGCGCCGGCGATCGTGCCCGAGGACGTGCCGGTGTGGCTGCATGCGCTCGATCCGGAGCGCCTCGAGCAGCGCTACTCGTTGTTGCGCAAGGCGAGCTAACGCACGCAAGAGTCGGTTGGCTTTGGTTCGGCCATCCACAGGATGGGTCGATGCGACCTTCGTCTAGGAGGCGGGGTGGCCATGGCACGCCCGGCGCAATCTCCGCGATCCCGCACTCCGTTCTAACTTCAACTGCTGTTTCGGTTTTGTGACGGCGGTTGAGGTCGATCAATCCGTGCGCGCGATGCACGATGCCGCGATCGGCGCAAACTGGCGCCAATGAGCGCTGAATTGTACCGCCGAGATTTAACGGATCGGAACGAATTCCGGCGCACCTGTTGCGTGCGGTCCGGTTCCGGAACCGTTCACAAGATGACATCTCAGTGGGGGGACTCGCGGCGACGTGCGCGGCATTGCCGTGCTGCGGATTTCCCTCTTATGCGCCGCCTCTCATGCGCCGCGTGCAGCCACGCTTTCGAGCGTACTCATCGGGAAAGAGATCATGTCGCGTATCCCTTCGTCGCCCGTCCCGCCCACAGTTGCGGGTCCATTTTCGTTCTTCACCAACCGCAAGATCGGCGTCAAAATCGCAATCGGCTTCGCGGCCGTCCAGGTGCTGATGGCGGTGATGGCTGTGCTGAACTATTCCAGCTTCGGCAAAGTCGGCGTCGCCTTCACGGATTTCGATCAGCGCGTCGGCGTAGTCGGCGCTGTGCGTGACGTCGAGCAGGACTTTAACGCCTTCCGCCGGGTCGTGCGCGAATACAGCCTCACCGGCGAGGACCATCTGATCGCCGAAGCCAGCAAGCGCAGCACCGAACTGCAGGATCACATCAAGCAGGCTCTGCAGCAGATTCAAGCCGAGAACCGGCGCGCGGCGATGGTCGATCTGAGTAGCAAAGTCGATTCCTACGTGGCCCAGCTTGAAGGTCTCACGAAGGTGCGCCAGGACCAGAATAGGTTGTCGCTGACGGTGCTGGGACCTGTCGGGCAGCGTATCGTCGGTCAGCTCGAGCAACTGCAGGCCGCCACCATGCGCGGCGATGGCAACAGCGAGCACGCGCTGTTGGTCGGACAGTCTCTGAAGCAGTTCCTGCTGCTGCGGCTCGCCGCCAGCAAAGTGCTGGGAGTTCGGTTCGACAAGGCCGACCAGGCCAACGCAGAGAAGGCGATGGGCGATTTTCGCACCACTCTGGCGACGATGAAGACCGTGCTGTCAGGCGACTCCGAGCACAAGCAGCTCGCGGCGATCGAGGTCGACCTCGCGATCTATGCGGATGGCCTCGTGCAGTCGGTACGCGACGTCTACGAGATCGACACGACGATCGCGGCCATGATCAAGGTCGCAGAGTCGCTCTCGGGCGATGCGACCGCGATCAAGCAGTCCGGCATTGTCGATCAGAAACAGATCGGTCGCCAAACCGCGGCGCTGATCGGCCAGACCCAGAACCAGATCGTGTTCATCACCCTTGGGGCGATGGCGATCGGTCTGGTGCTCGCCTGGCTGATCGGACGCGCCGTGTCGAAGCCGATCGTGGGGATGTCCGGCGTGATGAAGGAGCTCGCTGGCGGCAATACCAATGTCGAGATCGTCGGAGCCGGACGGCTCGATGAGATCGGACTGATGGCATGCACGGTCGAAGTGTTCCGCAATAACGCGCTCGAATGCGATCGCCTGAAGACGGAGCAGGAGGAAGCCGAACGTCGCGTCGCCGCCGAGCACAAGGCAGAGATGCAGCGCCTCGCCGATCACTTCGAAGGCGCGGTCGGAGAGATCATCGACACCGTGACTTCGGCCTCGACCGAACTCGAAGCCTCGGCCGGCACGCTGACCACGACTGCCGAACACGCGCAGCAGCTCGCCGGCTCGGTCGCGGCGGCCTCCGAGCAAGCCACCGCCAATGTGCAGTCTGTGGCGTCGGCGACCGAGGAGATGGCCTCGTCGATCAACGAGATCAGCCGTCAGGTGCAGGAGGCGGCGCGCATCGCCAACGAGGCGGTGGAGCAGGCCCGCAAGACCAACGACCGGATCGGTACGCTGGCCCAGGCAGCGAACCGGATCGGCGACGTCGTCGAGCTGATCAACACCATCGCCGGCCAGACCAATCTGCTCGCTCTCAACGCCACGATCGAAGCGGCGCGGGCCGGCGACGCCGGTCGCGGCTTCGCGGTGGTCGCCGCGGAGGTCAAGGCGCTCGCCGAACAGACCGGCAAGGCGACCGGCGAAATCAGCTCGCAGATCGGCAGCATGCAGTCGGCGACGCAGGAGTCGGTCGGCGCCATCCGTGAGATCGGCGGCACCATCGAACGGATGTCGGAGATCGCCTCGACCATCGCGTCAGCGGTGGAAGAGCAGGGCGCGGCCACGCAGGAGATCTCGCGCAACGTGCAGCAGGCGGCTCGCGGCACCCACGAGGTTTCGTCCAACATCGCCGACGTGCAGCGTGGTGCGACCGAGACCGGTTCGGCCTCGTCGCAGGTGCTGTCCGCCGCGCAGTCGCTGTCGCGCGACAGCACCCGCCTGAAGGACGAGGTCGACCGCTTCATGGAGACGGTGCGGGCGGCATGACAGATCATTTGATTTGAGCCGGATTCCACCATCCGACGCATGCGCCCGGACTCGGTCCCGGGCGCGTGCGCTTGTGCCGACTGTGTTCCAAAAGTGACATCTATTCCAAATGTCATGAACTGTCGGTTCGCGTCACCTCCCCGTATTGTTGCACCTCCGGCGCTGTGATTACTTAGTCGCGCACAGGTTGGGGACGAGTGTGCCGAGGGCGTCGCGGAGCGGAGTGAAGGAGAAGGCGTCGGTCGCGCATGCGCGTCGTCCGAGCCGTTCGCTCGGCACACGTTGGCTTGCGGCCGCACTTCGGCTCTCGACCAGTTGGCTGGTCACCCTGGCGCTGCTGCTGCAGATCGCTCTGTCAGCGGCGCCGCCGGCCGGCGCCGGATCGCTCGACGTTCTCGCTAGCGCCGGCATCTGTCATTCGATCGACACCTCAGCGCCGGCCGACTCACAGGATCGGGTGGTGGTGCACTTCAAGTGCATCGCCTGCGTTCTGGGGTGCAGCCTGCCGCCGCCGTCACTGGTCGTCACCGCGGCGCCGTGCCTGTCCTGGGCCTGGCTCACTCAGCGTTGGCCGCTCGCCCGAGCCGCGCCGCGCAGCGCCCCTGTCTCCTCCCATTCCGCCCGCGGACCTCCGGACCTCGCTTAACCGCACCGGTCGCTGATCGCGCGTCTTTCGCGCGGCGGCGATGCCTTGCCGTTTCGCTGCTGCCACCGTCGCGTCCGCTTCGTCGCGCCGCACGGGGACAGATGTCCTGCGCCAGTGACGTGCTGCGCGCGCTCGATCATCCGTGAGTTTCGTTATGTCATCCGTCTTGTCCGCCGGCTTGCGCCGGTCGCCATTGCTGTCCACCTCGCTGCTGTCGCTGCCACTCGCGGCTGTTGCTTTCTCGGCCGTCTCGCTCTCGTCGGCGCCGGCTTCGGCCCAAACCGCGAGCACTCTGTCGACCGTCGTGGTCGAGCCCGCCAAGCCGCGCGCCAAACCGCGTGTTCGTGCCACCACGCCGTCACCGCAGCGCGGGCCGGCGATCCGCGATGCTGCGGTGTCCCCGCCGCCCGCCGCTCCATCGTCTGAGCCGGTGTCCGCCTCGGCCACGACGCTGCCGGGCTCGGCTGCGGTGACGCGCAGCCTCGGCACCAGCGACAGCGCCGCGCTGATCACCGACATTCCGGGCGGTGCAGTTTGGGGCGCCGGCGGCGTTTCCAGCCTCCCGGCGCTGAACGGCGTCGGTGCCGATCGTGTGCAAGTGGCGATCAACTCGATGCTCATCAGCCCGGCGTGCCCGAACGAGATGAATCCGCCGCTGTCCTTCGTCAATCCGCAGATGATCGCCAGCATGCGCGCCTATCTCGGCGTCGCGCCGGTCAGCGTCGGCGGCGACTACATCGGCGGCAAAATCGACGTCACCACCGCGCCGCCGCAGTTTGCGACCGGGCCGAGCCTGCTGACCACCGCGACGGTCTCCGGCTTCTATCGCAGCAACGGCAACGCCTACGGAGTCGATGCGCGTGCGACGATCGCCAATCAGGACACCAGCGTCACGTACACTGGCGGCTGGGCTCGTTCCGGCAACTACAAGGCCGGCAACGGCATGACCGTGAAGTCGACGCTGTGGGAAGTGCAGAACCACGCCGTCAGCATCTCGCGGCAGAGCGCCGGCAACCTGTTCACGCTGCAGGTTGGCGGGCAGTTCATCCCGTATCAGGGCTACGCCAACCAGTACATGGACATGGTTTCCAACCGGTCGATGTTCGTGAATGGACGTTATGACGGCGTGTTCGATTGGGGCAAGCTGGAGACATCGGCGTTCTATCACCGCATCCGGCACACCATGGGCTTCATCGCGCCCGATAAGGTTGCGGACATGCCGATGGACACCCGCGGCACCGACCTCGGTTACAATATCAAGGCCTCGGTGATCGCCTCCGACCACGATCTGATCCGCATCGGCAACGAGACCCATGCGTATCGGCTCGACGACTGGTGGGATCCGGTGCCGGGCTCCGGCATGATGATGTCACCCAACACCTTCATCAATATCAACGACGGCCGTCGTACCCGGCTCGGCACCTTCGTCGAGTGGGAGCGGCACTGGAATCGGGAATGGACGACGCTGTTCGGCCTGCGTAACGACGTGGTGTGGATGGGCACCGGAAACGTCCAGGGCTACAGCGCGATGTACGCAGCCGATGCGGCCCGCTTCAACGGGCGTGACCGCGACCGCACCGACGTCAATTTCGACGGCTCGGCGCTGATCCGCTACGAACCCAACGCGATCAGCCAATTCGAACTCGGCTTCGCCCGCAAGACCCGCTCGCCGAACCTCTACGAGCGCTACACCTGGTCGAACACCGCGATGGCAATGAACATGATCGGCTGGTTCGGCGACGGTAACGGCTATGTCGGGAACGTCGATCTTGCTCCTGAGAAGGCTCACACGGTCAGCTTCACCGCAGCTTGGCACGATCCGGCGCAGAAGTTGTGGGAGGTCAGGGTCACGCCGTATTACAGCTACGTGCAGGACTACATCGACGTGAACCGCTGCTTTATCTCGGGCACCTCGACCTGCAATGCGGCGAACTTGACCAAGACCAACGCCTTCGTGTTCCTGCAATTCGCCAACCACGACGCCGAACTCTACGGCGTCAATCTGGATGGCCGGCTGACGGCATGGGACAATGCAGCCTATGGCCGCGGCGTGCTGCGCGGGCAGTTCGCTTACGTACACGGCCAGCGCACCGACGGGATCAATTTGTATCGCGTGATGCCGGTCAACGCGAAGCTCGGGCTCGACCACGAGTTCGGCGGCTGGGTCAACGGCATCGAGCTGCAATTGGTCGGCGCCAAGACGCAGGTGAGCGAAGTGCGCAACGAGACCACGACCTCTGCCTACGCGCTGCTCAACCTGCGCACCGGCTATCGGTGGGAGAACGTGCGGCTCGACGTCGGCGTCGATAATGTGTTCGACAAGTTCTACACCCTGCCGCTCGGCGGAGCCGACCTCGTCGACTACCGCGCGGCCTCGATGATGGGTGGATCGTCGCCGATTTGGGGGTACGGCGTGCCCGGCATGGGCCGCTCGTTCAACACGCGTCTGACCGTGTCGTTCTGATCGCCCTCGGGGCCGCTTCCATTTGGGAGCGGCCTCGATTTGCGAGCCGGCGCATCGAGGGGCGGTTGCGGTCGACCCGCTCAACCGCCTTGCTCATTCGAACGAGACGCCGATCCGTTGTTCCTTTCGCCAGATCACGCGGCTGCGCCGCTTGATCTGATCGGTTGGGACATAGAGTGTGAAGCACTCGGGGATGGATAGTGGCGAGACGACATCCAGCGCCGCGCCGGCTTCCGAGATGTTCCTTACTTTGCAATCGATGGTGCCGCCGCCGAACTCGATCGTTGCAGCTTTCAGCACGCGCCGGCGCGGCGTTTTTCTCTGCTCATCCATTCTGCTGTTTGAGCACGGATATTTTATGTTTCTGTGAACGCGCAGTCTTTGGGATGAGGCAAGGCGATCCGCGCTTTACGGCCGGACAGGGCGACATCGCGCTCAGACTTCATACGACACGTTGCTGCCGAGCGTTGCTCGTGTGGACGGCGTTGCGCCCACCCGCGCGCATGCGGCACCTCCAGAGGCTGCGGCTTTAAGGCGAGCGAGTTCGCTCGGAAGTACGGTTGCGCTGCATCGCAGAGTTTGCCATTTTTGCGGTTGCATGAAACCTTGGCTGCAATCGCGTCCCTCGGCGTCGATCAGCGTCGAAGCTTTGGGAAACCGAATCGTCCGGCTGCGGCCGGGGGAGCGGCTGACTGTCGTCGGGATCGGTATCAACGAGATACGACGAAGCCTAACCACCATTCAGGCCGAGCGCTCAGCATTGGTCCTGCCTGAGGCAGGCAGCACGGACGCGATCCTAAGTCATCTTGTCGATGATCTTGCGGATCTTGCCCTGGCGTGTTGGCCGCGCTGGTATGGGATGGATTGCTCCAGGACGGACGGGACCGAGATCGCGACTGCCGATCGCCCGACGATCGCGGCGGCCTGGTTTCGCGCAGCTTCCAGGCGAGCGGCGCACGGGCATCGCCCGCGTCTTCGCCGGGCCGCGAGATCGATCGAATTCAAGCAATTGATGCAGGCGATCGATCCGCCCGACCTTTTATTGTTGGCAGCAATCGATCCACTCGACGCCGTCCGCGCTGCGCCGGTGATCCAGGTCTTGGAGTGGTGTGCAAGCCATGGGGCGTCGGTAGTCGCTATATTTCCCAGCAAACCGCTTGCGCTCGCCCCGTTCGACCGCCTTCTGTATGGAGCCCTCGAGGTTGTGTCGGCGGTCGAGCCGTTGCAAACCCGCTTCATCGCCCCAAGCGGTCGCGCGCACCACTTGAGTCTGATCGAGCAGCGCGTTGAGGCAGCGCTGCTCCGAGACGGTGAACTCGCCTCGCTGTTCATGTGTAACCAAAGTGTTGCAATCGACGGCTATGGCACCCCCCGCGTCGATTTGCTGTGGCGGGACGGGCGCGTCGTCGTCGAACTTGACGGTCCCGAGCACCAGAGTGATCCGAACTTCGCCAACGATCGACACCGCGACTACGAACTCTTGGTTGCCGGCTATCTGGTTCTTCGCATCACCAACCAACAGGTCGCGACCGATCTGCAAGCCGCCATTGAAAAGATCCGCGCCGTCGTTCGATATCGAAAATCAACCCTCAACAGTCGGTACAGCGTATGACTCCGAAACAGACGTTGATCGTGTGGTGCCTGCTGGGCCGCAACGGCCAGGCGTTACAGGCTGAAATCCGTCCCGAAGTCGACAAGAAGGACCGGGAGGCGCTGGTCGCTAACGGATTGATATCGAGCGCCAAGGTCGGCCGCGCGCTCGGACTGAAGCTGGAAGACAAAGGGTGGAATTGGGCAGGTGAACACCTCGGTGACGAGTTACCGAAGAACTATCGTGTGCTGCAACAATGGCTGGGGATACTGAAGCAGTATTTCGAGAGCAGCGGCGTCACGCTCGCGGAGTTCATCGGTCCTGCGCCCGAGTGGCCACCCGCAAAGGAGGCTAAGCGCAAGAAGAAGTCTCCCGCGTTGAGAAAGCCCAAGAGCGAGAAGACCGAAGCCCGCGACCGGCCCGGTGCGCCGTCGCACGAGCAATTGCGAGAACGAATCGAGCAAGCGTATCTGATAATTACGAATGGACGGAGAGGTGTGTCCGTGCCCCTGGGGCACCTCCGTGAGCAATTAGCCGATCTCGATCGTGCCACAGTAGATGCCGCACTGATGAGAATTCACAAGACCGAGACGAACGCCGGATTCGGCCGAAACGACGACCCTAAGAGCATTTCACCCGACGAGGCCGAAGCCGCGTTCAGCTCCGGCGGCGACCCGTATCACTTCATTTGGTTTCAGTCATGAATGTAGATCTGCAGGCGCTTCGTGTCGTCGATTTCAACTGGGTTCGCTCGTTGGACAGCATCTGGTTCGACGAAAGCGCGGCTGGGGATGCCGGGCCGAACGCCGATATCATCGACCACGTTTCCCAGGAGTTTCTCCGCGAAACGCTTGGACCGAGATCGCGCGCGCCGGGAATCCCGCTGACGGGACATGCCGGGATCGGAAAAACTCATTTTGTCAGCCAGCTACGCCGTCGGGTTTGGGAGGATGGCGGGTGGTTCGTGCTGCTCGAAGTGTTGGGCCTGACCGATTTTTGGCGAAATGCCGCATTGAGCTACGTCACGTCGTTACTGCAGCCGATGTCCGACGGACGCCGTCAACTCGAAGCGGTGCTGGCTGGCGTCGCTCGGCGCTTCAAGGTCGAGAAGGAGGTGGAGACCGCCTTCAACATCCCGAACATCGAGGCGCGCAAGATCGTGGACGTGCTGGTGAAAGGCCTGATGAGGCACGACGTACAGAACACTTTGCGGCACCAGGACGTGTTTCGCGCGATGTGCCTGCTGCGATCCAACGACATCAACAGCGCTGGCCTCGCCCACGCCTGGCTGCAAGGCTACGATGCCGACGAACAGGCGCGCGCGGCTCTCGGCTTTCTGAAGCCGCCGCCCCAGCCCGTCGATCTCGTGAGAGGCATGTCCTGGATCATGAGTCTGGCCGGGCCGACCATGGTGGCGATCGACCAGATCGACGGAGTCGTCAACCCGAGCATCGTTACCGCTCATCTTGATGACGACGCCCCAAACCAGGGCTTGGGAGAAGCTCTGGCGGCTGGATTGCTCGAGCTCTACGACGTCGGACATCGCAGCATGACGGTCGTGACCTGTCTGATCAATTCCTGGCAGGTACTTCAGACAAGGGGCTTGATCCCCTTCAGTCAGCGATTTCGCGAACCGTTGAATCTGCGCGAGATCAAAGATCCCGCGGACGTTCGCAGCCTGATCGTCAGCCGGCTCGCGCCGGCCTACACGTCCCTCAACTTCACACCGCCCTATGAGAGCTGGCCGTTCAGCGAGACAGCAATCACAGGTGCGGCGGGCGTGATTGCGACTCCGCGGACCATCTTGATGCGCTGCGATGCGTACCGTCGTCGCTGCATTGAAGCCGGCAAGGTGACCGAGTGCGACCGCTTGGCCGACGACGTGACCACTCCCAACCCGGCTCCGGCGCTCGACGGGTTTGCTCAGGAGCTCCGGCAACTGTCGGCGGCCGCGGAGATCGACGATCTGATCGTCGCGGACGATGACGGCAAGCTGGCCGGTCTGCTGCGTGAAGTATTCGACCTTTACGCGCGCGAATTCGAGCCCAACGAGGTCGTAGATTTGGAAAGCCGCGGGGATCCGGCACAACGTGTGCCGCCGCTGCACGGGCGATTGACATTCACGTACCACGACCAAAACGACCGCGAGCGACACTTCTGCTTCCGTGCGCTCGAACACACGCACGCAATCTCGTTTCAGGCGCGGCTCCGCGCTGCTCTGACCGCCTCCGGCATCAATGCCAAGATTGCCGATCGTCATCTCGTTCTGGTGCGGCGTAGTCCGATTCCGGGTGGGGCCAAGACCAAGCAGCTCTTCGAGTTGTTCGAAAAGTCTGGGGGCATCGTTGTCGATCCGGGGGATGCTGATCTCAGGGTCTTCGTGGCGTTACGCCAGATGAGCCGGGATGCCGCGGCCGATGGTCGAACCGCTGAATTCGACACCTGGTTACGGACCGAGAAGCCTATGCTCGCCACGCAATTCTTCCGAGCGGCTGGGCTCAGTCCGCCTCCGGCGATGCCGACGACGACCGGTGGCGCGAATGCGCCCGATGCCGGGCCGTCTACGCCGGAGCTGCGATCACCGACACCGATGTCGCCGCAATCTGTCGCCGCGGAAGCACCCGCTTCGACGACGCCTTCGCCATCGACTGCTCACGCCACTGAGGTGGTGCCTCAAACAAGGCCGGACTCAATCCCGGTCGGTCGTCGTATTGGTGTGAGCGAAGGACCGGTGAGTGTCCCGCTCAAGCTGTTGCCGCGTCACACCGCGATCATTGCCGGCTCGGGGTCGGGCAAGACCGTGCTGCTGCGCCGGATCGTGGAGGAGGCGGCCCTTGCGGGGATTCCTGCTATCGTCGTCGATCCGAACAACGATCTGTCGCGGCTCGGCGATTTGTGGCCGGTGCGTCCAGAGACGTTCAATGCGGAGGACGACGAGAAGGCCCATCGTTATGCGAGCAACGTCGAGGTCGTCGTGTGGACGCCGGGGGTGCACGGCGGAAATCCGCTGTTCCTGTCGGTGATGCCTGACTTCGCGAGCCTCGGTGCCGACAAGGATGAGCGCCAGCAGGCGATCGACATGGCGGCCGAAACGCTGGGGCCGCTGGCCGGGGCAAAGAACGCTTTGCAGAGAGGCGTTTTGACAGAGGCACTACGGCACTTTGCCAGCGGGGGCGGAGGTGATCTGGACCGCTTCATCGAGTTGCTCACCGACCTGCCTGAGGATTTGAGTCCGATTGGTAATGCCACGAAACTCGCATCCGGAATGGCCGATCAGCTTCACGCCGCCGTCGCGACCAATCCGCTACTTCGTGCCGATGGACCGGTCCTCGATCCGAAGGTGCTGTTCTTTGGGAGTGATGCAGCGCGCGTCAGGCTGTCGGTGATCAATCTGTCGGGGTTGGCGACCGAGGCCGCCCGCGGGGACTTCGTCAACCGGCTGCAGATGGCGCTGTTCGGCTGGATCAAGCGGAATCCTTCCAAGACCGGACTGCTCTATGTGGTCGATGAGGCGCAAACGTTCTTGCCGTCGCAAAGACCCGCGCTCAGTCTCGGCAGCGGCATCAAGCTGGTTGCTCAGGCGCGCAAATATGGACTCGGGATGGTCGTGGCGACCCAGGTGCCGCGTGGCATCCACAACCAGATCGTGTCGAATTGCACTACGCAGTTCATCGGCAAGCAGAGCGCGCCGGCGACCATTGCGGCAGCCCAGGATATCATTGCCGCCAGCGGTGGGCGCGCGGACGACATCGGCAAACTCAAGGCAGGTGAGTTCTACTTCGCCACGGAAGGATCCGGCAAACCCGCCAAGGTGCGCACGCCGATCTGCCTCAGCTATCACCCGCCCAATCCGCCGACACCCAGCGAGGTCGTTTCCCTCGCGAGACGGTCGGTCGTGACGGCATAGCTTACCGGACTTGATTGATCCCGAGCGCAACTTGCGCAAATTTCGTGGCGTTGGGGAGCGTCAGATCCGGAGTTACGGGCTTCGCGTGATCGAGACCGACCACTGCGCCGCGCGGGGCTTCGGCGATGACGTTGCCGGTGATCGTGGCGGTGCCGGCACCGTCCATCACCGAGACGCCGATGCCGATGAAGGTCTTGCGCACGACGTTGCCGGTGATCGCGACGTCGCGCAGATATCTGCCCCAGCCGGCGACGATGCCGAACGAGGGGGCATTCTCGATCACGTTGCCTGTTACAGCGGTATCGGCTTCGACATAGATGCCGATGCCGGCGTCGTCGTCAGGTGCGGTGCCGATCGGTCGCTTCGGTTTCAAATTGCGGATGACGTTGCCCTGCACGGTGCTGAGCCGGCCGCCCTCGTTGAAGTTGCAGACGGAGACGCCAAGCGCGGCGCCGTCCACGGTGTTGTTGGCGATCACCGCGCCTTCGAACGCGAACTCCGAATACAGCGCCACCTCGCGCACGTCGGACACGCTGTTGCCGGTGATCTGGATGTTCGAGGCCGAATTGCCGCGCACCGCGGAGTAATCGCAATCCTTGATGCGGTTGCCGCTGATCACCACGTTGCCGGCGCGAAACGCGTTGATGGCGTTGCCGTACTGGCCCGAGCCGCCGGGGCCGGCCTTGATGTTCTCGATCCGGTTGCCGGTGACGAGCGTGCCGTCGTCGCCGAGCGTGGTACGCAGAATCTCGATGCCGTTGTCGTTGGTATCGATGATGGTGTTGTGGTCGACGCGTAGGCCCTTGGCGTCGAACGAGACCACGCCAGTGACCGCGATCTTGGTCAGCGTGTTGTTGCTGATTGCGCCGGACGTTGCTTCGAGCCAGATGCCGGAGCCGCCGCTGGCGGTGATCGCGCAATCCTGGATTCGCAAATCCCGCGCGGCGATGCAGTGCACCAGTCCGCGCCGGCTCGGCAGCGCAATGCCGGCGCCGTCGAGCACGAGGCCGGACAGCGTCGCGTTCTCCGCGCCCTGGCTGTCGAACAGCGACGGTCCGCCGGTAAAGAGCAGCCTAGTCGCGCCGCGAACCCCCGAGAGCTGGGCGCCTGACGGCAACCGCAAGGTCCCGGTGCGATAGGTGCCCGACGGCAGCGCCAGCGGCACGCGGCGGCCGGCAGCATCATCGATCGCGCGCTGGAGCGCTGTGGTCTGGTCATCCGAGCTATCGGGGCGGACGCCGGACAGCGCCGCCTCGCGGCCGCGGCGCGAGGCGGGGGCGGCGGCGAGCGGCGAGGCGGCCAGCGCGAGCGCGCCGGCGGTCGCCACAGTGCCGAGGAAGTCGCGTCGGTGCAAAGCCATGGCGCGCGTGCTCTGTTAGGCGGAGATCCTGATCCCAACAGCTAACGCAAAATCGGGCCCGCCGCGGTGCGGCGGAGAGGAGAGCGGCGGGATGTTTGATCGTAGGGTTAACCCGACGCGCCCTCCGGCTCGGGCTGTACGTTTGGGACGGGCTGGTCGTCGCGTGCCGCCTGTGCCTCGCGCTCGTTGCGCTCCGGGTCTTCGCCCGGTTCCGGCGCACAGGCGCGGATCTCGTAGCCTTTATCGAGCACGCGGCGCGGCACGTCATCCTCGGCCCCGGTGATCGCTTCGATCACCAAGCCGCTGTCGCTCGCGTGCTGCCAGACATCCGCTTGGCTCGGATAGCTCTTGCTGACCTTGGCATCGTCGCAAAACAGCGCATAAGGCATGGTTTCCTCCCCGGGGGGAGATAACGCCCGGCAGCACAGCGGGTTTCTTCGCGGTCGAGCAGTGTCAGGTGGTCCGAACGCGTCGGGCCTGGCGGGTCAGCCGCACCAGCTCGAACAGCATCGCTTCGCCGGCATCGACCAGATGCTCGGCGGTGATAAGGCTTCCCGGCCACGCCGTGCCGTCGCGGCCGATCAGCGGCACGTGGACGAAGGCGGCGAGGTGCGGGCCGCCCGGCGCCTGCGTCGCTTCGATCGCCCGCCAGCACAAATAGTTGCAGAGATAGCGCCCGGCGTCGCGCGACAGGCGCGCGTCGATCCCAGTGGACTGCGCCGCCCGCGCCAGCCGCGCGCCATGTGGGCCAAAGCTGCGCGCGTCGTCACCCGGCGTGATCTGGCCGTGGCGCAGCGTCACCTGCTCGGCGTCGGGCCACAATGTGGTGATGGCATTGCGGGCGCGGGTCTCGATTCGGACGTGACGGGTCGAGGCGGCGAGCCCGAACATCAGCAGCGCGTCGGGACGATGCTGCGCCAGCAACGCAGGCAGGTCGCGGTCGACCGCGCGGTAGCTGACGTTGGAGACATGTCCGAGACGAGCCACATCGTCGAACGCCGGCCGGCGCAATTTGACGAGGCGATCGACCAAGGCGGGAGTAGGATTGAAGGGCGCACCGGGAAACGGCCCGAAGCCGGTGATCAGGATGCGCAGGCCGCTCATCCGATCAGCTCCGCGACCCGATCGGCGCCGAGCGTCGGCGTGATCGAGCCTTCGGCGACGGCAGCCTCGGTGGATTTCACCTTGGCGCGGATCGAAGGATCGCTGCGCAGCTTCGCCTTCCAGCGATCTTCCAGCAGTGTCCACATCCATTTGACCTGCTGCTCGCGCCGCCGCGCGTCGAACTCGCCGGACGGCGTCGTCGCGGTGCGATGATCGAGCACCGACTGCCACAGCTCCGCGATGCCGTTGCCGGTCGCTGCCGAGTAGGTGATCACCGGCGGCTGCCAGTGCATCGAGCGCGGGGTAAGGATGTGCAGCGCCGCGCGGTACTCGCCGGCAGCGAGATTGGCGCGGGCGATGTTGTCGCCGTCGGCCTTGTTGATGGCGATCATGTCGGCGAGCTCGACCAGGCCCTTCTTGATGCCCTGCAGCTCGTCACCGGCGCCCGGCAGCATCAAGGCCAGGAAGAAATCGGTCATGTCGCAGACAGCGGTCTCGGATTGGCCGATGCCGACGGTCTCGACCAGCACGACGTCGAAGCCGGCAGCCTCGCACAGCAGCATCGCCTCGCGGGTCTTGGCGGCGACGCCGCCGAGCGTGCCGGAGGACGGCGAGGGGCGGATGAAGGCATCCGGTTCGGCCGACAGCCGTGCCATCCGGGTCTTGTCGCCGAGGATCGAGCCGCCGGTGCGCGCCGAGGACGGATCGACCGCTAGCACCGCGACCTTGTGCCCCTGCGCGATCAGATAGATCCCGAGCGCGTCGATCGTGGTCGACTTGCCTACGCCGGGCGAGCCGGTGATTCCGACCCGGATGGCGCGGCCGGTATCGGGCAAAAGCTCCTGCACCAGCGCGCGTGCGGAGGCCTGGTGGTCGGCGCGGCGGCTCTCGATCAGGGTGATGGCGCGCGCCAGCGCGGCGCGATGTCCGCTGCGGACCTCGCTGGCGAGATTGGCAATGTCGCCGGTGCGTCGGGCTAGAGTCATGGCGCCCGTTTACAACGATTGGGCGCCAGCGGCGAGGGGAGTCCGGCGGGGGGAACGGCTGCGCGCGGATCTCCCTGTTGATGACGCCTCAGGCGACAGGTTTGCCGGCGGCGCTGGCTTCGGCGACCTCGTCGAGCCGGCCGGTCTTCACATCGTAGATGAAACCGTAGATCGGGATGTGCTTCGGCACCAGCGGATGGCTGCGGATCCGCGCGACGTCTTCGGTGACGCTCTTGGCGTTGTCCTGGAACGTGTGCCAGTGCACGAAATGACCGGCGACCGAGCCACCGCCGTGCTTCGGATTGCTCCAATGGTGGCCGTCGAAGCTCGCGGTCTCCAGATTGTCTTCGAGCAGGTCGGCGATCACTTCACCCGTGAACAACTGCATCCCGCAATCGCTATGATGAATCACGAACCATTCCTGGGTGCCGAGCAGCTTGTGGGAGATCACCAGCGACCGGATCGCGTCGTCAGAGGCGCGGCCACCGGCGTTGCGGATGACGTGCGCGTCGCCTTCGGCGAGGCCGGCATATTTGGCAGGATCGAGCCGGGCATCCATGCAGGTCAAAATCGCGAAGTGCCGTGCTGGTGGCAGCGCCAGATTGGCCTTGTCGCCAAAGTCCTTCGCGTAGTCCTTATTGGCCGATAATACGGCGTCGTAATTGCCGGCTGGCTTGGTCATGTCGTCCACTCCGCAACATTGCTGACAGCTTTCCATTCGCTGCGCCGGGCTGGCACAGCGAATGGAAATCGTCAGCGAATGAAGCAGACTTTGCGCAGAAGCGGCGTTCGTTGTTCGGCGCCGGGAGGGGCAAATATGCTGGCAATCGCGTGCGATGCAGACTGCGCATTCTAAACGTCCAGTGTCGTCCCCTCGAGCTTACTCGGCCTTGCGATCCTGCTTCGGCCGGTCGCCGCCGAAGATCGCGCTGCCTTCCGCCGACAGATACGGCTTCAGCGGGGTCCACGGCACGAACGCTTCGTAGCTGCCCTCGGCATAGGCGCCGACGGCGTAGGGAGCGTAGTGAAACGTCAGGCCGGAACTCTTGCCGGTTTCGGTCGAGGACGCCAACGTCACCGGGCCGATCTTCAGCAGTTTCGGTTCGATGCTCTTGACGTAGTCCTCGCCGTCGTCCTCGGTGCCGCGCGCCTTTTTCTCCGCTCTCAGGGCTGCGATCACGCCCTTGACCATCGCCCGCATCGCCGGACTGCCGTCGGACAGGTCGGTGAAAAATGGACGGATGCTGATGCGCTTGCCGAGCTGCTTGTCCCATAGAATAGTATCGATGTCGGTGTTGGGGTGGGCGCCGCCGGTGTAGCTGTAGTCGGTGCGCAGAATCGAGACGTAGCGGTCCGCGACCAGCGAGTCCTGCTGATAGCTTCGCTCGTAGGTCCACGGGCCGTTGCGGAATAGCTCCGGATCGCTCTTGTATTCCGGCTCGGCCTCGGTGCGCCGTTCGGCGATCCACTTCTTGCCCTCGGCAAGGCAGTTCTCGGCGAGCTTGGCATCGGCCTTGATCGCCGCATCGAGCGTCACCGTGCCGTCGATCGCTTTGGTCTTCACGGCGACGTCAGGCTTCGGTTTCGGCGGCTCGGCGAGGGCAGGGGAGAGGGCGCAGACGCTGGCTAGAACCAGCAAGATGCGGAACAGGTTCGAATAGCTCAACCGTCGGACTCCTTGCGTGCGCGAGAGAGGAACTGCCGAAGTGGCTCGAGATCACGTTGGATCATTTCCCACAATAGTCGGGCGTCTGTCGCGTGATAGGCATGCGGAAGCCAGTTGCCGAGGTCGGCCAATCGGCGCCAATTGATTGAGGGCTCACTCGCCTTCAATTCATTGGGGATGTGTCTCGAAGCTTCGCTAATTCGCTCCAGAAACCTCTCGACAGCCGCCAGTACCAACCGATCAGACTCGAAGTCGGCGAATTCCTTATCGCTCAGGACATCGCGAATATTCCGGAGCTCTGTCTCGATATGACCCAGCCGATCGGAAATCGTTGGAGGCACGTTAAAACACCTCGACGAGGTCTTGTGCGATCCGTTCCGCAAAAGCCGGCTGGATCGACCGGCGCATGGTCGCCTGAGCCCGGAGGCCGGTCGCGTCGGCGACGACATGCTCGACGCCGATGAGGTCGAGCAGCGAGAAGCGAGCTTCCGGTGCGACCTCTACCAGAAGGTCGATATCGCTGTCTGGTCCGGCATCACCGCGGGCGCGCGAGCCGAACACAAATAGCTTCTCGACTCCCCCCGCGCGCAAGGCATCCGTCTGCTCCCGCAGCCGGGCGAGGATGGTATCCAGCGGCATGTCGATGACGGCGGTCATGCCGTCATCCTACCACATCGCGGCAGCTCCCGCAGCTACTCCGCCGCCTGGCTGGAATGGCCGAGGCGGGCGTTCAGCTTGTGGATCAGCTCCTCGGCGGCGTCGGCGATCACCGTGCCGGGCGGGAAGATCGCTTCGGCGCCGGACTTATAGAGCGCGTCGTAGTCCTGCGGCGGGACCACGCCGCCGATGATGATCATGATGTCCTCGCGGCCCTGCTTCTTCAGCGCGGCCTTGAGTTCCGGCACCGCGGTCAGATGGGCGGCGGCCAGAGACGACACGCCGAGAATGTGGACGTCGTTCTCCACCGCCTGCCGTGCCGCCTCATCAGCGGTGGCGAACAGCGGTCCGATGTCGACGTCGAAGCCGATGTCGGCGAACGCCGAGGCGATCACCTTCTGGCCGCGGTCGTGACCGTCCTGGCCGATCTTGGCGACGAGGATGCGCGGGCGACGGCCCTCGGCGTCCTCGAACGCGTCGATCAGCGCCTGCACCTTCTCCATCCGGTCCGCCATCGATGCGACCTCCCGCTTGTAGACGCCGGTGATCGACTTGATCTCGGCGCGATGCCGGCCATACACCGTCTCCAGCGCGTCGGAGATTTCGCCGACGGTGGCCTTCTTGCGCGCCGCGTCGATCGCCAGCGCCAGCAAATTGCCGTTGCCTTCCGAGGCCGAGCGGGTCAGCGCCGCCAGCGCGGCGTCGACGTCGGCCTGCACGCGCTCCTTCTTCAGCCGGGCGAGCTTGTCGATTTGCAGGCGGCGCACGGTCGAGTTGTCGACCTTGAGCACGTCGATCGGGGTCTCGTCGGTCGGCTTGTACTTGTTGACGCCGATCACCGACTGCCGACCGGTGTCGATCCGCGCCTGAGTCTTGGCGGCGGCTTCCTCGATGCGCAGCTTCGGCACGCCGGCCTCGATCGCCTTGGCCATGCCGCCGAGCGCTTCGACTTCCTGGATGTGGGCCCAGGCCTTCACCGCGATGTCGTGAGTCAGCCGCTCGACGTAGTACGAACCGCCCCACGGATCGATGATCCTTGTGGTGCCGCTCTCCTGCTGCAGGAACAGCTGGGTGTTGCGCGCGATTCTGGCGGAGAAGTCGGTCGGCAGCGCGAGCGCTTCGTCGAGCGCGTTGGTGTGCAGCGACTGGGTGTGGCCCTGAGTCGCCGCCATCGCCTCGATGGTGGTACGCATCACGTTGTTGAACACGTCCTGCGCGGTCAGCGACCAGCCGGAAGTCTGGCAGTGCGTGCGCAGGCTCAGCGACTTCTGCTGCTTCGGGTCGAACTGCGTCAGCAGCTTGGCCCACAGCAGGCGCGCGGCGCGCATCTTGGCGACTTCCATGAAGAAGTTCATGCCGATCGCCCAGAAGAACGACAGCCGCGGCGCGAACTTGTCGACGTCGAGGCCCGCTGCGATGCCGGCGCGCACGTATTCGACGCCGTCGGCGAGCGTATAGGCGAGCTCGAGGTCCTGCGTCGCGCCGGCTTCCTGCATGTGATAGCCGGAGATCGAGATCGAGTTGAACTTCGGCATCTTCTGCGAGGTGTACGCGAAGATGTCGGAGATGATCCGCATCGAGGGCACCGGCGGATAGATGTAGGTGTTGCGCACCATGAACTCTTTCAGAATGTCGTTCTGAATGGTGCCCGACAGCTTCTCCGGGGAGACGCCCTGTTCCTCGGCGGCGGCGACGTACAGCGCCAGGATCGGCAGCACCGCGCCGTTCATGGTCATCGACACGCTCATCTGGTCGAGCGGGATACCGGCGAACAGCGTGCGCATGTCGTAGATCGAGTCGATCGCCACGCCGGCCATGCCGACGTCGCCGGCGACGCGCGGATGGTCGCTGTCGTAGCCGCGGTGGGTGGCAAGGTCGAACGCCACCGACAGGCCCTTCTGACCGGCGGCGAGGTTGCGGCGATAGAACGCGTTGGAGTCTTCAGCGGTCGAGAAGCCGGCATATTGCCGGATCGTCCACGGCTGGTTGACGTACATGGTCGGGTAGGGGCCGCGCAGGAACGGCGCGACGCCCGGCCAGGTGTCGAGGAAATCGATGCCGGCGACATCCGCCTCGGAGTAGCCCGGCTTGACCAGAATGCCTTCGGGCGTCAGCCACGGCTGGGCCTCGCCCGCGGGGGCAGGGGCGGCGGTGGGCTGGAACGCGATCTCGGCGAAGTTCGGAATCTTGCTCATTTTTATCTGATCTCACTACAGCCCATCGTAGCACGGCTGTCGTTTCTCGTCATTTCGTCGGGTTAATCGTGGTCCGGCTGCTGATAGCTGAACACCTGTGCCAGCCTGTCGGGCCCATAGTTCTGCAACGTGGTCTTGCTCGGCAGGTTCGCGATCGTGCCGGTCCAGCCGAGCCGGGCTTCGGTGCCGTACTGCAGGGTCGGAACCACGCGATCCGGCCGGTCGAAGGTTCCGGTCATGATCTCGATGCTGTCGCAGGCGAGCAGCCGATAGCCCAGCGGCGTTCCGCAGTCCTTGCAGAAGTCGCGCTCGGCGACCGAGGAGGAGCGGAACGACGCGGGCTCGCCGCGGGTCCAGGTGAAGCTGTCCTTGGCAATCTCGGCCATTGACGCGAACGGACCGCCGGTCGCCTTCTGGCACATCCGGCAGTGGCACAAAGCCGTGCGCAGCGGAGGCGCCGACAGCGCGTAGCGGATCGCGCCGCACTGGCAGCCGCCGGAGAGCACTGCTTTGCCGGTCCCGGTCATGCCGCTTCGATGCTCTTCCAGGCGTCGCTCAGCGTCGCCAGCGCGTCGCCGCCGGCGAACACGAACTCCTGCACGCCGGCTTCGCGCAAAGCGGTTTCCTGCTCGCCGGGGCGGCCGGCCAGGTAGATCCGCTGGGCGCCTGCGGCGGCGAGCGCCTGGGCGGCCGGGGCCGCATAGGTCGGATAGGCTTTGTCGGATGAGCACAGGCAGGCGAACGCCGCGCCGGACGCCTTGAAGGCCTCGGTGAGCGCGGCTGCATCGGTGAAGCCTTCGCTGTCGATCGCCTCGATGCCGCCGGTCTCGAAGAAGCTCTTGGCGAAAGTGGCGCGCGCGGTGAAGTCGGCCGGCGTGCCGAGGTTGGCGAGGAACACCTTGGGCCGCGACGCCTTGGCGGCGAGCACCGCGTCGGACTTGTCGCGCAGGGTCTCGAACGGCGTCGCAACACGGATCGGCGTCAGCGCAGCAAAGCTGATCTTGGCGTCGCCAGCGGGGGGCACCGCGGTCGGCTTGGCGTCGAGCACCTTGGCCTGCGCCTCGTGCAGGTTCGGGAACTCCGAGGCGCCGGTCAGGACGTCGCGCCGCTTGGCGATCGCCTTGTCGCGGGCGGCGCGGCTCGCGGCTACTTTCGGCTGGATCAGGCCGGCCTGCAGCGCGGCGAACGCCCCGCCGGCGCGCTCGATCTCCTGGAACTGGGTCCAGGCGGCGTCGCACAGCTCCTTGGTCAGCGCCTCAATGCCGCCGGCGCCAGCGGCTGGGTCGGCAACCTTGTCGAGGTTGGACTCTTCCAGCAGGATCAGCTGTGTGTTGCGGGCCACGCGGCGCGCGAAGGCGTCGGGCAGGCCGAGCGCCAGCGTGTGCGGCAGCACCTGCACCGAGTTCGCACCGCCGAGCGCGGCGGCGAACGTCGCCATCGTGGCGCGCAGCATATTCACATAAGGATCTCGCTGGGTGAGCATCCGCCATGCGGTTTCGGCTGCGACGACCAGCGGCTTGGGCGCCAGATCGCTGGCCTGTTCGACCCGCGCCCATAAGAGGCGCAGCGCGCGGAACTTGGACAGCGTCAAGAACTGATCGGCATCCGCGGAGAGCCGCGCGTAGATCATGCCGCGGGCGGCCTCGAGCGAAACGCCGGCCGCTTCCAACGCCCGCAGATAGGCGAGACTGCAGCCGAGAACGTAAGCCAGCTCCTGCGCCTCGGAGCCGCCGGCATCGTGGATCACGCGGCCGTCGGCGACCAGGAACGGCCCCTTGAAGCCGGCGCCAGCAAGGCCGGCGGCGACGTCGCCGAGGCCCTTGGCGATCTCGCTCCACTCGGTGGCGCTCGATCCCTGCACGGCGCGCGCGCCGAGCGGATCGATGCCGAAGCGGATGTCGCAGGCGGCCGGGTCGGTGCCGCGGTTCTTGATCAGATCGACGAGATGACGAACCACGTCACAGGACTGCGGCGGGAACTGCAGTTCGATCGCGATGCCGGCGTCGAGGTGGACGCCCTCCAGCGCTTGCGCGATCGCCTCCTGGGTGGCCGGCAGACCGAAGCCGCGCGCGCCAACGCTGCCTGCGAAAGCCAGGGTCAGGCCGGTTGCGCCGTTCTCGAGGTCCTGCAGAGCTTGCTTGTTGGCCTGCTTCGGCTCCGGGTGGTCGACCCGCTGCATGATCTGCCACGGTGCTGCGGGAGCGCGGCCGGCAATCGGCGCGGCATCGCGCGCCCGCACATAGATCGGATCGATCTGGATGCCGTCGGCGCTCTTGCTGATCAGCTTCTCGAACGGCCCGCCCTTCAGCACGCCGTCGACCAGCTTGCGCCAATCGTCATAGCCGGCCGGGGCGAAATCGGCGGCGAGCCGCAGCTCTTGCTTTGCAGAAGACATCGGTGAAATCGAACTCCCAGAATACCGGAACGTGATTTGGCCGGAAAATGCCACGGGCGGGCGGCGATGCCAAACAGTTGTTTGAGGCAATAAGGACGAGATTGGGTCCTGTGCACTGCGGCGGACCGTGTTGCGGGATATTCCCAGAAGCGGCGGTTCAGTCGCGCTCCGGCAGCCGCTCGATACCGGCGGTGGACAGGCCGGCGAGGGCCTCTCTCAGCGAACGTCCTCCGATCACCTGATCCGGCACGATGTCGAGCAGCGGCACCAGCACGAAGGCACGCTCGAACAGCCGAGGATGCGGCAGCGTCAGATCGGGCCGGTCGATCATTGCGTCGTCGTAAGCGATCAGATCGAGATCGAGCGTCCTCGGCCCCCAGCGTCGCTCGTTGGCCCGATCGCGGCCGAAGCGCTTCTCGATCTTGTGCAGCACTTGCAGCAGCGACAATGGATCGAGCCGGCATTCGATCTCGATGCAGGCATTGACGAAGCGGTCCTGCTGTTCGTCGCCCCATGGCGGCGTCGCGTAGTCCGGCGAGCGTGCGATCAGTTCGGCCTGGGTCATGCCGCAGATGTTGGCGATCGCCTTGTCGAACGTGGCGCGCACGTCGCCGACATTGCCGCCGAGCGCGATCAGGGCGCGCGGCATCTCAGCTCCGCCTGCGGGTGATGATCACGCCGACGTCGTCGAAGATCGCGGGGATCGGCGCGTGCGGCTTGTGCACCGTGACCTTCACGGCGGTAATCTTGTCGAAACTCGCAAGGATCGCGTCGGCAACCGCACCGGCAGCACGCTCCAGCAGCCGGTAGTTGGCGTCCTTGAACGCCGCGGTGGTACAAGCCACAACGTTGGAATACGACACCGTGTCGGACAGCCGATCGGTGCGCGAGGATTCGGTCAGATCGGCGGTAAGTTCGAGATCGATCACGAAGCGCTGGCCGACCTCGGTCTCGTGATCCATCACGCCGTGGCGGGCGTGCAGCACGAGTCCGGTAATAAAGATGGTGTCGTTCATCGGCTGTCCCTGATGGCGTGGGCGACTTTCAATGCCTGGGATGTTGCGGCGACGTCGTGCGCGCGGATGATCCTGGCGCCGTTTTCGACGGCGATCAGATGCGCGGCGAGCGAACCGCCAAGCCGCTGCTTGGGATCGCTCGGCACCACCGTACTGATGAAACGCTTGCGCGATGCGCCGACCAGCAGAGGCCTGCCGAACGCTGCGAACTCGCGCAGCCGCGCCAGTGTGATCATGCTCTGCTGCGGCGTCTTGCCGAAGCCGACGCCGGGGTCGAGCACCACCAGCTCCTCGGCAATGCCGGCCTTGGTGGCGATCGTCAGCGAGCGTTCGAAGAACGCATTGATGTCGGCCACGATATCGATCGCCGGATCGGCGTCGTCGCGGTTGTGCATCGCGATCACCGGGGCGCGGCGCGCAGCAATCACGCCCGCCATCTCCGGATCGCGCTGCAGTCCCCAGACGTCGTTGGCGATCGCGGCGCCATGGTAGAGCGCCCAGGCCACCACCTCGGCCTTCATGCTGTCGATCGACACCGGCGCGCCGAGCGCCGCGACCGCCGCCAGCACCGGCGCCAGCCGCCGCCGCTCCTCGTCGGCCGAGACCGGCGTCGACCCGTAGGGGCGGGTGCTCTCGGCGCCGATGTCGATGATGTCGGCGCCGTCCGCGATCATCCGCGCCGCATGCGCCCGCGCCCGCTCCGGGCCGAGAAAGTCGCCGCCGTCGGAGAAGGAATCGGGGGTGACGTTGAGAATGCCCATCACCACAGGCACCGGGCGCGCGAGCAGCGCCCGCAACGCGGCGGCGCCGGTCGCGGTGGGAGGCGCGGGAGTCTGCTGCGCTGCGCTCATGCCAGCGCTTTGCGCGGGAAGCGGCGGGGAGTCAAGCGGGGAACAACTGGTCGAACGGTGGGTTCATCGGCACCGCCAACTTGTTCAAATCTGCAAGCGTGCAAGGAAGCTATCCGAGCACCCAGTCCTCTTCGTCGATCAACTGCATCAGGTTGATACAATCGATCTTCATGGCGCTGCAGACACCGGGAATCTTGCCGAGGCTGCCGATGCCCGTTTCTTCGGTTATGACTGTGTAGCCTAGGACCTTGGCCAGGGCGATCACGAACGGGTCGGCCTGGAATTTCTCTTTCCCTGCGGAGACCAGGCCGGTGTACGTGTTGACGATATGGTCGACCTGCGACTGCACGGCTTCGTCAGGCATGACGAACATGGCTTCGCGCGGCTTCAGCCAGCCGTGCAATTCTTCGGACCGCTTGCTGCATTCGCGCAGGACCAGCGTCGAGGAAACCAGGCGACCGCTGGTAATGAGCTGGTCGAGCTGCTCCCACAGCTTCGGAAAGCGGTTGGGCTTGTAGCGCTCGTACCAGGCCGCAATCAGCGCGCTCGTATCGATGCAATAGATTTTTGCAGCCATGTCGGCTCAGCCTGCAATGCCAAAGGCCGCCTTTTCCATCACAGGAACGGTGGTAACCTTCATGTTCAAAAGACCCGCGACATCGCGCAGCGTGAAATATCGATCGTGATAGCCTTGGAAAATGAGCTGTGTGAAGGTGCGGCCGAGCTGGCTCAGCACCACATGGTGGTACTTCGGGCCGCCTTCGGCGGCTTCCTTCTGCTCGTCGAGTTGGGCGTAGATCTTTTGGAATTCGGCCCGTTTATTGTCGTAGAACGCCTGCGTTGTGCGGCCGAGCGTCAGCAGGCGGCGCAGCACGGCTTCTTGGCTGACGCCGAAGCGCAGCGCCAGCGCCTCCAGTTCATCGTCGCGCCAGCTGTTCTGACTGCCCTTTTGCGCGACCAGCGGTTCCCCGAGCAACCAGTCGCGCGGCATCAGCGCCGCCGCGGCCACGGCGTTGCAGAATTTCTCGACCTCGGGGTGAGGGGCGTCGTTGCGGTCCCCACCCATATTGCTGACGCCGCTCTGGCGCAGCGCCAAATGGCAGAACTCGTGCAGCAGCGTGAAGACGCGGCCGTTGCCGCGGTCCTTCCCGTTGATGAGGATCACCGGCATCGTCCGCTCGGCGAGCGCGGTGCCGCGCATCTCGCGGATTTTGAGCCGGGGGACGACGAAGACCAGAATGTCCTTCGCCTCGATCGCGATCCGCCAGCCGTCGAACGCCTTGCGGCGAAACTTCTGCTGCCCGGTCTCGGTGATGCCCAGATAGTCGCGGATTGTTTCGCCGAGCTTTTCGATATCGGAGTCGAGCGTGGCCTCGAGATCGAAATTCCGGACCTTCTCGCCGAGCTGATCGCGAACCGTCAATGCGATCTCGCGCCGTTCCCTGGCAAGCCGGATGGCGTAGATCAGTTGCGGAGAAAAGCCGTCGTTGATGCCCGGAAGACGCCGGAAATCCTGAATCGGTTGCCAACCCTTCGGCGGCGCCTTGAGGTAAAACAGGCTGACCGGCCGTTTGTAGAGGTCGGCGAGGTCCAGCAGCTTGGGGAACGTCAGTGTCTCGTCGCCGGCTTCGAGCGCGAGTAGGCGATCTTCATCGATGTGGAGACGGCGCGCGGCCTCGTCCGGGCTGAGCCCGGCCTGCTCCCGCGCCCATGCCAGCATGGCCGGGTTGATCAGCGCCTTCACGCTCTTCGCCATCTTCCGTCTCACCGGAGGAATTTCATTGCGGTGCGCTCAAGATAGACCACCCGCTTGTCGGGTCAATGGAGCGGGAAACCGGGGCAGGGAAGAAGTTGCGGCTCCGCATTCGGTCTGTCGCCGGCGCCGCCAGTCGCGGCGGAGGCCACCGAACTCTGCTGCGTTGCGCGCATTCCAAGCGCTTTGCGCGGGAAGCGGCGGGGGGCAAGACGGGGTGGGGGCCGACGACATATTGGTCTGCCGCTCCGATTAAAAGGGCGTGCATTGAAGCGATCAAAGTTCAGGGAATTGCGGATCGTTGCGGTTCTGCGAGAGCAGAAAGGGGCGTGGCGATGGCCCATGTTTGCCGCGCGCATGGTGTCAGCAGCGTAGTGTTTAGCGTAGTGTTTTATGTCCACGCCGGAAAGGTGGTTCGATGCTCTCAGTTCGATGCTACCAAATTCCGCGCTGTACGAACTGGTGTCGCCGCTAGAATTTTCACTCGTCGCGATATATAATCAGCTCTGGAAACGAGATAAAGTCCGCCAGCGCGCCTCCACCGATCTCGATCCGTCAAAGGCTTCAGCTTGATGGTAGGAGAAGTGCAGAAATTATTTCCTAGCTGCTATCAGTGATAACTGAGAAATTTCCTCTGACTGATTTATTTCCGACTAATGAGGTGGAGATCCATGTATTCAGACGAGGCGACGCCTCGAAAACGGGGTGCGATTTATTTCATTGTCATTGGCATTCTTGCCCCGGTGCTTGGTATCCTCGCAGACGTAAGCACAATTTGCGATTCCCCCAATCGCTCAATGTATGGTGTCAGGGTTTGCGAGCTTATACAGTCGAAGCCGCCCAGCCAGCCGAATTCAAGCGGAACGCCTCAGAGTCCAATCCCGCATCCCTTGCCGCCCGCCGATCCAATAATAGATCGCGATTTAATTGTCAGATGGCATAGGAACGAGAAGAGGAAAGAGATACCTGTTTCTGTCTCGAATGTCGGTGATCGAGCCGTGGACCATGGAGTAACTGAGTTAGTTGTTAAGAATCTGAAGAGCGATGGTGTCAATGTTGTTGACGACCGGGTAGGTGCCGCAATCGTTGTGTCGCTCGATGTCGGTGCAATCAGCGATGAATTGACGGGTGCGACGAGCGGTAAATTCTCCATTCACATGAGGCGGCTTTCTGTGCGGTTTAGTGTGAGTTGGAAGGGCGGGAGCACTATACTGGAAGATACGGTCCGTTCAGGAGCGGCCCAGAATGTGCTCCGAAACGGCGCAGCGGATGAGGCTGTGCGGGATGCGACATCGAAAGTCTTCGAAGTGCTGAGAGCTCTGTGGAACTGAGGAAAGAACTAGTCAGGATGGACTGGCGTGTTTGAGAAGTTGAATTGAACCCCTCTTGGTGGCCCGACGTCATATGCGTCACCGCTCTTTGCGTACACGGCAACCAGAGGTAAGATAAAAGAGATCGCGTTGACCTGCCACTGAACTTTCATCCAGCTACAGTTAGAGTCTCGGCGGTTTTTACGCCGGTCGGCGTATGTCGAGCAACGGGCGATCGGCGAAGCTGGTCCGGGGTG